>DATMAP010000111.1:0-55059 GCA_035559835.1 Gaiellaceae bacterium
CGGTGAACCACGTCGCCCCCGCGTCGGTCGAGCCGAACACGTCGCCGGAGGTGGCGCCGAAGTAGAGCTCCATCGTCGGCCCGGAGCCCGCCCCGCAGAACGCCTGGCGCAGGATCGTCAGGTACGCGTTCTCGGCGGGGAGCCCGTCGCCGCGCTCGATCCAGGTCGCGCCGGCGTCTCGGGTCTCGTAGACGCAGACGCGGCCGTCCGGCGTCACGCGGTCGAGGTCGGCGACGAGCGGGATCACGTACGCCGAGTCCGGGTCGTCGGGATCGACCACGAGCGGGAAGCCGAAGTCGGAGGGGAGGCCGTCCGCGATCGAGATCCAGCTCTCGCCCGCGTCGTCGGAGCGGTAGACCCCGCCGTGGAACTGCATGAACAGGCGCTCCGGCCGCCTTCGGGCGCGATGCAGGTTGTGCACGCACAGGGTGATCGTGTCCGCGCGCGCCTCCTCGGGCAGGTAGCGGGGGACGAGCCCCGCGTTTCCGTGGCGCCACGTCTGCCCACCGTCGTCGGAGAGCCACACGCCGACCGCGGAGATGCCGAGCGCGAGGCGCGACGGGTCGCCCGGCCACGTCGCGATCGAGTGCAGGCACATGCCGCCGGCGCCTGGGCTCCACTCCGGCCGCGTGGGCTGGTTCCAGAAGGCGTCGTTCAGCGTCCAGGTACGGCCGCCGTCGTGGCTCTCGAAGAGGACGCCGGGCGCCCCGCCCGCGTACAGGAGCCCCTCTGCCTCGCCGGGGACGACCGTCCACAGCCGCTCGAGCGCCTGCTCCGCGCCCTCGGGGAGCGCGAGCCCCTCCGCCTGCTCCCACTCGCCCGAGGGGTCGTCGGCGAAGAAGAGCTTCGGGCCGTAGAAGGCGGAGGTGACGCAGGCGAAGGTGCGGCCGCTGCGCGGGTCGCGCATCGCGTACTCGACCGGCTCGCCGGCGAACGAGCGGGATGCGAGCTCGAACGTCTCGCCGTCGCCCTCGAGAACGAACAGGCCTTTCTTCGTGCCGACGAGGAGCTGGGTCATGGGCTCAACCTCCGCTGATCGAGGGGATGACGTGGATGCGATCGCCGGGGGAGACGGCCGTGCCTTCACGGCCTCTCTCGCCGTTGACGAAGACGTTGACGTGCTCGCGGATGCGCTTCTGCTCGTCCATGATCCAGCCTGTGACATCCGGGTGCTCGCGCTCGAGCGCGCAGAGCACCTCCGCGACCGTCGAGCCCTCGAGCTCGAGCTCGCGGCGACCTCCCGCGAGCTCGGCGAGCGGGGCGCGGAGCCTCACGACTGGCACGGGCCGATCCTAGAGCGCACGTCGTCGAGACGACGAACGGCGCCCGAACTCATCGACGGCGGACCGAGCAGCGCGGCTACCGCGCGACCAGGCGGCGGAGCAGGCTGCGCCCGCGGCGCGCTCGTCGCTCTTCCATGCGCGCCTCCACGCGGTCGATGATCTCCTGCATCTGCTTGCGCGCGGCCTCGCTCTGCTCGAGCAGCTTGCGGATCTCCTCAGGATCTCTCTTCCTCTTCATCTTCGTCGTCTCCGTACTCCTGCACGAGTCTCACGAGCTTCGCGTCGATTGCCATCAGGATAGTCCCGATCCCTCGGAGGTACTCGATCACATCATCAAGGGTTGCAGTCGCGTTTCGCCTCCACCGCACACGGTCATGGTCGCGCCGGGCCGCGCCTCGCGCAAGATGACCGTTGGCTCGATGGCCAACGCAGACTACGACTCGAGCTCGAGGACGCCGTGCGGGGAGCCGAGCTCGGCGAGCTTGTCGAGGAACGGCTGCGCGGGGAACGCCTCCGGGCCGAGCACGCCGACGCCCGTCCACGTTCCTTCCGCGAGCAGCTCGAGCGCGACCACGGGGTTGATCGCCGTCTGCCAGACGACCGCCTGCGAGCCGTGCTCGCGCATCGACCACTCGTTGTCGACCACGTGGTAGAGGTAGGTCTTCCGCGGCGCTCCGTCTGTGCCGAGGCCGGTGACGAGCGTTCCCGCGCACGTCTTCCCGGTCATGCGGTCGCCGAGGGTGGCCGGGTCGGGGAGGCAGGCGGCGACGACGTCGCGCGGGGCGACCTCGACGTCGCGCACGCGCACCGGCTCCTTCGAGTCCAAGCCGAGCTTGTGCAGCGTTCGCAGCACCTCGATGAACTCGGCGCCGAGCCCGTACTTGAAGGTGACCCGGCGGCAGTCGATCCAGCGGGGGACGAGCAGGACCTCCTCGTGCTCGACGTTGACGCACTCGACCGGCCCGATGCCCTCCGGGAAGTCGAACACCTCCGGCTCGGAGAAGGGCTCGGTCGTGTACCAGCCTCGGCCACGCTCCCAGATCACGGGCGGATTCAGGCACTCTTCGATCGTCGTCCAGATCGAGAAGGTGGGCGCGAACTCGTAGCCCTCGACCTCGAGGTTCGCCCCGTCTCGCACGGCGACCTCGTCGATCTCGGAGAAGAGCTCGTCGGCCGCGTAGCGGGCGAAGACGTCGGAGAGGCCCGGCTCCACGCCCATCCCGACGAGCGCGAGCAAGCCTGCCTCTTCCCATTCCGCCGCGCGGGCGAACTGCTCGTCGCCGAGCTTGACCCCGCACTCCTCGTAGGGTCGCTCGGGGTGGGGGCGCGAGAGCGACATGGCCAGGTCGAGGTAGGTCGTGCGCGTCTCCAGACAGGCCTCGAAGATCGGAAGGTCGAAGACGGGGTCGACCGCGTTCAGGACTGCGTCGGGGCGGGTCTCGCGGATGACGCGGACGACGTCCTCGCGCCGCGACGCATCCACGCGGTGGGCGTCGAAGCGCGGGTCCTCGAGCGCGGCCACGACCCGCTCGGGGCGGGCTGGGTCGTAGTCCGCGAGCGCGACGTGGGAGAAGCTCGCGCGGCGAGCTGCGATCGTCGCGAAGGCCGAGCCGACTCCACCGGTTCCGACGACGAGGACTCGCACGCGGCCCGAGTTCTACCGCAGCAAGCGGGCGCCCGCTCCCAGTTGTCGCGGCCGGGTGCCGGGCGCTACGCTCAGCCCGTTCCCCCGAACGGAGGTTTCCCGTGAGCGTGTCCGTCACCCAGCTGAAGCAGTTCATCGGCGGCGAGTGGGTCGAGTCGTCGAGCGGCGAGACCATGGAGGTGCTGAACCCGGCGACCGGGGAGGTCATCGCCGAGGTCCCGCGCGGCACGGCCGAGGACGTGGAGCGCGCCGTCGCCGCGGCGCAGAAAGCGTGGGAGGAGTGGCGCTTCAAGACGCCCAAGGATCGGATGGAGCTGCTCTTGAAGCTCGCCGACGTGATCGACGAGAACGCCGAGGAGCTGGCCCGGCTCGAGTCGCAGAACGTCGGCAAGCCGATGGCGATCGCCCGAGACGAGATGCCCTTCTCCGCCGACAACCTCCGCTTCTTCGCCGGCGCCGCCCGCAACCTGGAGGGCAAGTCGGCCGCCGAGTACGTCGAGGGCTATACCTCCCTGATCCGCCGCGAGCCCCTCGGGATCGTGGCCGGGATCACGCCCTGGAACTACCCGCTGATGATGGTCGTGTGGAAGCTGGGTCCCGCGCTCGCGGCCGGGAACGTGCAGATCATCAAGCCGGCCGAGCAGACGCCGCTGACGACGCTGCGCTTCGTCGAGCTGGCGCAGGAGATCCTGCCCCCGGGCGTGCTCCAGGTCGTCACCGGAGACGGGATCCCGGTCGGCGACGCGCTCGTCCGCCATCCCGAGATCCGCCTCGTCTCGCTCACCGGGGACGTGGCGACGGGCAAGATCATCGCCGCGAACGCAGCGCAGACGCTCAAGCGCGTCCACCTCGAGCTGGGAGGGAAGGCGCCGATGGTCGTGCTCGACGACGCCGACCCGGCGGCGGTCGCGGAGGCGGTGAAGATCGGCGGGTACTGGAACTCCGGCCAGGACTGCACGGCCTCCTCCCGGATCCTGGTGCACCAGAAGATCTACGACGACGTGCTGGCCGAGTCCGTGAAGGCCGTCGAGGCGATGAAGGTGGCCGATCCGGCCGAGGGCGAGGACGTGGACATGGGCCCGGTCATCTCGGCCGAGCAGCAGCAGCGCGTCCTCGGCTTCCTCGAGCGGGCGACGGCCGCCAAGGCGACGATCGTGACCGGCGGCGGCGCGCTCGGCGAGCGCGGCTTCTTCGTCCAGCCGACGATCGTGACCGACGTGGCGCAGGACGCCGAGATCGTCCAGCAGGAGGTGTTCGGGCCGGTCGTGACCGTGCAGCCGTTCGCTTCCGACGAGGAGGCGATCGCCATGGCCAACGGCGTCCGCTACGGGCTCGCCGCCTCGGTCTTCTCCGAGAACGTGGGCCGGGCGATGAAGGTGGCCGCGCGGCTCGATTTCGGGACGGTGTGGGTGAACGAGCACCTCTTCCCGCTCTCCTCGGAGATGCCGCACGGCGGCTTCAAGGAGTCTGGCTACGGCAAGGACATGTCCATCTACTCGATGGAGGAGTACACGCGGATCAAGCACGTGGCGGTGAAGCTGGCGTAGGTTGACGTAATGCGCAGGCTCTGGTAGGTAATGCCGCGCATTGCGTAGAACCGACGCTCGAAAGCGCAGCAATGCGCAGCAGGTCCGTCGAGGGCCGGTCTCGCGAGCGCCCCGCATCGACGCGGTCGACCGGAGCATCATCGAGGCGCTCCAGAAGAACGGGCGGGAGCCGTTTCGCCGCATCGCCGCGGCCATCGGCGTCTCCGAGGCGACCGTCCGCGCGCGCTACCTGCGTCTCTGCCGGGAGAACATCCTCCAGGTGACCGCGGTGACGAACCCGCTCGGGCTCGGGTTCGAGTCGATGGCCATGGTCGGCATCCGCACGGCCGGTCCTCCGGACGAGGTCGCCGAGCAGATCGCGCGCTGGGACGAGGCCGACTACGTCGTCATCACCACGGGCCAGTTCGACCTCCTTGTCGAGATCGTCTGCGCCGACCGGCGCCAGCTCCTCGACCTCACGAACCGGCTCCGCGTCCTCGATGGAGTCGTAGCCACCGAGACCTTCCCGTACCTCGAGCTCTGGAAGCAGCTCTACGACTGGGGCGCCCGCATCTACGAACCGTCCGGAGACGGGAGACCCTAGGGTGGCCGGTGCGCCCGCCGATGTGCGCCTGGAGCACGTCGTCAAGCGTTTCGACGACGTCGTCGCGGTCGACGGGATCTCGCTCGCGGTTCCGCGCGGCTCCTTCTTCGCCCTGCTGGGCCCGTCCGGCTGCGGCAAGACGACAACGCTGCGCATGATCGGCGGCTTCGAAGAGCCCACCGCCGGGCGGATCCTCCTCGGCGAGCAGGACGTGGTCGGGCTTCCGCCCTACAAGCGCGACGTGAACACGGTCTTCCAGAGCTACGCGCTCTTCCCGCACATGACGGTCGAGCAGAACATCGCCTTCGGGCTCGAGCGGCGCGGAGTGGGGAAGGCGGAGGCGCGCCGCCGGGTGGCCGAGATGCTGGAGCTCGTCGGTCTCGCGGGCTTCGGCGCCCGCAAGCCGAAGCAGCTCTCCGGCGGGCAGGCCCAGCGGGTCGCGCTCGCGCGGGCGCTCGTCAACTCGCCGCGCGTCCTCCTGCTGGACGAGCCGCTCGGCGCCCTCGACCTGAAGCTCCGCAAGCAGATGCAGCTCGAGCTGAAGCGAATCCAGCACGACATCGGGATCACCTTCGTCCACGTCACGCACGACCAGGAAGAGGCGATGACCATGGCCGACGCGATCGCGGTCATGGATCGCGGGCGGATCGAGCAGCTCGGCCCGCCGCAGGAGCTGTACGAGCGCCCCGCGACCGCCTTCGTCGCCGGCTTCCTCGGGATCTCGAACCTGCTCCGCGGCACCGTGGAGGGTCCCGACGCCGTCCGGCTCGACAGCGGGGAGGTCGTGCGCGCCCGGGTGAACGGGCGCTCGGGGCGGGTGGCCGCCGGTGTCCGCCCGGAGAAGATCGTGCTCGGTCCCGGTGGGGGCGAGAACCAGCTCGCCGGGACGGTGGCCGAGACCGCCTACCTCGGGGTGGCCACGCAGGTGGTCGTGCGCACGCGGGCGGGCGTCGTGCACGTCTTCGCGCAGAACGTCGACTCGGGAGCGCGCGTCCCGTCTCCCGGGTCCCAGGTCGTGCTGAGCTGGAGCCCGGACGCGACCTTCGTCGTCGACGACAAGGAGGAGGAACAGGCATGAACCCCCGGATGACGCGCGATCAGCTCCTGCGGCGCGGAGCCGCCGGCCTGACCGTCCTCTCGCTGCCGAGCCTGCTTGCAGCCTGCGGCGGCGGAGGCGGCGGAGGCGGAGACGAGCTGAAGGACGTCCTCAACTTCGCCAACTGGCCGCTCTACATCGACGTGGACCCGAAGACGAAGAAGCATCCGACGCTCGAGCAGTTCACCGCCGAGACCGGGATCAAGGTCAACTACTTCGAGGAGATCAACGACAACGCGGAGTACTTCGCCAAGATCCAGGGCCCGCTCTCCCAGGGCCAGGGGATCGACCGCGACATCTTCGTCTTCACCGACAACTCGCGCTTCCCGGGGCTCCTGATCGGCGAGGGCTGGGTCGAGAAGCTGGACAAAGACCGCATCCCGAACATGGAGAACCTGATCGACGCCCAGAAGAGCCCGCCCTTCGATCCGGGCCGCGAGTACTCGCTGCCGTGGCAGTCGGGGATGACGGGGATCGCCTGGAACGAGGAGCTGACCGGCCCCGTGGAGTCGATCGAGCAGCTCCTGACCGACCCCAAGCTGAAGGGCAAGGTGACGATGCTGCAGGAGCTCGCCGACTCGGTGGGGCTCGTCATGCTCGCGAACGGCGACGACCCGGGCGCGGTCACGGACGAGTCCTTCGACCGGGCGGTCGCGCGCGTGCAGGAGGCGGTCGACTCCGGCCAGATCCGCCGCTTCACCGGCAACGACTACGCCGACCCGCTCACGCGCGGCGACTTCGCCGCCTCGGTCGCGTGGTCGGGCGACATCGTCCAGCTCCTGCTCGACAACCCGAAGCTCAAGTGGGCGATCCCGAAGGACGGCGGGATGATCTGGACCGACAACATGCTCATCCCTCAGGGCGGGAGCGCGGCGACCGCATCCGTCTTCATGAACTTCGTCTACGACCCGAAGATCGCGGCGCAGATCGCCGCCTACGTCAACTACGTGACGCCGGTCAAAGGCGCGCGGGAGGAGCTGGCCAAGACCGATCCCGAGACCGCGGACAACCCGCTGATCTTCCCCACCGACGAGATGCTCGCCCAGGTGCACCAGTTCGACTCGGCGGCGCTCAACAACGACGCCTACATCACGAAGTGGCAACAGGTGCTCGGTCAGTAGGGGTGCCCACACCGGTGTCAGACACCGATCCGCCGCGGGCTCACCGGCTACTCGGCCGGAATGGACACGGCCTCGTGTCCGTTGGCGCATGGCGTCGCGCGGTTCCCTGGGGAACGATTGGCACGAATTCGGCGCAAAGCGCCCTTGACAGGATCCGGTGTCTGACACCGGAGGCTGCGCCAGCGTCGTGAGCGGGTTCTTCCATCGGCACCGCGGCCTGACGCCGTACCTCCTGCTCGCGCCGGGGCTCTTCTGGCTCGCCGTGTTCTTCGCGATCCCGCTCGGCTTCCTCGGCTACCAGTCGCTCCAGTCCGGGGTCTTCCCCAACTTCGAGTTCACCTGGGCCTTCTCGAACTTCCCGGACGCGCTCTCCACCTACCGGCCCCAGCTCGTGCGCTCGTTCGTGTACGCCGGGATCGCGACGGTGGTCGCGCTCGTCCTCGCGTACCCGCTCGTGTACTGGATCGCCTTTCGCGCGGGCCGTTGGCGCAACCTGTTCCTGCTCTTCATCGTCGCGCCCTTCTTCGTCACCTACCTGATCCGCACGCTCGCGTGGCTGAACATCCTCGCCGACGAGGGGCCGGTGGTCGGCCTGCTGCGCTCCCTCCACGTCTTGGACGAGGACGGCCGCCTGCTCGCGACCTCGGTCGCGGTCGTGTCGGGGATCACCTACAACTTCTTCCCCTTCATGGCGCTCCCGCTGTACGTCTCGCTCGAGCAGATCGACCCGCGGCTCCTGGAGGCGGCGAAGGACCTGTACGCGAGCTCGACGCAGGCGTTCCTGCGGGTGACGCTCCCCCTCTCGGCGCCGGGGATCGTCGCCGGGACGCTGCTCACGTTCATCCCTGCAGCCGGCGACTTCATCAACGCCCGGCTCCTGGGCACGCCGAACCAGGCGATGATCGGGAACGTCATCCAGGCGAAGTTCCTGGAGTCGCTCGACTACCCGACCGCGGCCACGCTCTCCTTCGTCCTGATGGCGGCCATCCTCGGCGCCCTGCTCGTCTACGCCCGCATCGTGGGCACGGAGCGGCTGACCGGATGACGGCCCTGGCCGAGCCGGTCCCCGCCTCGCGGCTCGGCGCGGCCGCGCGGGCGTGGGGCTTCGCCAAGCGGCACGTGCTCACCGTGTACGCCCTGCTCGCCTGCGCGTACCTGATGCTGCCGATCGCGGTCGTCATCCTCTTCTCCTTCAACGACCCGGCCGGGCGCTTCAACTACGTCTGGCAGGGCTTCACGATCGACAACTGGATCCACTGGGATGCGGTGCTCGGGATCCGGGACGCAGTCCGCATCTCGCTCGAGATCGGCGTCCTCGCCACCCTCGTCGCCACCGCGCTCGGCACGCTGATGGCGATGGGGATCGTCCGCTACCGCTTCTCCGGGCGAGCCGTGACCAACCTGCTCGTCTTCCTGCCCATGTCCACGCCGGAGATCGTGCTCGGGGCCTCGCTCCTGACGCTCTTCCTGAACCTGAGCTCCGTCTTCCAGCTCGGCTTCTGGACGATCTTCATCGCCCACGTCATGTTCATCGTCAGCTACGTCGTCGTGACCGTGAAGGCGCGCCTGATCGGGTTCGACCGCCACCTCGAGGAGGCGGCGATGGACCTCGGCGCGAACGAGTGGACGACCTTCCGCAAGGTGACCCTGCCCCTGCTCGCGCCCGCGATGCTGGCCGCGTCCCTGCTCGGCTTCGCGCTCTCGATCGACGACTTCGTGATCACGTACTTCAACGCGGGGGGCACGCAGACGTTCCCCGTCTTCGTCTGGGGGATCGCCCGCGTCGCCGTGCCGCCGCAGGTGAACGTCGTCGCCAGCGCGATCTTCCTCGTCGCTATCGTCATCGCCCTCGCGAGCGTCCTCTGGCGGATCGTCCGCGCGGGCCGGACCCGAGAAGGAGCCGCATGACCGCTACCCAGACCGCCGACCTCCAGCAGCTCGCCAAGGAGCACCTGTGGCTGCACTTCACCCGCATGGGCGGGTACCGGACGCAGGACGTGCCAATCATCGTCCGGGGCGAGGGCTGCTACCTGGAGGACGAGAGAGGGCGCCGCTACCTGGACGCGCTCGCCGGGCTCTTCTCGGTCAACATCGGCTACTCCTTCGGCGAGGAGATCGGCCAGGCAGCGCTCGAGCAGATGCGCGAGCTGCCCTTCTACACGAACTGGTCGTACGCGCACCCGCGCGCGATCGAGCTGGCCGCCGAGGTCGCCTCGCTCGCCCCCGGCGACCTGAGCCGGGTCTTCTTCGTCAACGGCGGCTCGGAGGCGGTCGAGTCGGCGTGGAAGCTCGCGCGCCAGTACTACCAGCTGCGCGGGGGGAAGGCGACGCCCGCGGGCCCGCCCGAGCCCGAGACGCGGCACGACGAGCTGGTCGCCGCCACCCAGGCCCCGCAGCGCCGGTACAAGGCGATCGCGCGCCATATCGCCTACCACGGCACCACCTTCGGCGCGCTCTCGATCAACGGTATCCCCGCGATCCGCACGCCTTTCGAGCCGCTCGTCCCGGAGGTGCGGCACGTCTCGAACACGAACCGCTACCACCGCCCGCTCGAGGAGACGGAGGAGGAGTTCACCCGCTTCCTGCTCGACGAGCTCGAGCAGACGATCCTCGCCATGGGCCCGGATACGGTCTGCCTCGTGCACCTCGAGCCCGTGCAGAACGCGGGCGGCGCCTTCACCCCTCCGGTGGGCTACTTCCAGGGCGTCCGCGAGCTCTGCGACCGCTACGACATCCTCCTCTCCGCCGACGAGGTGATCACCGCCTTCGGCCGGCTCGGGTACTGGTTCGGCTCCGAGCGCTACGACATCCGCCCCGACCTCGTCACCATCGCCAAGGGCCTCTCCTCCTCCTACGCCGCCATCGGCGGGGTGGTGGCGACCGACCGCGTCATGGAGCCCTTCCTCGAGGAGCGCTCGATGTTCTCGCACGGGATCACCTTCGGCGGCCATCCGGTCATGTGCGCGATCGCGCTCAAGAACATCGAGATCATGAAGCGGGAGCGGATCGTGGAGGGCGTCCGCGAGCGCGAGGACGCGTTCCGGGCGACCCTCGCTCAGCTCCTCGACCTGGAGATCGTGGGTGACCTGCGCGGGACGGGCTACTTCTACGCGCTCGAGCTCGTCAAGGACAAGGACACGCGGGAGACGTTCTCGGACGAGGAGTGCGAGCGCCTCCTGCGCGGGTTCCTCTCCAACGCGCTCTTCGAGGCAGGCCTCATCTGCCGCGCCGACGACCGCGGCGATCCGGTGATCCAGATCTCGCCGCCGCTCGTCGCCGGCCAGGCCGAGTTCGACGAGATCACCGGCATCCTCGGCGAGGTGCTGACCGAGGCGACCGCGCTCATGCGCTGATCAGACCCGGCTCGCCCGCGCGAGCGCGAGGGCGAAGTCGCCGGCGGCGTCCGTCCACCAGCGCTCGAGCGCGAGGCCGGCGCCGGCCAGCTCCCGCTCGACCCGTTCGCGCCGGAACTTCGCGCTCACCTCGATCCGCAGCGGCTCCCCTCGGGCGAAGGAGATGTCCACCCCGAGCTCGGGCACGTGCACGACCTGAGCGGCGGCGGAGCGGAAGCCGAGCTCGACCCACTCCTCGGCCGGGTCCCAAGCGGCCATGTAGGCGAAGCGGGCGCGGGTGAAGTCGGAGCCGAGCTCGCGGTCGAGGTGGGCGAGCGCGTTGCGCTGGAAGCGCTCGCTCACCCCGGTGGCGTCGTTGTAGGCGGCCTCGATGCGGGCCGGGTCCTTGACCAGGTCGAGGCCGAGCAGGAGCGCATCGCCGGCTCCGAGCGCTTCGGCGACGGAGCCCAGGAAGCGGGCCCGCGCCTCCGGTGCGAGGTTCCCGACCGTCGAGCCGAGGAACGCGATCAGCTTCCCTTCGCCGTCGGGCACGGCGGCCAGGTGGCGCTCGAAGTCGCCGACGACCGCGTGCACGCGGAGCGCGGGGTACTCCGCGGCGATCGTGTACGCGCTCGCCACGAGCACCTGCTCGCTGACGTCGAGCGGGACGAAGCAGCCGAGCGCTCCTTCCTCCGCGAGGGCGTCGAGCAGGAGGCGGGTCTTCTCGGAAGTGCCCGAGCCGAGCTCGACCAGCGTCTGTGCTCCCGTGAGGGAGGCGATCTCCCGCGCGTGGGCGACGAGGAGCTCGCGCTCGCGGCGGGTCAGGTAGTACTCGGGCAGGCGCGTGATCTCCTCGAAGATCGCGGAGCCTGCCTCGTCGTAGAGCCAGATCGAGGGAACCTGCTTCGGGGTCGCGCGCAGGCCCCAGAAGGTGGCGTCGTGGAGCGCCGCGCGACGGTCCTCCTCGTCGAGAAGGACGTCGACGCGGACGCGCGGAGCGAGTGCGGTGCGATCGATCATGGGTGGCTCGTCTCCCCGTCCTTGGATGCGCGGGGCTGGCTATGCGTCGCGAGCGCAGCGGAAGCCGGCGAAGATCTGCCGGCGGACGGGGTAGTCCCAGTTGCGGAACGTCGTCCGCGCGACGAGCGGGTCGGTCGCCCAGGAGCCGCCCCGGAGCACGCGGTAACCCTCCCCGAAGAAGACCTCCGAGTACTCGGCGTAGGGGAAGGCAACGAAGCCCGGGTACGCCTCGAACCACGAGGAGGTCCACTCCCAGACGTCGCCTGCGAGCTGCAGGCAGCCCGCGACGCTCTCGCCGCCGGGGTAGGAGCCTGCCGGCGCGGGCGAGAAGCGGAGCCGGCCGAGGTTCGCCTCGTGCCCCGTCCACTCGCCTGCCCACGGGTAGCGGCTCTTCCCCGCGCGCCCGTCCCAGCTTGCCGCCCGCTCCCACTCGGCCTCGGTGGGGAGGCGCTTCCCGGCCCAGCGCGCGAAGGCGTCCGCCTCGTACCAGGAGACGTGCTGGACGGGCTCCTCCGGGGGCACGGGCTCCCGCCGGCCGAAGCGCACGCGCTCCCAGCCGCCGTCCGTCCGCTCCCAGTACAGGGGAGACCGTACGGCCTCGCGCGTGCGCCAGGCCCAGCCCTCGGCGGTCCAGAGCTCCTCGCGCTCGTAGCCCCCGTCCGCGACGAACTCCGCGAAGGCTGCGTTCGTGACCGGAGTGCGGTCGATGGAGAACGGGCGTAGCTCGACCTGGTACGCAGGACGCTCGTTGTCGTAGGCCCAGGGCTCGTCCACCGCGCCCAGGACGAACGGGCCGCCGGGGACGTGCACCTCCTCCGGCCCCGCCGGCGCGCGCGGGGGCGCCGGCTCGTTCGGGAGCGGGTACGGAGGCTCGGCCCGGAGCTGGAGTGTCTGCAGCATCGTCTCCTGGTGTTGGAGCTCGTGCTGGAGGACGAGCCCGAAGACGAAGCCGTCCCGGAGCAGGGGCTCGGCTGCGCCCAGGTCGACCCGCTCGAGCTCGGCGAGGACGCGCTCACGTACGTCGGCTGCGTACGCGCGGGCCGCCGCCGGACGCAGGATAGGGAGCTGCGAGCGCTCGCTCCGAGCGTGCCGGAAGGCGTCGTACACGTCGTCGTGGAGCTCGGCGCTGGGCGGCTGTCCGAGCAGCCTGCGCAGGATCCAGAGCTCCTCGAAGTAGGCGATGTGGGCGAGGTCCCAGACGAGCGGCGACTGGAGGGGCGAGATCTGCGCCACCAGGTCCTCCTCGGGGACAGGCGTCAAGAGCGCCTCCGTCCCCGCCCGCGCCCGCTCGAGCTGCGCCCGGATCTCGAGCCTGGCGTCCACCGGGACGAGTGTGCCCGAAGCGACACCATCCGGGCAACTCGGCTGCGTCGATAGCCTTGGCGCGCACGGAGGAGCGGCCGAGGGAAAGGAGCCGGGAGCGGTGAGCAAGAGCCAGAACGGCGCCGTCGTCGTCGCGCGCGACGTCACCCGCCGCTACGGGGAGGGCGACACGGCGGTGGACGCGCTGCGCGGCGTCTCGGTCGAGATCGAACGGGGGAAGCTGACCGCGGTCATGGGCCCGTCGGGCTCGGGCAAGTCGACCTTCATGCACATCCTGGCCGGGCTCGACCAGCCGAGCTCGGGCACCGTGGAGCTGGCCGGCACCGAGATCACTGCGCTCGGCGACGACGAGCTGACTCGGCTGCGGCGGAGGCACATCGGCTTCGTCTTCCAGTTCTTCAACCTGCTCCCGATGCTGACCGCTAGGGAGAACATCGCGCTCCCGCTCGCGATCGCTGGCGCGAAGCCCGAGCCAGGCTGGATCGAGCAGCTGATCGCCGACGTCGGCCTCGCCGACCGGGTCGGGCACCGCCCCTCGGAGCTCTCGGGCGGGCAGCAGCAACGGGTCGCGATCGCGCGAGCTCTCGTCACCAAGCCGACCGTCCTCTTCGCCGACGAGCCGACCGGGAACCTCGACTCCGCCACGGGCCAGGAGATCCTCCGGCTCCTGCGGGAGGCGGTCGACCGCCGCGGGCAGACCACGGTCATCGTCACGCACGACCCGCGGGTGGCCGCGATCGCCGACCGGATCCTGTTCCTCGCCGACGGCCGCATCGTGCGCGAGCTGCGCGGCGCCAGCTCGCACGAGGTGATCGAGGCGATGGAGCAGCTCACGTGACGCGGTTCGCGCTCCGCAGCCTGCTCGGCCGCAAGCTCCGCACCGCCCTCACCGCGCTCGCGATCGTCCTCGGGGTGGCCATGATCGCCGGGACGTACGTCCTCACCGACTCGATCGACCAGGCGTTCGACCGCATCTTCACCGAGATTCGGGCCGGCTCGAGCGCGGTCATCTCCGGCAAGCCCGCCTTCGACCTCTCCGGGGGCAGCGGCGCCCTCGAGCCCACCCTCGACGAGTCGCTGCTCGAGCGCGTGCGCGGCCTGCCCGGGGTGGCGGAGGCCGAGGGCAGCGTCAGCTCGGAGACGACGCAGCTGATCGGGGACGACGGGAAGGCGATCGTCTCCGGCGGCGCGCCCAACCTCGGCTTCTCGATCGCCAACGGCGACTCGCCCTTCAACCCGCTCACGCTGGTCGCCGGCTCCTGGCCCGGCCCGGACGAGGTCGTCGTCGACGAGAGGACGGCGTCCGAGCACGGCCTCGAGGTGGGGGAGGAGATCGGGGTGCAGGCGGAAGGGCCGGTCCGGCGCCTGCGGATCGCGGGCCTGATCCGGTTCGCCTCCGGTCTCTCGCTCGGCGGCGCGACGCTCGCCGGCTTCGACCTGGAGACGGCGCAGCGGCTCTTCAAGAAGGTCGGCCGGCTCGACGAGATCGCGGTCGCGGCGAAGCCGGGCATCGCCGACGCGGAGCTCGTCCGCCAGATCCAGGAGATCCTCCCCCCGGGCGCCCAGGTCAAGACCGGTCGCGCCCAGGCCCGCTCCGATGCCCGCGAGACGAGCGAGTTCATCACCTTCCTTCAGCGCTTCCTGCTCGCGTTCGGCGGGATCGCGCTCTTCGTCGGCTCGTTCGTGATCGCCAACTCGCTCTCGATCACGATCGCACAGCGGACGCGCGAGTTCGCGACGCTGCGCACGATCGGGGCGACCAGCCGGCAGGTGCTGGGCGCGGTCGTGGTCGAGGCGCTCGCGGTGGGCGCGATCGCGTCTGCGGTCGGCCTCGGCCTCGGCCTCGCGCTGGCGCGGGGCCTCTTCCGGCTCTTCGACGCGGTCGGCTTCACGCTCCCCAACTCCGGCCTCCTGCTCGAGCCGCGGACGGTCGCGGTCGCGCTCGTCGCAGGGATCCTGGTCACGCTGCTCGCGAGCCTCTATCCGGGGCTGCGGGCGACGTCGGTGCCCCCGATCGCCGCCGTGCGCGAGGGCGCGAGCCTGCCGGGCGAGCCGCTCGACCGCGCGCGCAGCCTCCTCGCGGGCGCGCTCGTGACCGCGCTCGGCGCCGGCGTGGGCGTGCTCGCGATCGCGACCACCCCGGTGAGCACGCTCGTCAGCGTCGCGGTCGCGGTGCTCGGCCTGCTCACGACGCTCCTCGGCTGCGCCCTCTTCCCCGCCCGCACGCTGGGCGCGCTCGTCGCCGGCGCGCTCGGCTTCGCAGCGCTCCTGTACGGGCTCTTCGTCCCCGGGCTGGGGGTGACGAGCGTCCTGCTCTGGCTCGGCGTGGGGGTGCTGCTCGTCTTCTTCGGGGTCGCCCGGGTGACGACTCGGCTCATCCCGGTGCTGGCGGCGGTGGCCTCCCCCGCCGCCCGCTGGTCGCTCGCCCTCGGCTCCGCGCTCGTGTGGCCGTTCTGGACGTTGCCGTTCTGGCTCCTGCGACGCGGTGCCTGGGGACCCGGCGGGACCGGGGGGCGGATCCTCGCCTTCGCCGGCGGGGCGCTCCTCGACCCCCTGCTCGTGCCCGTCGTGGGCCTGCTCGCGCTGCGGCGCGCGCTCACGCGCTGGGAGCCGGTATGGCCGGTCGAGCTGCCGGGCATCCTCCCCGAGCCGGCGGCGACCCGGATCGGGACAGAGAACGCACGCCGCAACCCCCAGCGCACCGCCTCCACTGCGGGAGCGCTGATGATCGGCCTCGCCCTCGTCACGCTCGTCGCGACGCTTGCGGCCGGGATCGTGGCCTCCTTCGAGGGTGCGGTCGACGACCTCTTCACCGGGGACTACGCGATCACCGCCCAGAACAACTTCTCCCCGATCCCGGTGGACGCGGCACAGGCGGCGGCCCGCGCCCCGGGCGTGCTCGCGGCCGGCAGCGTCCGCACCGGGGAGACGCTCGTCTTCGGCAAGCCCGAGCTCTCGACCGCGGTCGATCCGGGGATCGCCGAGGTGGTCAGGCTGGACTGGGTGCAGGGCTCGCAGGCGGTGCTCGGCACGCTCGGCGAGGAGGGCGCCTTCGTGGACGATTCCTTCGCGGACGACCACGAGCTGAGGGTGGGCTCGCCGCTCGAGCTGACCTTCCCGAACGGGGCCGTGCGCAGGTTCGTGGTCAAGGGGATCTTCGACCCCCCGACGGGGGGCTCGCCGTTCGGCCACGTCACGATCTCGACCCTCGTCTGGGATCGCGAGGTGCCGCAGCCGCGCAACCTCTACACGTTCGTGAAGATGGCAGGTGGTGTGACCGAGGCCAACCAGCGGGCGCTCGAGCGGGCGCTCGCCGGCTTCCCCAACGCGAAGGCACAGACCCGGGAGGAGTTCATCGACAACCAGATCTCGGGGCTCAGCGCCGTCCTCAACATCCTCTACGTGCTGCTCGCGCTCTCCGTCCTCGTCAGCTTCTTCGGGATCGTGAACACCCTCGTCCTGACGGTCTTCGAGCGGACGCGGGAGATCGGGATGCTGCGCGCGATCGGGATGACGCGCCTCCAGGTCCGGCGCATGATCCGCCAGGAGAGCGTGATCACGGCCCTGATCGGGGCGATGATCGGGATCGTCCTCGGGATCGTGCTGGCGGCGCTCCTGATCGCACGGGTCGACTTCGTCGTCTTCTCCTTCCCCACGACGCAGGTGGCCGTCTTCGTCGTCGCGGCAGTCGTCGTCGGGGTGGTGGCCGCGGTCTTCCCGGCCCGGCGGGCCGCTCGGCTCGAGCCGCTCGAGGCGATCGCCTACGAGTAGGGCGGCGCGCTACAGGACGGGCGCAGCCTCCGCCGGCTGCCGTGGCGCTGGCCGTCTCGCCACCCCGGCCGTCTCCGCGGCGGCGGCCACCTCGGCCGCGACCCGCGGCGCGACCTCGCGGTTGAAGACGCTGGGGACGATGTACTCGGGGCCCAGCTCGTCCTCGGCGATGACCGAGGCGATCGCGTGCGCGGCGGCGACCTCCATCTCCGGCGTGATCGCGCTCGCGCGCACGTCCAGAGCGCCGCGGAAGACGCCGGGGAAGGCGAGGACGTTGTTGATCTGGTTCGGGTAGTCGGAGCGTCCGGTGGCCACGACTGCGGCCAGCCCCGCGATCGCCTCGGGCTCGATCTCCGGCGTCGGGTTGGCCATCGCGAAGACGATCGCGTCCTTCGCCATCCGGCGCACGCCCTCGACGCTGATCGCCCCGGGGGCCGAGAGCCCGAGGAAGACGTCCGCCCCCTCGAGCACCTCGTCCGCGGAGCCGGAGCGGCGGTCGGGGTTGGTTCGCTCCGCGTAGGCGGCCTTGTAGGCCGCCAGCCCGGGCCGGCCGGCGTACACCGCCCCCGCGTGGTCGCAGCCGATGATCGTGCGCGCGCCGGCCGCGAGCAGGATGTCCGTGGTCGCGACGCCCGCTGCGCCCACGCCGGTGATGACGATGGTGGCGTCCTCGAGGCGCTTGCCGACGACCTTGAGCGCGTTCACGAGCGCCGCGAGCACGACGATCGCCGTCCCGTGCTGGTCGTCGTGGAAGACGGGGATGTCGAGCACCTCCCGCAGCCGCGACTCGATCTCGAAGCAGCGGGGCGCGGAGATGTCCTCGAGGTTGATTCCGCCGAAGCCGGGCGCCACGGCCGCGCAGACGGCGACGATCTCGTCCACGTCCTTCGTCGCGAGGCAGAGCGGCCAGGCGTCGACACCGCCGAACTCCTTGAACAGGAGCGCCTTCCCCTCCATCACCGGCATGGCCGCCTCCGGGCCCACGTCACCGAGGCCGAGCACGGCCGTCCCGTCGGAGACGACGGCGACCGTGTTCTGCTTGATGGTCAGGTTCCACGCGGCCTCCCGGTCGCCCGCGATCGCCTGCGAGATGCGCGCGACCCCCGGCGTGTAGGCCATCGAGAGGTCGTCGCGGGTCTTGAGCGGCACCTTCCCGCGGATCTCGATCTTCCCGCCCAGGTGCATCAGGAACGTGCGGTCGGAGACGCGGAGCACCTCCACGCCCTCGACGGCGTGCACGGCCTCGGTGATCCGCCGCAGGTGCTCCTCGTCCGTGGCGGAGACGGTCACGTCGCGCACCTTGTGGTCTCGCTCGACCCGGACGAGGTCGATCGCTCCCAGCGAGCCGCCGGCCTGCCCGATCGCCTCGGCCACCCGCGCGAACGTCCCCGGCGCGTCCTCGAGCCGCAGGCGGATGGTGGCGCTGAAGGAGGGGGAGAGGTGGGCCATCGTGCGCAGCCTAGCCTGGACTGTCTCCGGCGGAGGAGCCGAGGCGGACGATCCCCTCTCGCGCGAGCGCGGCGATCTCGTCTTCCTCGTAGCCGGCCTCGCGCAGCACCTCTGCCGTGTGCTCGCCGACGAGCGGGGGCGCCAGCCGGTGCCGTGCGCGCTCCCCGGCGAAGGAGAGCGGGAGGGCGGGGAGCCGCAGGTCGGGGATCCGCGGGTGGGGCAGCTCCTGTAGCAGCTCGAGCGCGCGCGTCTGCTCGGCGGCCACCACGTCGGCGACGTCCGCCACCGGCGCCGCGGGCACGCCTGCCTCGCGCAGCCGCTCGAGCCACTCTCCCGTCGTGGCCTCGCGCAGGCGCGCGGAGAGCAAAGCGACCAGCTCCTCGCGGTGCGCGACCCGGTCCGGGTTCGTGCGGAAGCGCGGCTCGGCGGCCAGCTCCGGGAGGCCGAGCGCTCGGCAGAGGGCCGCGTACAGCCGGTCGTTGCCGGCGGCGATCATCAGCTCGCCGTCGCGGGTGGGGAAGACCTGGTAGGGCGCGACCATCGGGAAGACGGTCCCCTGCGGCTCCGGGACGGTGCCGTCGGCGAGGTAGCCGACGAGGTGGTAGCCGATGGAGGCGAGCGCGGTCTCGTAGAGCGAGGTGTCCACGACCGTCCCCGTGCCCGTGCGCTCGCGCTCGAGCAGGGCGGCGAGGATCCCGAGCGCGGCCCACAGGCCGGTCCCCATGTCGATCAGCGAGGCGCCGACGCGAACCCCGGACCTGCCCGGCTCGCCGGTCATGCTGATCAGCCCGCCCGCCGCCTGCATGAGCGCGTCGTAGCCCGGCTCCCGCGCGAGCGGGCCGACCCGCCCGTACGCGCCGAGGGAGCAGTAGACGAGGCGGGGGTTGCGCGCGCGCACCGGGTCGGGGCCCAGCCCGAGCTCCTCGGCGAGGCCGGGCCGCAGGCTCTGGAGGAAGACGTCCGCGCCCTCGGCGAGCCGCAGCACCGCCTCCCGGCCGCGCTCGTCGCCGAGGGAGACGGCGAGCGAGCGCTTGCCCGCGTTCACCGCCAGGAACATCGCTCCCTCGCCGTTCCAGAAGGGCGGCCCCCAGGCGCGCCCGTCGTCGCCCGTGTCCGGCCGCTCGATCTTGATCACGTCTGCGCCCAAGGCGGCGAGGATCTCGGCGCAGAAGGGCCCGGCGATCGAGGTCGTCAGGTCGAGGACGCGCGCGCCGGCGAGGGGGAGGAAGGCCACGGCGCAATCATCGCGTCTTCCCCGGTGGCCGACACCAGCGAGGCGCAAACCCGCATGGCTGGGTGGGGTGGTGTCGGACACCGGGCTCGCCGACGGGCTCCCTCTGCGAGGATGCGCTCGTGCCGAGCTGGCTCGACTTCGAGCAGATCGCCGACTGGGTCTCGGGCACCTGGTGGAGCTACTTCGTGATCGGAGGGGTGGCCCTCGTCGATGCCTTCTTCCCGCTCGTGCCGAGCGAGACCGTCCTCGTCATCGGCGGCAACCTCGCCTCCTCCGGCGACCTCCTCCTCCCGGTCGTGATCGTGGCGGGCGCGGCCGGCGCGGTCGCCGGCGACAACGTCTCCTACGGGCTCGGGACCTGGCTCGGGGAGCACACGATCAAGCGCTGGTTCCGGAGCGAGAAGTCGCACCGGCGGCTCGAGTGGGCCGAGCGCACGCTCGCCGAGCGCGGCGCCTACATCATCGTCATCGCGCGCTTCATCCCCGGCGGCCGTACTGCGGTGACCTTCTCCGCGGGCTACGTGCACGCGCTCCCCTGGCGGCGGTTCATCGTCTACGACCTCGTCGCGGGTGCCATCTGGGGCACGTACGGCGGGCTGCTCGGCTACTTCGGCGGCAAGACCTTCGAGGAGCAGCCGTGGAAGGGGCTCCTCCTCGCGCTCGGGATCGCGATGACCGCCGGCTTCGTGGTGGAGGCGGTTCGACACCTGCGCCAGCGCCGGCGCCGCGCCACGGGCTGAGCGACCGGGTCAGGCGGCGGCCGGGGAGCCGCGCAGCCCGAGCGCCCGCGCCGCACGATGGGCGACGAGCGCGGCCAGCACCATCACCACGAGCGCGCCCAGGCCGTGGAGGCCGTTGATCCAGCCCCCGGCCTCGTCCGTGTCGCCGATCAGCGCGAGCTGCGCCGTGCCGACGACCGGCAGCGCGAGCGCGAGCCCGACGGCGCTCCATGCCTTCCACCAGGCGGCGGTGGCGGCGAGGAAGACGACGAGCTCGAGCAGCCAGATGAGGAGGCCGACGCTCTCGTGCAGGTCCTTCGCCCCCTCGCCCGCTCCGCGTACGTAAGCGGCGATGGAGAAGGCCTGCAGGAAGACCCCCGCCACGACGAGGGTCGCCGCCGCGAGCACCACCCAGAGCGATCCGCGCTGCACCGGGCGACCCTACGGAGCCCCGCCGGGTGTGTCAAGGCCGTGACCTCGCTCCGGGCGCACCGGGTACCGTCCGGAGCATGAACCGGCTCGCGGCGGCGACCAGCCCCTACCTCCTGCAGCATGCGTCGAACCCAGTCGACTGGCACGAGTGGGGCGAGGAGGCCTTCGCGCGCGCGCGCGCCGAGGACAAGCCGGTGCTCGTCTCGGTCGGATACAGCTCCTGCCACTGGTGCCACGTGATGGCGCACGAGTCGTTCGAGGACGCGGCCACGGCCGCGCTGATGAACGACCTGTTCGTCAACGTCAAGGTCGATCGCGAGGAGCGTCCGGACGTGGATGCGGTGACGATGGAGACGACGGTGGGCATGACCGGCTCGGGCGGGTGGCCGACCACGGTCTTCCTGACCCCGGAGGGCAAGCCGTTCTACGCCGGGACGTACTTCCCGCCCGAGGCCCGGCACGGGCTGCCCGCCTTCCGCGACGTCCTGCGGGCGGTCGCCCAGGCCTGGCGCGAGCGCCGAGGCGAGGTCGAGCGCCAAGCAAGCCGCATCGACGAGGCCCTGCGCAGCGTCTCGGCGGCGCCGCCCTCGTCCGAGCCGCTGACGAGCGAGCTCCTGGAGGAGGCCGTGCGCGGGATCGCGCGCACCTTCGAGCCTGCCTTCGGCGGCTTCGGCCGCGCGCCCAAGTTCCCGGCCCCGTCCGTCCTCGAGCTGTTGCTGCGGCGCGGCGACCCGGAGTCGCTCGCGATGGTCGGGGCGACGCTCGACGGGATGGCCGCGGGCGGCTTCTACGACCTCGTCGGGGGCGGGTTCCACCGCTACTCGGTGGACGACCGCTGGCTGATCCCCCACTTCGAGAAGATGCTCTACGACAACGCGCTCCTCGCCGCCACGTACCTGCACGCGTGGGTCGTCCTCGGGGAGCCCCGCTACCGCGAGGTCGTGGAGGAGACGATCGCCTACATGCTCACCGAGCTGTCCCTCCCCGGAGGCGGGCTCGCCTCCGCGCAGGATGCCGACACGGACGGGGTCGAGGGCCTCACGTACACGTGGACGCCCGAGGAGGCCGCTGCCGCCGGGCTCCCGCGCGAGCTGCTGGAGCCCTTCGAGCACGGACGCTTCGTCGTCCGCGGCCGCCTCGAGCCCGAGCTGCGCGCCCGTCTCGCGGCCGAGCGGGCCCGGCGGCCGCAGCCCGCCCGGGACGACAAGGCGATCGCCTCCTGGAACGGCCTCGCCTTGGCCGCGCTGGCCGAGGCGGGCTACCGGCTCGAGCGGGAGGAGTGGCTGGAGGCTGCCCGGCGTCTGGGCGCGTTCCTGCTCGGCCCCCTCTCCGACGCGGAGGGACGGCTCCTGCGCTCCTGCCGCGACGGGCGCACGAGCGGGCCCGGCTTCCTCGACGACTACGCGAACGTCGCCCACGGCCTGCTCGAGCTGCACGCCGCTACCGGCGAGCTGCGCTGGCTGCTCGAGGCTCGCCGGCTCGCCCTCCTCGCCGTCGAGCTCTTCGCCGACGACGCGCGCGGCGGCTTCTACCTCTCGCCCGCGGACGGGGACGCCCGCGTGCCACGCACCAAGGACCTGCAGGACACGCCCGCGCCCTCCGGCAACTCGATGCTCGCCTGGGTGCTCCTACGGCTGGCGCGGATCTGGGGCGACGAGGAGCTGGAGCGGCGCGCCGTCGGCGTCTTCCGGCTGGTCGAGCCTGCGCTCCGGCGCGCGCCCGGCTCCTTCGCCTGGGCGCTCTGCGCGCTCGACCTCTGGCTCTCTCCCCCGCGCGAGCTGGCGATCCTCGGGCCGGTCTCCGCGCCGGTCGCACGCGCCGCGCTCGCTCCCTTCCAGCCGCGGACCGTGGTCGCGGTCGGGCCGGCGGGCGAGGTGCCCTTGCTCGCCGGGAAGACGCTCGTGGACGGGAGGCCGGCGGTCTACGTCTGCGAGCGGTTCGCGTGCCGCCGCCCGGTCACCGAGCCCGGGGAGCTGGTCGCCCGATGAGGGTCTGCCTGATGATCGAGGGCCAGGAGGGCGTGACCTGGGAGGACTGGCTGCGCCTCGCCCGCCTGTGCGAGACCGAGGGGCTGGAGGGCCTCTTCCGCTCCGACCACTACACCGCGATCATCCGCGAGCACGCGGACGCCCTCGACGCTTGGACGACGCTGGCGGCGCTGGCCGCCGTCACGAGCCGGATCCGCCTGGGCACGCTCGTCTCTCCGGTCACCTTCCGGCACCCGAGCGTGCTCGCCCGGATGGCGGTGACGGTCGACCACGTCTCGGGCGGGCGGGTGGAGGTCGGGCTGGGCTCGGGCTGGTACGAGCGCGAGCACCGCGCGCACGGCTTCGGCTTCCCGGACGGCCGGGAGCGCTTCGAGCTGCTCGCGGAGCAGGTCGAGGTGGTCGTCCGCACCTGGACGGAGGAGGCCTTCTCGCACGAGGGGCGGCACTACGCGCTGCACGACCAGACTGCGCTCCCGCGTCCCCTCCAGCAGCCGCACCCGCCGCTCGTCCTCGGCGGCCGGGTCGGGCCCCGCTTCGCCGCGCTCGCCGCCCGCTACGCGACTGAGGTGAACACGCTGGGGGCGCCGGTGGCGGAGCTGCGCGAGCGCCGGGAGCGGCTCGATCGCGCCTGCGCCGCGGCGGGGCGAGATCCGGCCAGCCTCGGCTTCTCGGTCATGACCGCCTGCTTCCTGGGCGAGAGCCGGCGCGAGGTGCTCGACCGCCTGCGGGCGTTTCTCGCCGTGCGCGGGGGCGAGGCCGACCCCGAGGCGCTGCTCGCCGAGCGGGCCGACCGCTGGCTCGCGGGCACGGTCGAGGAGGTGGCCGAGCGAGTCGAGGAGCTGCGGGCGGTCGGGGTGACGCGCGTCTTCCTCCAGCACCTGAACCACGGCGACGACGATCTGGTGCGGCTGGTGGGCGCCCGGCTGGTGCCGGCCCTCACGTAGAGTCCCGGCCGTGACCACGACCGAGCTGACCGGAGCGGAGCAGATCGCGTGGGATCTCTCCGACCTGTACGAGGGCGGCGACGATCCCCGGCTCGAGGAGGACGTCCAGGAGGCGGAGCGCGCGGCGGCGGCGTTCCGCGAGCGCTACCACGGCCGCGTCGCCGAGCTCTCCGCGGCCGAGCTGGCCGAGGCGGTCGCCGAGCGGGAGCGCATCGAGTCCGTCTTCACCCGCGCGATCTACTTCGCCCACCTCTGGTTCGCGACCGACATGGCCGATCCGCCTCGGGGCGCGCTGATCGCCCGCCTGACCGAGAAGGGGGCCGCCCTCGACACGCAGCTCCTCTTCTTCGGCCTCGAGCTGGCCGCGCTCGACGACGAGGTGGCGGAGAAGCTGATCGCCTCCCCGGAGCTGGAGCGCTACCGGCACTGGTTGCGCAACGTGCGCAAGTTCCGCCCCTACCTCCTGAGCGAGGCCGAGGAGCGGATCTTCACCGAGAAGTCGGTCTCGGGCTTCAGCGCGTGGACGCGGCTGTACGAGGAGCTGCTGGGCGCGCTCCGGGTCGAGCTGGACGGCGCCCAGGTCGGGCTCGAGGAGGCGATGTCGAAGCTCTACTCCGCCGACCGCGACCTGCGCCGCCGGGCGGCCGAGGCGGTGACGGCCGCGCTCGAGCCGGGCCTGCGCACGCGCAGCTTCATCTTCAACACGATCCTCGTCGACAAGGCGATCGACGACCGCCTGCGCGGCTACCCGACCTGGCTCACGGCCCGCAACCTGCGCAACGACACGACCGACGAGGCGGTGCAGGCGCTCGTGGAGGCGACCGTCGCCCGCTACGACGTCGTGCAGCGCTACTACCGGCTCAAGGCGAGGCTGCTCGGGCTCGACCGGCTCGCGTTCTACGACCGCTTCGCGCCCATCGGCGACGATCCGACCAAGGTGTCCTGGGAGGAGGCGCGGGAGATCGTCCTCGGCGCCTACGCCGACTTCTCCCCGGACGCGGGCGGGATCGTCGAGCGCTTCTTCCGCGAGCGCTGGATCGACGCCGCGGTTCGCGAGAACAAGCGCACCGGAGCCTTCTGCGCGACGGTCATCCCCGAGCGGCACCCGTACGTGCTGCTCAACTTCACCGGCGATCGCCGCTCCGTCCTCACCCTCGCCCACGAGCTGGGGCATGGCCTGCACGGCTACCTGGCGACGCCGCTCGGGCTCTTCAACGCGGACACGCCGCTGACGACCGCGGAGACGGCTTCGGTGTTCGGGGAGGCGCTGACCTTCAAGCGGCTGCTCGCGCTCGAGCCCGATCCCCGCCGGCGCCTGAACCTGCTCGCCGGCCGGATCGAGGACTCGATCGCGACTGTCTTCCGGCAGATCGCGATGAACCGCTTCGAGGACGCCGTCCATACCGAGCGCCGCGAGCGGGGCGAGCTCTCGGTCGAGCGGTTCGAGGAGCTCTGGCTCGAGACCCAGAGGGCCATGTTCGCGGACTCGGTCGAGCTCGACGGGTACGGCACCTGGTGGAGCTACATCCCGCACTTCACGAGCTCGCCTGGGTACGTCTACGCGTACGCGTACGGGTTCCTGTTCGCGCTCGCCATCTTCCGGCGCTACGAGCTGGACGGCGACGCCTTGGTCGAGCCCTACCTCGAGCTCCTCCGCGCCGGCGGCTCGCGGCCTCCGGAGGAGCTGGCCCGCATCGTCGGCCTCGACCTCACCGACCCGGGGATCTGGGCGAGCGGGATCGACGCGCTCGCCTCCTCGCTCGACGAGGCCGAGGCGCTCGCGCGCGAGGTCGGGCTCACGTAGGTCTGGCGCAGCGGCCGCGCGGGCGGTACGCTCGCCCGTGACAGGCAGCAGTACGGAGCCGACAAGGAGGGAGCACGTGCGAAAGCTGATCGTGTCCGGGCTCGCCCTCGTCGCGGCGCTCGCGCTCACGGTGCCCGGGGCGCTGGGCGGCGCGGGCGAGACGGGGGTCACGTCCCGGACGATCGTCACCGGTGGGACGTTCCCGCTCACCGGCCCGGCCGCGGCCTACGCGCCGATCGCCGTGGGCATGCGGACGTACTTCAGCTACATCAACGCGCGCCGAGGGCCCGACGGCAAGCGCGGCGTGTACGGACGGCAGATCGTGTTCAAGGTGTACGACGACGCGTACAACCCCGCGAACACGATCCAGCTCACGCGGCGCCTCGTCGAGCAGGACAAGGTGTTCGCGACCGTCGGCCAGCTCGGGACCGAGCACAACCTGGCCGTCCGCCCCTACATGAACCAGCGCAAGGTCCCGCAGTCGCTCGTCTCGACGGGCGCCTCCTACTGGGGCCTGCAGTACAAGCAGTACCCGTGGACGACGGGGTGGCAGCCCGACTACATCGCCGAGGGACGGCTGTACGGGCTGCACATCAAGCAGAACCACAACGGGAAGAAGATCGCCGTCCTCTACCAGAACGACGACTACGGCAAGGACTACCTGTACGGGCTCCGGGCCGCGCTGGGCAAGGCCTACGCCGACGCGAACATCGTCGCCGAGGAGGGGTTCGAGGTGACGACCCCGACCGTGCAGGCGCAGATGGCGCGGATCCGGGCCTCGGGGGCGAAGGTGTTCGTCATCCTGGCCACGCCGACCTTCACCATCCAGGCGTACGCGTTCGGGAAGGCGCTCGGCTTCAACCCGGACCAGATCTACGTCAACTCGGTCTCGGCCACGGCGGCGTTCCTCAACATCGCCGTCGCGCGGGCGGGCGCCGACTACGTCAACGGCTCGATCTCGGTCACGTACCTGAAGGATCCGTCCAACCCGGCGCAGGCGAACGACCCCGCGATCCAGGAGTACCGGCGGATCATGGAGCGCTACGCGCCGGGCGTGAACGCCTCGAACCAGCTCTACCTGTACGGGTTCGCCAAGGCGGAGACCTTCGTGCAGGCGCTCTACAAGGCCGGCAAGGACCTGACCCGGGCCGGGTTCCAGAAGGCGCTGATGAGCTTCAACGACCCGAACCGCTTCCTGCTGCCCGGGGTGATGCAGAAGACGGGGCCGAACGACGCCTTCATGATCAGCCAGATGCGGCTGCAGCGCTTCCAGAACGGCGTCTGGTCGACGATCGGGCCGCTCGTGGACGGTCGCCCGCGCTAGGCGGGGCCCGTCCGAGCAGCCCTCCGACGGGGCCGGCGGGAGCCGGCCCCGTCGGCGTTCAGGGCAGGCCGCGCTCGAGGAAGGGTGCCAGCTCGGCCCAGTAGCCCTCCATCGTCGTCTGCCGAGTGGAGGCGTGGAGGAGGTCGAGCGGCGCCAGGTTGACCGCCCGCACGATCCAGTCCTCGCCCACATCGAGGACGTTCACGCAGCCGGGTGCCTGCTCGAAATGGCCCAGGAAGAGCCGCTCGCCGGTGAGCGCGTAGGAGAGGATGGCGCGGTTGACGCCGCCGTGGAGGACGGCGAGCACCGTGTCCCAGCCCGGGTCGGCGAGCAGCCGCTCGAGCGCCGGCAGCACGCGGTCGAAGAGCTCGCCGATCGTCTCTCCGCCCAGGAAGCGCTTGTCGAGCGGGACGACGCCCCGGAAGGCGTGGACGAACTCGTGCTCGAGGCGGTCGGGCGCGATGGCCGAGAGCCGGTCGCCGCGCAGCTCGCGCAGCGCCGGCCACTCCTCGAGCTGCGCTCCGGGGGCGACGATGCGGGCCGTCTCCACCGTGCGGGGCAGCCCGCTCGTGAGCACGCGGTCGAAGCGGACGGGGGCGAGCAGCTCGCGCGCGGCCTCCGCCTGCGCCCGGCCCTCGTCGGTGAGCCCGACCTCGTCCGGGTGCAGCGGCCTGCCGCCCTCCCCGAAGTAGCTGACGGCGCCGTGGCGCATCAGGTAGATCCGGCGCCTCATGGTGCGGCATAGGATCGCACGGTGGCCTCGGGTGACATCGTCGAGACGGCGGCGGATGCCGAGGGTCTCGCTCAGCCACCCTTGCTCGTTCTCGACCGGGTCCGGACGTTCCTGGACGCGCACGGGCTGGGAGCAGGCGAGGTGCGCGCACGCAGGATCGGCGAGGGCGGCGGCTCGAACTTCACCTTCCTGCTCGAGCGTGGCTCCGAGCGGCTCGTGCTCCGCCGCCCGCCGCGGCCGCCGCTCCCGCCCACGGCGCACGACGTCGCGCGCGAGGCGCGCCTGCAGCTCGCGCTGCGCGAGGCGGGGTTCACGCGCCTGCCCACCATCCTCGCGGTGTGCGAGGACGAGAGCGTCCTCGGCGTCGACTTCTACGTGATGGCCTACCTCGAAGGGCACGTCGTCACGGAGACGCTCCCCCCGGGGCTCGAGGGAGAGCCAGCGCGGCGCGCGCTCGCGGACGACCTCGTCGACACCCTCGTCGAGATCCACGCCGCCGACGTGACGACTCCCGGGCTCGCCGCCTTCGCGCGGCCGGGGAGCTACAACGAGCGCCAGGTCCGCCGCTTCACGCAGCTCTGGGAGGTCAACCGCACGCGCGAGCTCCCGCGGGTCGAAGAGGTTGGGGCGTGGCTCCGGTCGCACGTCCCCGCTCCGCTCCCGCCCACGGTCGTGCACGGCGACTTCCGGCTCGGGAACGTGATGGTCGCGGCCGACGAGCCGACGCGGGTGCTCGCCGTGCTCGATTGGGAGATGGGGGCGATCGGCGACCCTCGCGCCGACGTCGGCTACCTGCTCGCCACCTACAGCGAGCCCGGCGGGCCGCCGAACCCGCTCGGGACGTCGCCGGTCACCGCCTCGCCCGGCTTTCCCTCGCGCGCCGAGCTCGTCGAGCGCTACGTCGCACGCAGCGGTCGGGACGTCGAGCCGCTCGCCTGGTTCGAGGCGCTCGCGCTCTGGAAGGCGGCGGTCTTCTGCGAGGCGATCTACGGCCGCTACCTGCGCGGCGAGCTCGGCGCCGAGGACGCGCGTGCCGCTCGCTTCGAGCTGGGCGTGCCCCAGCTCGCGGAGGCTGCCGCCGAGGCTCTCGCGCGCGGCTGACTACAGCGCGAGCTCGGCGAGCGCGCGCAGGGCTTCGGGCTGCTGCGTGGAGGCGAGCAGCGTGGTCGCCCCGGACTCGCGCCAGGCGTCGAGCCGCTCGGCCAGCCGCTCCTTCGGCCCCACGAGCGCGACCTCGTCCACGAACGCGTCCGGGACGGCTGCGGCTGCGTCCCGCTTGTGCCCGTCCAGGTACAGATCCTGGATCCGCCGCGCCTCCGCCTCGTAGCCGTAGCGGGCGCAGAGGTCGTTGTAGAAGTTCTGGCCCCGCGCGCCCATCCCGCCGATGTACAGCGCGTAGTACGGCTTCAGGAACTCGCGCCCGGCCTCGACGTCGTCGATGAGGATCACTGGGGCGCTCGGAGCGATGTCGAACCCATCGCGCGCGCGATCGAGCACGTCGCCGAACGCGTTCCGCGCCTTCTCCGGCGACCAGAAGATCGGGAGCCAGCCGTCCGCGATCTCGACTGCCTGCGCGACGGCCTTCGGCCGCATCGCCGCCAGGTAGATAGGGATGTCGGCCCGGAGCGGCCGCGCCATCAGCTTGAGCGGCTTGCCGAGGCCGGTTCCGCCGGTGAGCGGGATGTCGTAGTGCTCGCCGTGGTGCTCGACGACCTCGCGCCGGAGCGCCGCGCGCACGATCTCGACGTACTCGCGCGTCTTGCCGAGCGGCTTCCCCCAGGGCTGGCCGTGCCAGCCCTCGACGACCTGCGGCCCCGAGGTGCCGAGCCCGAGCAGGAAGCGGCCTCCGGAGAGGAGGTCGAGCGTGGCGGCGGTCATGGCCGTGTTCGTCGGCGTCCGGCCGGGGATCTGCATGATCGCCGAGCCGAGCTTGATCCGCTCCGTGGTCGCGCCGAGCCAGGCCAGGACGCTGACGCAGTCCGTCCCCCAGGCCTCCGCCGCCCAGGCGGAGTCGTAGCCGAGCCGCTCGGCCTCCTGCGCCAGCGCGATCGGCTCGAGCGGGCTCGTCCCCGGCGGCGCATACCCCATGTAGAACCCGAGGCGCATCGACGTGCGATGCTACCGCGGTGGCGATCGCCGACCTGCGCCCGACCGAGGAGGTGCGAGCGCTCCGCGCCCGCTACCGCGCCTTCATGGAGGAGCACGTCTATCCCAACGAGGCGGCGCTCTTCCGCGAGGACGACGCGGCCGAGGCGCTGATCGGGCGGCTGCGGGGGCTGGCGAAGTCACAGGGGCTGTGGGCGCCGCACCTGCCACCCGAGGCGGGCGGCACGAACGGGAGCTTCCTCGTCTACGCGCACCTGAACGAGGAGATCGGCCGCTCGGTCTGGGGGCAGCTCGTCTTCAACTGCCAGGCCCCCGACGCGGGCAACGGCGAGATCCTCTGGCTCTTCGGCACCGACGAGCAGAAGGAGCGCTTCCTCGCGCCGCTCGTGGAGGGCACGGCTCGCTCGTTCTTCTCCATGACCGAGCCCGAGGTGTCGGGGTCGGACCCGACGACGCTGCGCACGCGTGCCGTGCGCGACGGCGACGAGTGGGTCATCGACGGCCACAAGTGGTTCTCCTCGGGCGCGGAGGGGGCGGCCTTCGGGATCGTGATGGCGGTCACCGACCCCGACGCGGAGCCGCACCGCCGGGCGACCCAGATCATCGTCCCGGCGGACACGCCCGGGGTCGAGATCGTGCGCGCCGTCCCGACCATGGGCCATCGCGGCCGCGGCTGGACGACGCACTGCGAGGTGCGCTACAGCGGCGTCCGCGTCCCGGTGGCGAACACGCTCGGCGGGGTCGGGGACGGCTTCCGGATCGCGCAGAAGCGCCTCGGCCCAGGTCGCATCCACCACGTCATGCGCTGGCTCGGCCAGATGCAGCGGGCCTTCGAGCTGATGTGCTCGTACGCGCTCGAGCGCGAGGCCTTCGGCTCGCCGCTCGCCGACAAGCAGACCGTCCAGAGCTGGATCGCCGACTCCGCCGCCGAGATCCAGGCCTGCCGCCTGCTGACGCTCGACGCCGCGCACAAGCTCGACCGGGGCGACGAGGCGCGCGTGGAGGTCTCGCTCGTCAAGTTCTACGCGGCGCGGGCGCTGAACGAGGTGCTCGACCGCGCCGTGCAGGTGCACGGGGCGCGCGGCCTGACCGACGAGACCCCGCTCGCCGGGATGCTGGCGATGGCGCGCGGGGCGCGCATCTACGACGGCCCCGACGAGGTGCACCGCATGGTCGTCGCCCGGCGGATCCTGAAGAGCTTCGCCGCCGGCGAGGGCTACCGCTTCGGGTAGGCGGCCGCGGCGCGGGCTGCCGCGACGAATGCCTCCGTCGCCGGCGTCGGCTCCGCGGGCGCTCGATAGAGCCAGACCACCGTGCGCAGAGGCGGCTCGGCGACGAGCGGGAGCGCGCCGGACTCGCTCCCCAGGGCGTCGTCTGCGACCACGGCGGTGCCCACACCCGCCTCGGCGAGCGCCGCGAGCGCGCGGGGGCTCGCGCTCTCGGCCTCGATCGTCGGCTCGAAGCCCGCGGCGCGGCAGGCTTGCTCGAGCTGCTCGCGCGAGAGGTAGCCCCGCGGCGAGACGACGAGCGGTTCCCCGGCGAGCTCCTCGACCGTCACCGTGTCGCTCCGGCGCAGCCGGTGGCCGGGGGGAGGCAGCGCGACCACGTTGACGTCGTAGAGAGGGAAGCCGGAAAGGCCCGCGAGCCCCGCGCTTGCGGTCGCGACGTCGGCGGCGCCGGAGAGCAGAGCCTCGCGCAGCTCGGTCGCCGTTCCGTGCTCGCGCAGCCGGACGCGGACGTCCGGGTGCGCCGCCCGGAAGGAGCCGACGACGCGGGCCAGGATGCGCTCCACATGCGGGGGGACGCACGCGACCGTCACGGAGCCCGCGCGGCCCGCGGCCAGGTCGTCGGCGTGCCGGCGGAGCCGCTCCGTCCCGTCGAGGACACGCTCGGCGTGCAGGAGCAGGTCGGAGCCGGCCGCGGTCAGCCGGACCCGCCGTCCCGTCCGCTCGAAGAGACGGACGCCGAGCTCGGCCTCGAGGGACCGCACCTGCTTCCACAGCGCCGGCTGCGCGACGTGGAGGCGCGCTGCGGCCGCGAGGTACGTCCCCGCGCGAGCGACCTCGACGAAGGCTCGGAGGCGGCGAGTGTCGATCATCTATTCCAGAAGCATAGTAATCAAGCCTTGAATATGTAATGGACGGAAATCTGGGGGACGCCTAACCTTGGTGGCGACCCGCTGTCGACGAGAGGAGCTCGGATGCTCGCGGCCGATGTCGTGGAAGCCAGGAACCTGAGTGCGGTTCGGCGTCTGTGCCTGGAGGTGTTCGGCGAGGGGAGGCTCGACGTGCTCGAGGAGGTCGTCTCCGGCGGCTACCGGAACCACAACGCCGTCCCCGGGTCGCCTCCCGGGCGAGAAGGGCTCGCCGCGGTGGTGCAGATGGTCCGCACGGCGATGCCGGACTTCCGGTACCGGATCGACGAGGAGCTCGCGGTCGGCGACCGCGTGGCCGTTCGCCTCTTGGCCTCGGGCACACACACCGGACCCCTGCTCGGCATCCCTTCGACCGGGAAGAGCGCGGCGTGGGGCGAGGCCCACTTCTTCCGCTGCGAGGACGGCGTCGCCGTCGAGCACTGGGGTGTCAGGGACGACCTTGGGATGCTCCAGCAGCTCGGTGTGCTCCCGCCGTTCGGAGGTCATCTGGAGCCCCACGAGCGGGCGTAGCCGCACGCTCGCGCCCGCGGCACGCGATCACCGGCGAAGTCGTCCCGAGCTGCGACAGGGTGTCGCTGCCCGTCGCGTCGGATCTCCCTCGCTCCGTCGTCGCGGGTCACGCGCCGCTGGAACGAGCACGACCTGCTCTCTGACGGCAGCCGGGGACGGCTCTGGCCCCTGTCCCTAGCGTGGCCCGGGGACGCCCTTGAACTCGTAGAGCAGCGGCTCGCGCCCTGGCTGCACCACCCAGGCCTCGCCCGTGCCCTCGCTCCGGTAGGCGGCCCAGACGCCTTCGGCCACGTCCTCCGGCCGGAGCAGCCGGAAGCCGCGTCCCCGCAGCTCCAGCTTGAACTCGTCCGTCATCAGGCCGGTGTCCGCCCAGCCCGGACACACGGCCTGGATCCGGATCCCGCGCCGCTCGAGCTGCGGCGCGACCGAGCGGACGAAGCCGACCACGGCATGCTTGGTCAGCCCGTAGATGGGGTCGTCGGGGATCGGAGTCAGGCCTGCGAGGGAGGCGGTGACCACGATCGCGGAGCCCTTCGGCATCACCCGGTCGAGGCGGCGCACGCCGAAGACGACGCCGTCCACGTTCACCGCGAGCGCGCGCCGGTACTGCGCGTCCGTCAAGGTGGCGAGATCGTCCCCGCCCGTGAGCACGCCGGCGTTCAGGCAGGCGAGCTCGACGGACCCGATGTGCTCCCAGGCCTCGGAGTCGCCGACGTCGAACCCGCTCGCGAGGTCGAGCTCTCGCACCTCGAAGCCCTCGCCGCGCAGCCGCGCCACGATCGCGCTGCCGATCCCCCCCGCAGAGCCGGTGACGAGCGCTCTCATGGAACGAGCACCACCTTACCCAGCGAGCGACGCTCCTCGATCAGCCGGTGCGCCTGCGCTGCCTCCGCCAGCGGGAGCTCCTGACCGACCACGGGTCGCACGGCTCCAGCTTCCCATAGGCGCAGGACGTCTCTTGCCGCCTGCTCCACCCGCTGTGGCTCGCGGGCGAGCAGCCGGCCCAGGTAGAAGCCGTGCACGCCGATGTTGCGCCCCACGAGCCAGGCGGGGCTCACGTCCTGCCAGAGCCCGCCCGCGTAGCCGACGGCGATCGCCACGCCGAGCGGTCTGAGCAGCGAGAGCGTGGAGGCGAAGACCTCGCCGCCGACGAGGTCGAAGACGGCGTCCACCTGCTCGAGCTCGCCCAGACCCTCGTAGGTGACCGCCTCGATCGCCCCCAACGAGCGGGGCAGCTCGAGCTTGGACTCGCTCCACACCGCGGCCACCGGGCTGCCGTTCAGCGTCCGCACGAGCTGGATCGCGGCAGTCCCGACCGCGCCCGCCGCGGCGGTGACGAGCACGCGGGCGCCGAAGGCGACCCGCACCAGCTCGGTCAGCGGGATCCAGGCGGTCAGGAACGCCAGCGGGAAGGCTGCCCCCTCGGCGAAGCTCGCTCCCTCCGGAAGCGGGAAGAGCCAGCGCCGCTTCGCCACCGCTCGCTCGGCGTAGCCACCGCCCTGCCCTGCGACGAGGCCGAAGACGCGTCTACCCTCGAGCTCGCCCGCGATCTCGGAGCCGAGCACCGAAGGCAGTTGCGGCATCTGCGGGTAGCGGCCGAGCCGAATGAGGATGTCGGCGAAGTTGATCCCGGCCGCGCGCACCTCGACCACCGCCTCCCCGTCGCCCGCGACCGGATCGGGCACCTCCTCGACGGCGAGCTGCTCGGGCCCGCCGATCCCCCGGAGGACGACTGCTCTCACGGATCGCGGTAGGCGGAGGACGCTGTGCCACACATGGCCAAGTGACAATTTGTCACTTGGCCGCTCACCGGCCGGTGAACCGGCGGAGCGCTGCAACCGGATCGCTCTCTGTCCTCGATACGCGTCACTTGGCCGCTCACCGGCCGGTGAACCGGCGAAGCGCTGCGACCGGATCGCTCTCCGTCCTCGATACGCGTCACGTGGCGGCTCACCGACCGCTGAACCGGGGCTCCCGCTTCTCCAGGAAGGCGGTCACGCCTTCCAGGCCGTCCTCGCTCGCAAGGCAGCGGCGGAAGCCCTCCGCCTCGCGGCGCAGCCCCTCCTCGAGCGGGAGGTCGCGAGTCGTGCGCGCGAGCTCGCGGAGGACGGCGACGGCGTGCGGCGAGCGGGCGGCGATCGTGCGAGCGAGCCCGAGCGCCGTCTCCAGCAGCTCGGCCTGCGGCACCACCTTCTCCACCAGCCCCCACTCGTAGGCGGTGCGGGCGTCGATGAAGTCGCCGGTCAGGTTGAGGAGCAGCGCCCGCCCGATCCCGACCAGCCGCGGCAGCCGCTGCGTCCCCCCACCGCCCGGGATGAGGCCGAGCTTGATCTCGGGCTGGCCGAGCTGGGCGTCCTCGGCGGCGACGCGCAGGTCGCAGCACATGGCCAGCTCGAGCCCGCCGCCCAGGCAGAAGCCGTGGATGGCGGCGACGAACGGCGTGCGGGCGGCGTCCATGCGCGCGCCCAAGCGCTGGATGCCCCGGGCGGAGCCGGTCTCCTGGGAGGCGGCCTCGCGTAGCGCCGGGAACTCGGAGATGTCGGCGCCCGCGACGAAGGCCCGCTCGCCCGCGCCTCGGAGGACGATCGCGCGCACGCTCTCGTCGGCGTCGAGGCGCTCGAGCTCCGCCTCCAGCTCCTCGAGCAGGGCGGCCGAGAGGGCGTTGACCGGCGGGTGGTCGATGGTGACGACCGCGACCGCCCCCTCGCGCTCCGTGCGGATGTAGGTCACGACGCCGTATCCGCCGTCTGCTGCGCGAAGCGCTCGCGGAGCGCGGTCTTGCGGAACTTGCCGACCGCCGTCTTCGGGATCTCCTCCACGAACTCGAACCGGTCCGGCAGCCACCACTTGGCGAAGTGGGGAGCGAGGAACTCGCGCAGCTCCTCCGCGGTCGCCGAGGCGCCCTCGCGCAGGACGACCACGGCCAGCGGCCGCTCCGACCAGCGCTCGTCGGGGACGGCGATGACGGCCGCCTCGGCGACGGCCGGATGCCCCATGAGCGCGTTCTCGAGCGCCACGGTCGAGATCCACTCGCCGCCCGACTTGACCAGGTCCTTCGCGCGATCCTGGATCTCGATGTAGCCGTTCGGCTCGATGGTGACGATGTCGCCGGTCTTGAACCAGCCGTCCTCGGTCCAGCGGTCTGCTCCCTCGGGGGAGTTGTAGTAGGCGGACGAGATCCAGACGCCGCGCACCTCGAGCTCGCCCATCGTCTTGCCGTCCCAGGGGACGAGGCCCTCGGCGCCGCGGGCGCGGATCTCGACGAACGGCGCCGGGGTGCCCTGCTTGGCCCGGTAGCGGTACTGCTCCTCCTCGGGGAGCTGGAGCTCGCGGCTCGTCAGCTCCGAGACGGTGCCGAGCGGGCACATCTCGGTCATGCCCCAGGCGTGGAGCACCTTGAGGCCGTGCCGGCGCTCGAAGGCCTCGATCATCGCCTGCGGCGCGGCGGAGCCGCCGACCACCATCGCCCGTACCGAGGAGACGTCGTACCTCCCCGGGTTGGCGTCCAGCTCCTGCAGGATTCCCAGCCAGATCGTCGGCACCCCGGCGGTGATCGTGACCCGCTCCTGCTGGAAGGCCTCGAGCAGGCTGGAGGGATCGAGGAAGGGGCCGGGAAAGACCTGCTTGGCGCCCACGAGCGTGCACGTGAAGGGGAAGCCCCACGCGTTCGCGTGGAACATGGGCACGACCGGGAGCACCGTGTCCTTCTCGGTGACCGAGAGGACGCCCGCCATCGCGCAGGCGAGCGAGTGGACGGCGATCGCGCGGTGGGAGTAGAGCGCACCCTTCGGCCGGCCGGTGGTGCCGCTCGTGTAGCACATGGCCGCGGCCTGCCGCTCGTCGATGTCGCGGTCGGGGAGGTCGCCGGGCTCCGCGCTCGCGAGCAGGTCCTCGTACTCGATCGCCCCCTCCGGGGTGGGCCCCTCGCCGACCGCGATCACGTGCTCGAAGCCGGCGCGCTCGCGGAAGTTCTCTACCAGCGGCCAGAGCACCTTGTCCGCGATCAGGACGCGGTCGCCGGCGTGGCTGGCGATGTACGTGAGGTCGTCTGGGTGGAGGCGCAGGTTGAGCGTGTGGGTGACCATCCCGCCGACCGGGACGCCGATGTAGGTCTCCAGGTGCTGGTAGTGGTTCCAGCAGAAGGTGCCCACGCGGTCACCGTCCTGTAGCCCGAGCTCCTTGCGGAGGGCTGCGGCCAGGCGACGTGCCCGAGGGGCGAACTCCGCGTAGGTGTACCGGTGCCAGCTCCGGTCGGGCAGGCGGGAGACGATCTCCTTGTCCCCGAAGAGCTGCTCGCCGCGCCGCAGGATCGCCGGCACGTTCAGCTGGTAGTCCATGATCAGGCCTTCCACCTCAGCCTCCTTGCTCGACCGTGGCCGGAACGGGAGGGACGCCCACCTCAGGCTCCGCTCGTCCTTCGAGGAGCGCCGCCGCGACCTCGGCGCGGAGGCGCGTCCCCGACCCGCCGAAGCTCTCGATCCAGAGCGCCCGCTTGTACAGCCGGTGCAGCACGTGCTCCCAGGTGAACCCGATCCCGCCGTGCACCTGGATCGCCGTCTCGCAGACCCGCACCGCGGCCTCGGCCGCGGTCGCCTTCGCCGCAGCCGCCGCGAGCGCCGCCTGCGGGTCTCGCTCCGCGACGCACCACGCCGCCCAGAGCGCCAGCGAGCGCGCCAGCTCGAGGCGCGTGTACGCGTCCGCGAGCGGGTGCGCGACCGCCTGGTAGGCGCCGATCTTGCGCCCGAACTGCTCGCGGGTGGCGGCGTGCTCCACCGCCAGCTCGAGCGCCCGCCCGGCGACGCTGCAGGCCTCGATCGCCAGCGCCGCGTGCGAGCGGGAGCGGATCTCCTCGAGCACGGTCGCGTCCGCCAGCCGTCGTCCCGGCTCCCCGCCGCGGACGACGCCGAGCGGGCGCGTCTCGTCCGTCGTCGCCAGCACCTCGCGCTCCGCTCCCTCGAGCTCGTAGATGCCGTCGCCACCCACGGTCGCGACCCGCTCGGCCGTGTCCAAGTCGGGCACGAGCGGCCCGAACGCGAGCGTCCAGGAGGCCTCGCCGGCCGCGACCGCCGCGCGCAGGTCGGGCGGGAGCGCGGGCAGCGTCAGCGCGATGGTGGAGAAGTACGGCCCGTGGTAGAGCGCGCGGCCGAGCTCCTCGAGGAGCACCGCCTCCTCGACGAAGGTCAGCCCCGCACCGCCCTCCTCCTCGGCGATCGAGACGCCCGTCCAGCCCAGCTCCGCGAGCTCGCGCCAGGAGGGCTCCGGGGTGGCGGCGAGGAAGTGGCGCGCCTGCTCGCGCAAGGCCTCCTGCTCCGGGGTGAAGGTCAGGTCCATCAGCGCGACTTGGGGAGTCCGAGCACCCGCTCGGCGACGATGTTACGGAGGATCTCCGAGGTCCCGGCCTCGATCGTGTTGCCGCGGCTGCGGAGCTGCTGGTGCTGCCAGTAGCCCCCGTAGGGGGCGTTCTCCGGGCCGAGCGCGGCGTCGGGGCCGAGCAGCTCCAGCGCGAGCTTCGTCACCCGCTGGTTCGCCTCCGACCAGACGAGCTTCGAGATCGACCCCTCCGGCCCGGGGATGCCCGTCTTGACGAGCTGCGAGAGCGCGCGGTAGTTCGTGTAGCGGAGCGCCTGTAGCTCGATCCACTCGCGCGCGATCCGGTCCCGCTGGAGCGGGTCGGCACCGCGGTCGCGAGCGAGCGAGACGAGCTTGCGCACCTGCACCTCGAGCGCCGCCTGCAGCGCGAAGCCGAGCGTGCCCCGCTCGTGCAGGAGCGTCGTCATCGCTACCTGCCAGCCGCCGCCGACCTCGCCCAGGAGGTTCTCGATCGGGACGCGCACGTCGGTGAAGAAGATCTCGTTGAACTCGGCCTCGCCGGTGATCTGCCGCAGCGGCCGCACCTCGACTCCGGGGGCGTGCATGTCCACGATCAGGTAGGTGAGGCCTGCGTGGCGTGTCGAGGAGGGATCGCTGCGGGTGAGCAGGATGCACCAGTCGGCGATGTGCGCGAAGGAGGACCAGACCTTCTGCCCGTTCACGAGGAAGTACCCGTCCTCGAGCCGGGCGCTCGTGCGCACGCCGGCGAGATCGGAGCCGGCGCCGGGCTCCGAGAAGCCCTGGCACCAGATCTCCTCGGCCGAGAGGATCGGCGCCAGGTAGCGCGCCTTCTGCTCCTCCGTCCCGTGGGCCATGATCGTCGGCCCTGCCATCCCGATGCCGATCACGCCGATGTGCGGGGGTGCCTCGGCCCGGGCGAGCTCCTCGAGGAAGATCGCCTGGAACGTGTAGGGCGCGCCGGCGCCGCCGTACTCCTTCGGCCAGGTCAGCCCGGCATAGCCCGCGTCGTAGAGCGCGCGGCTCCAGGCGCGCAGAGCAGGGTCGTCGAAGCGGGCCGCGCCGCCGCGGTGCCCGCGCAGCTCCTCGGGCAGGTGCTCCTCGAGCCAGGCGCGCAGCTCCGCCCGGAAGGCGGCCTCCTCAGGCGTGTCGCGCAGGTCCATCAGGGACGATGCTAATGCGTCTGCCGAACCGGTGTCAGACACCGGTTCCTGTCAAGGCTCATTCGCGCCGAGAGTGCAACAAAGTGTCCACAGCTAGCGTTGCCCCGCCACCGCTTGGTGCCTTGCGACGGCATCCGACGACCTCAGAGGGCCATGTCCTCGGACCAATGGATCGAAAACGTCCCGACCTGCTGGTGTCTGACACCGGATGGAGGCGCCCCTCCGAGCGGCGGGCTCCGGGCGATGAGAGGTTCGTTGCCTGTCGGTGTCGAGGCCGATTAGGGTAGGACGCCGATGGCCCTGCTCGAGGTTCGGGACGTCACCCTGCGCTTCGGCGGCATCGTCGCCTTGGACGGTGTCTCCTTCGACGTCGAGGAGGGCCAGATCTCCGGGCTGATCGGGCCGAACGGCGCGGGCAAGACGACCGCCTTCAACGTCATCACCCGCCTCTACACGCCCGACTCCGGCCAGGTTCTGCTCGACGGGACCTCGATCCTGCGCGAGCCGCCCTTCCGGATCGTGCGCAAGGGGATCGCCCGCACCTTCCAGAACATCCAGCTCTTCCGGACGATGTCCGTGCTCGAGAACGTGCTCGTGGGCGCGCACAGCCGCGGACGGGAGGGGACGGAGCGGGCGGCGCTCGAGATGCTCGACGTGGTCGGGCTCGCCGACCGCGCGCACGTTCCGGCCGCCTCGCTCCCGTACGGGACGCAGAAGCGCGTGGAGCTGGCGCGCGCCCTCGTCTCCCGGCCCCGGCTGCTGCTCTTGGACGAGCCCGCCGGGGGGCTCAACCACGAGGAGGTGGCGGAGCTGGGGGCGTTCATCCGCCGGCTCCGCGACGACTTCGAGCTGACCATCCTCCTCGTCGAGCACCACATGCAGCTCGTGATGAGCATCTCCGACCACGTCAACGTGCTCAGCTTCGGACGGAAGATCGCCGCCGGCACCCCGGCGGAGGTCCAGGCCGATCCGGCGGTGATCGAGGCCTACCTGGGAAGCGAGGTCGAGGACGGCGAGGAGGGCGGAGAGGCGTGAGGACGCTGCTCGAGCTGGACCGGGTCGAAGCCCGCTACGGGCCCGTGCAGGCGCTGCACGGGGTCTCGCTGACCGTCGGCGAGGGCGAGGTGGTCGCCGTCCTGGGCGCCAACGGCGCGGGCAAGACGACGACGTTGCGCGCGATCTCGGGCACCGTCTCGCGCAGCGGGACGATCGAGCTCGAGGGCAAGCCGCTCCCGCGCAGCCCGGAGGCCGTCGCCCGCGCCCGGATCGCGCACGTGCCCGAGGGCCGGGGCACGTTCGTCGACCTAACCGTGGAGGAGAACCTCCGCCTCGGCGCCTACGTCCGCCGCGACCGGGAGGTGAAGGCCGACCTGGCTCGGGTCGCCACCTACTTCCCCTGGCTCGCCGAGCGCCGCCGTCAGCGCGCCGGCACGCTCTCGGGCGGCGAGCAGCAGATGCTGGCGCTCGCGCGCGCGCTCATGGGCAGGCCGCGGCTGCTGCTCTTGGACGAGCCCTCGCTCGGGCTCGCGCCCTTGGTCGTGCGCGAGCTCTTCCGCGTCGTCCGCGAGCTGAACGAGCAGGAGGGCCTGGCGGTGCTCGTCGTCGAGCAGGACGCGCGCGCCGCCCTCTCCGTCTCCTCTCGCGCGTACGTGCTGGAGGTCGGTCGGGTCGCGCTCGCGGGCACGAGCGCGGAGCTGCGTGGGAACGAGTCCGTCCGCCGGAGCTACCTGGGGTACTGAGCGCCGATGCTCGCCGCCGCCTTCGCCGACTTCATGCAGCAGGTCGTCTCCGGGCTCGCCTCGGGCGGGATCTACGCGCTGCTCGCGCTCGCGCTCGTCATCATCCACCGCTCCACTGGGGTGATCAACTTCGCGCAGGGGGAGATGGCCACCCTCTCGACGTACATCGCGTGGACCTTGTGGGCCAACCACGGCTGGAACTACTGGCTTGCCTTTCCGGCGACGCTCGCGCTCTCGTTCGCCGGCGGCGTCGCGACCCACCGGATCGTCATCCGGCCCGTCGAGCGGGGAAGCGTCCTGCGCATCGTCATCGTCACCATCGGCCTCCTGATCGCGATCAACGGCTTCGTCATCTGGCAGTGGTCGGGCGAGCCGCACCAGCTCCGGAGCCCGTTCCCGTCGGACGTGCTCGACGTCGGCGGTGTCGCCGTCTCGGTGCAGGACCTGGGGACGATCGCGGTCGCGCTCGGGATCGTCGTCCTGCTCTGGCTCCTTTTCCAGTTCACGAAGGTCGGGCTGGCGCTGCGGGCGGTCGCGGTCAACCCGGAGGAGGCGCGGCTGGTCGGCGTGCGCGTGAGCTGGATGCTCGCCCTCGGGTGGGGGTTCGCGGCGATGCTGGGCGCCGTGGCCGGGATGCTGACCGCCCCCAGCGTCGGGCTCGATCCCAACCTGATGCAGGCGCTCCTCATCTACGCCTTCGCCGCCGCCGTGCTCGGCGGGATCAACTCGCCGGTGGGCGCGGTCGTCGGCGGGCTCGCGCTCGGCGTCATCCTCAACCTGCTCAGCTACCTGAGCCAGTACCGGTTCTTCGACTGGTTCAGCGAGGAGCTCCGGCTGCCGGCCGCGCTGCTCGTCATCCTCGTCGTCCTGCTCGTGCGTCCCGGCGGTCTCTTCGGCCACGCGGAGGTGAAGCGCGTATGAGCCCTCGCGTCACTCGGGCCGTCGGCGGGCTCGCCTTCGCGGCGCTCGTTGTCGCCGTCGCGGTGCTGCCGGCGTTCGTGAACGACTTCAAGGCGCAGCAGTACGCGTACGTCGCCATCTACCTGATCGCGCTCCTGGGGCTGAACATCCTCACGGGCTACACGGGTCAGATCTCGCTCGGACACGGCGCCTTCATGGCCATCGGCGGGTACACGACCGCGATCCTGATGGCCGGCAACGAGCAGTTCGGGGGGCCGTTGGGAGGCGGCCTCAAGGACGTGTGGACGCTTCCCTTCGCCGCACTCGTCGCAGGCCTCTTCGGCTTCGCCTTCGGGCTGCCGGCCCTGCGGCTCTCGGGCCTGTACCTCGCGCTCGCCACCTTCGCGTTCGCCGTGGCGATGCCCTCGGCCGTGAAGCGCTTCGAGGAATGGACGGGCGGCGGCTCCGGGATCAACCTCTTCGGGACGCCCGAGCTCACGGGCTCGCTCACGAACGTCGAGCTCTTCGGCTGGGAGCTCACCTTCAACGACTGGCTCTACTACCTCACCTGGACGGTGGCGCTCCTCGCCTTCGCGGTCGCGTGGCTGATCCTGCGCGGGCGTACGGGACGAGCCTTTCGCGCCGTCCGCGACAGCGAGATCGCCGCTGTCTCCTCCGGGGTCAGCCTCGCCCGCTACAAGACGCTCGCCTTTGGGATCAGCGCGGCGTACGCGGGCGTGGCCGGCGGCCTCTTCGCGATCGCCAACACCTTCGTCAACCCGGACACCTTCCCGATCGCGCTCTCGATCTTCCTCCTCGTCGGCGTCGTCGTCGGGGGCCTGGGCGCGCTCTCGGGGCTCGTGGTGGGGGCGATCGTGATCCAGTTCCTGCCGCTGTGGGCGCAGGGGGAGGACCTGGGAGCGCTCCTGCCCGATCGCATCATCGCGGAGACGCAGAAGCCCGGCGGGCCGGCGATCGTGTACGGGGTCGTCCTCGTCCTCGTCATGTTCGTCATCCCGAACGGCGTCAGCGGGCTCTTCCGCCGCGCCGGTCAGCTCTTGGCTCGCGCGCGCATGCGGCGGACGTGAGCGCCGTGTCGCCGCGTATGCTCGCCGCGTGCGCGACCTGAGCTCGACGCCACTCGAGGACCTCCTGGCGGAGGCGCGGCGGCTGCGGCCGGGGCCGCTCGTCACCTACTCGCCGAAGGTGTTCATCCCACTGACGACGCTCTGCCGCGACGTCTGCGGCTACTGCACCTTCGCGCGCCCGCCGCGGCGGGGCGAGCGGGCGTACCTGAGCGAGGAGGAGGTGCTCGCGATCGCCCGCGCGGGTGCCGCCGCCGGCTGCCGCGAGGCCCTCTTCACGCTCGGGGATCGGCCCGAGCTGCGCTACCGGGTCGCCCGGGAGGAGCTGCGCGCGCTCGGCTGCGAGACGACCCTCGAGTACCTCGCCCGCTGCGCGCAGCTCGTGCTCGAGGAGACGGGCCTGCTGCCGCACCTGAACCCCGGCGTGCTGACGCGGGCCGAGCTCGAGCTCCTGCGCCCGGTCTCGGCCTCGATGGGGATCATGCTGGAGACGACCGCCGAGCGGCTCGGGGAGCGGGGCGGGCCGCACTGGGCCTCTCCCGACAAGGTCCCGGCGCGGCGGCTGGAGACGATCCGGCTCGCCGGCGAGCTGCGCATTCCCTTCACGAGCGGGATCCTGATCGGGATCGGCGAGACGCGGGAGGAGCGGATCGACGCGCTGCTCGCCCTCAAGGCCCTGGGCGAGGAGCACGGGCACCTGCAGGAGGTCATCGTCCAGAACTTCCGGGCCAAGCCGGGGACGCGCATGGCCTCGCATCCGGAGCCCTCGCTCGAGGAGCACCTGTGGACGATCGCGGTCGCCCGCATCCTGCTCGGGCCGCGCTGGCACGTGCAGGCACCGCCCAATCTCGCCTACGACGACTTCCCCCGCCTGCTCGACGCGGGGATCGACGACTGGGGCGGCGTCTCCCCGGTCACGATCGACCACGTCAACCCGGAGGCGCCCTGGCCGCAGCTCGAGCGCCTCGCCGAGGCGACGCGGAGCCGCGGGCTGGAGCTGGCCGCTCGGCTCCCCCTCTACCCCGAGTACGTCGCCGAGCTCGAGCGCTGGGTCGACCCGGTGGTCGCTCCCGCCGTCCGCCGCGCCGCCGACGCGACCGGGCTCGCCCGCGACGACGCCTGGGCGCCGGGGGAGCCGGGGGCCGTCCCCTTCCTCGTCCGCCGCGATGCCCTCCCGCTCTCGCTCGCAGGCGAGGAGCTGGGGGAGGACGAGCTGACCCGCCTGCTCGAGGCGCGCGGGGAGGAGGCCCAGCGCGTCTTCGCCGCCGCCGACCGGCTCCGCCGCGAGGTCTGCGGGGACGAGGTGACCTACGTCGTCACCCGGAACATCCAGTACACGAACGTCTGCTACTTCCGCTGCGGCTTCTGCGCCTTCTCCAAGGGGAAGCTGGCGGCGAACCTGCGCGGGAAGCCCTACCTCGTCCCGGTCGAGGAGATCGTCCGCCGCTCGCAGGAGGCCTGGGAGCGGGGCGCGGTCGAGGTCTGCCTCCAGGGCGGGATCCACCCCGCCTTCACCGGCGACTACTACGCCGGCGTCGTCGCCGCGATCAAGGAGGCGGTGCCGGGGATCCACGTGCATGCCTTCTCGGCGCTCGAGGTCTGGCAGGGGGCGGCCACGCTCGGGCTCGCGCTCGAGGACTACCTCGCGCGCCTGCGCGACCTCGGGCTCGGCTCGCTCCCGGGGACGGCGGCCGAGGTTCTCGACGACGAGGTGCGGCGCGTGATCTGCCCGGACAAGGTGACGACCGCGCAGTGGCTCGAGGTGCACGACGCCGCTCACCGCGTCGGGTTGCGCTCGAACGTGACCCTCATGTTCGGGCACGCGGACACGCCGCGGAGCTGGGCGCGCCACCTCCTGCGCGCGCGCGAGCAGCAGCGCCGCTCGGGCGGCTTCACCGAGCTCGTCCCGCTGCCCTTCGTGCCGATGGAGGCGCCGATCTACCTGCAGGGGCGCGCCCGGCGCGGGCCCACCTTCCGCGAGACCCTGCTCGTGCACGCGGTCGGCCGGCTCGCGCTGCACCCCTGGATCCCGAACGTGCAGGCCTCGTGGGTGAAGCTCGGCCCCGACGGCGCCCGCGAGGCGCTGCGCGCGGGGGTCAACGACCTCGGGGGGACGCTCATGAACGAGTCGATCTCCCGCTCGGCCGGGGCCGCCTACGGGCAGGAGATGCCGCCGGAGCGGATGGAGGCGCTGATCCGCTCCGCCGGGCGCGTGCCGCGCCAGCGGACGACGCTGTACGGCTCGCCGCCCGAGGAGCGTGTGCGCGCCTCCTTCGGCGCCGCACCGCTCGCCGAGCCCCTGAACCCGCCGGTCCGGGACGCGGGCCTCGTCGCCCCGCCCCGGCTCGTTCGCCCCGGCCTCGCGGGCGCCCGTGCCCGCTGAGCCCCGGCGACGCCGGCTCGGGCGGGCGTGCCGCTCCGTCTGCCGCCGCGGTTAGGCTGCTTGCCCAGTCAAGCGACTGGCCCGAGCTGACCGTGCCCCTGACGGGGATCGCGATCGCCGTCGCCGGCGTGTTCGTGGTCATCGGTCTCTGGGTCGATCTGGCCGCCCTCGTGATCGCGGCCTTCCTCTTCCTCACCGCGTACTTCATGCACGCGTTCTGGAAGGTGGAAGACGAGCAGGAGCGGCTGCTCGAGCAGACGCAGTTCCAGAAGGACGTCGCCCTCGCCGGCGCCGCCCTCGTCCTCTTCTACCTCTTCCAGCAGTTCGGGGAGGCGATCGGGATCACGATCGAGCCGGCGCTGTTCGACTGATCCCGCTCGGGGCCGCGGCGAGCCCGCGCCGCTCAGGCCTCGAGCGCCAGCAGGTCCTCGACCGTCTCGCGGCGGCGGATCAGCCGCGCCTCGCCGTCGCGCACGAGCACCGCGGCGGGCCGCGCGATCCCGTTGTAGTTGGAGCTCATGGCGAGCGTGTACGCGCCCGTCGCGGGCACGGCGAGGAGGTCGCCGCGGCGCGGCGAGGGGAGCGCGACGTCGTCGACGAGGACGTCTCCCGATTCGCAGTGCAGGCCGGCGATGCTGGCCGTCTCGTCCGGCGCCTCCTCCGCGCGGGCGGCGGAGAGGGCGGTGTAGCGGGCCCCGTACAGCTGTGGCCGCGGGTTGTCCGACATGCCGCCGTCGATCGCGACCCAGGTGCGCTCGGCCAGCCGCTTGACCGCGCCGACGCGGTAGAGCGTGACGCCAGCGCGTCCGACGAGACAGCGTCCGGGTTCCAGCCAGACCGCCGGCTCGGGGAGGCCGACGGCTCGGAACGCCGTGCGCGCGGTCCCGGCCGCGGCCGCCGCGAGCGCGGCTGCGTCGGGAACCTCGTCTTCGGGGTGGTGCCGGATGCCGAAGCCCCCACCCAGGTCGGCCACGCCCGCCACCCAGCCGAGCGCGTCCCGGCAGGCGCCGGCGAATGCGGCGAGCCGGCGGATCGTCTCCTCCTGCGCGGTGAAGTCGGGAAGCTGGGAGCCGACGTGGACGTGCAGCCCGAGCACCTCGAGCCCGCGGGCGAGCGCGTCGGCGACGAGGGCCTCCGCCTCGGCCCTAGGGAGCCCGAACTTGGAGCCGTGGTGGCCGGTGACGATCGCCTCGTGCGTGTCCGCGTCGACGCCGAGGGTCACGCGGACGAGCACGCGGCGGACGCCGGCGGCGGCGGCGAGCGCGGCCTCGTCCGGTGCGTCCAGGACGACGGGCGCGCCTTCGCCCGCCGCCTCTCCCAGGAACCGCTCGTCCTTGTTGTTGCCGTGCACGACCAGGTCGCCGCCGGCGAGGCCAGCGGCCCGGGCGAAGGCGAGCTCTCCGGGAGAGGCGACGTCGGCGCCCAGGCCCTCCTCGGCGAAGAGGCGGAGCACGGCCACGCTGGGAAAGGCCTTCGTCCCGTAGAAGACGCGGCCGCCCGTCCCCACCGCCCGGCGCAGCGCCTGCGCCTGCCGGCGCAGCGTCGCCTCGCAGTAGACGTAGAGCGGCGTCCCGAAGCGCTCGGCGAGCGCGCGGGCGCGAACGCCGCCGAGGACGAGCTCACCGGCCTCGACGCGCGCCGAATCGGGGAAGAGGTCGAGCATCCGGCGATTCTGCCTGTTACCCTGTGACCAGCATGAGGCGGCTGCTTGCGTAGTCAGGGGAGCGAACGCGGCGCGGGCCGCGGCGTTCCCCCGAGGCCTCTCGCGCGAGAGGCTTTTTTCTTCCCGGAACCGAGCTGAGACGGACGATGGAGCGATACGACCCCCACGCAATCGAGACGAAGTGGCAGCGCGTCTGGGAGGAGGAGCGCGCGTTCGAGGTCCCCAACCCGGGCCCGGACGAGGCTGCGGCGGTCGAGAAGTCGTACGTCCTGGAGATGCTCCCGTACCCGTCCGGGTCGCTGCACATGGGCCACATGCTCGTGTACACGATCGGCGACGTCGTCACGCACTTCCGGCGGCGGAACGGGCTGCGCGTGCTCCACCCGCAGGGGTTCGACGCCTTCGGCCTGCCGGCGGAGAACGCGGCCATCCGTGAGGGTGGGCATCCGCGGGTGATCACGGAGCGCAACATCGCCAACATCCGCCGCTCGATGAAGCGGATCGGCTGGGCGATCGACTGGTCGCGGGAGCTGTCGACGCACGAGCCCTCCTACTACCGCTGGCAGCAGTGGCAGTTCCTGCGCTTCTACGAGCGTGGGCTCGCCTATCGCAAGGGCGCTCCGGTGAAGTGGTGCCCGGTCGACCAGACCGTGCTCGCGAACGAGCAGGTGCACGACGGCCGCTGCGAGCGCTGCGGCGCCGAGGTCGTCTCGCGGGTGATGGAGCAGTGGTTCTTCCGGATCACCGACTACGCCCAGGCGCTGCTCGACGACCTCGACACGGTCGACTGGCCCGAGTCGATCAAGGCGCGCCAGCGGAACTGGATCGGGCGCTCCGAGGGGGCCGAGATCCTCTTCCGCATCGAGGAGTGGGACGAGGACGTCCCCGTCTTCACGACCCGCCCGGACACGCTCTTCGGCGCGACCTTCTTCGTGCTCGCCCCCGAGCACGAGCTCGTCGCTCGCATCGACGTGGAGGAGGTGCGCGAGTACGTCCGCCGCACGGCCGCGAAGAAGACCGAGGAGCGCGCGGCCGCGACGGAGAAGACCGGAGTGTTCACGGGCCTGCACGCGATCAACCCCGTCAACGGAGAGCGGCTTCCGGTCTACGTGGCTGACTACGTGCTGACCGACTACGGCACCGGAGCGATCATGGCCGTGCCCGCCCACGACCAGCGGGACTTCGACTTCGCGCGCGCGTTCGGCCTTCCCGTCCGGCACGTGGTGAGGCCCCCCGGCGGCGAGGTGGAGGAAGACGTCGCGTACGCCGGGCGCTCGGGCGGCGAGGTCCTCGTCGACTCGGGCGAGTTCGACGGCCTGCCCGCGGAGGAGGGCGGCCGCCGGATCGTCGAGAAGCTCGCCGCCGAAGGACGCGGCCGCTTCACGGTCAACTACCGCCTGCGCGACTGGGGCTTCTCGCGGCAGCGCTACTGGGGCTGCCCGATCCCGATCGTCTACTGCAGCGCCTGCGGGATCGTCCCCGTGCCAGACGAGGAGCTCCCGGTCGTGCTCCCCGAGATCGACGACTACAAGCCCAAGGGCCGGCCGCCCCTGGCGCAGGCGGAAGACTGGGTGAAGGTGCCGTGTCCCTCGTGCGGCGGCCCGGCCGAGCGCGAGACCGAGACGATGGACACCTTCGTCGACTCGTCCTGGTACTTCCTGCGCTACTGCGACGCGCGCAACGACCGCGCACCGTTCGATCGGGCCGCCGTCGACTTCTGGAACCCGGTCGATCTCTACATCGGCGGGGTCGACCACGCGACCATGCACATGATCTACGCGCGGTTCTGGGTCAAGGTGCTGAACGACATGGGGCTGCTCGGCTTCCGCGAGCCGTTCGCCCGCTTCTTCTCCAACGGCTGGGTGACGATGGGGAAGGTGAAGATGTCGAAGCGCGCGGGCAACGTCGTCGGCCCGGACGACTTCGTGGAGCGCTACGGCGCCGACGCCTGCCGTCTGAACATCCTCTTCCTGGGCCCGGCGAACGAGGACATGGAGTGGACGGAGACGAGCGTCGAGGCGATGGCGCGGTTCGTCCGGCGGCTCTGGCGGATCGTGAACGAGGTGGCCGAGAAGGCGCCCGCGGGGCCGCCTGCAGGCGGCCTGCTCGCGCGCAAGGCGCACTGGGCGATCGCGAAGGTGACCGACGACGTCGGCCGGCGCTTCGCGTTCAACACCGCGATCGCGGCGGTCATGGAGCTGGTCAACGAGCTCTCGCAGGACCGGACGGGGCCCGACTCGCGTTTCGCCGCGGAGACGGCGGTGTCGCTCGTCCAGCCGTACGCGCCGCATGTCGCGGAGGAGCTGTGGGCGAGGCTGGGCCACGAGCGGCTGTGGGCGGAGCCCTGGCCCGTCGCGGATCCGGCGCTCCTCGAGGTCGAGACGGTCGAGATCGTCGTCCAGGTCAACGGCAAGATCCGCGACCGGCTGCAGGTGGCGCCGGGCACGCCGGAGGAGGAGCTGGTCGCGCTCGCCCGCGCCTCCGAGCGCGTCCAGGCCTACCTCGACGGCGGCGAGGCGAAGCGCACGATCGTCGTCCCCGGCAAGCTCGTCAACTTCGTCACCTGAGCGCGGCCGGGGCGGCTCGCTTCCGTCCCCCCGCGCCGCCCGGCCGCTCCCGGCTCCTCCCGCGGCTTGCGCACGCCTGGGGTCGCGACTCGGCCCGCCTGCGGCGCACGTCGGCATGCTCTTGGCACGAAGGCGTGACCCACCTGTGACGGGTTGCCCGCCAGCATGGGGCCATGCCCTTCTCCATCTCTCGCTCGAGCGCCCTCGCTCTCGCCTGCGCGCTCCTCGCCCTGCTCGCCCTCGGCGGTCACCGCTTGGCTCGGGTGGGCGCCGCGGGCGGGGTGGAGCCGGCCGCGCAGGCGGCCGCTCCCCTCGAGCAGGTGGCTGCGGCGCCCTCCGAGCGGCGGGCGCTCGTCGTCCACGTGGTCGGAGCGGTACGCAGGCCTGGTCTCTACCGCCTGCGGGAGGGGGCGCGGGTGGCAGATGCGGTGGCCCGCGCCGGGGGCGCGGCGCGGAATGCCGATCTCGCCGCGCTCAACCTGGCCGCTCCGCTCGTGGACGGGACGCAGGTCCTCGTTCCGCCGCGGCCCGCGGAGGACGCGGAGGGAGCCGCGGGCGGTCTGGCCGGACAGCCGCCGTCCAGCTTGGCTGCGACGGCAGGCGGGCGCAGACCGAGCCTGTCCTCGGCGACGGCGGAGGAGCTCGACCAGCTCCCCGGGGTGGGGCCGGTCACCGCGCAGCGGATCATCGACTACCGGACCGCGCACGGGCCGTTCCGCTCGGTGGACGACCTCGACGCGGTGCCTGGCATCGGCCCGGCCCGGATCGAGCAGCTGCGCGACCTCGTGACCCCGTGAGGCGAGCGCTCGAGCACCACTGGCCGGCGCTGCTCGCCGGCTCGGCCTGCGCCGGCCTGGCCCTCTCGAACGTCGTCGCCATCGGCCCGCTCGCTGGCGGTGCGGTGCTCGGGGTGAGCGGGATCGCCCTCCTCGTCCTCGACGGCCGAGCCCGGCTCGTCGCGCTCGGGGTCGCGCTCGCCGCCGGTGGGCTCTGGTGGGGCTCGCTCCGCCTCGCGGCTCTGGAGGGCAGCCTGCTCGCGCTGGCGGTCGGAGAGCGCGGCGCCGCGGAGCTGGTCGTCACCGGCCCGGTACGACGGAGCCCCTGGTCGCTGCGCGTGCCGGCCGAGGTGCGCTCGTTCCGGGGAGTGCACGTGCACGAGCGCGTCCTGCTCGTCCTCCCGCTCGGGCGCTCGCCGCCGCGGGGAGCGATCCTGGACGCGGTCGTCCGCGTGGGCGAGCCCCGCCCGCCGAAGGACGGCTTCGACGAGCGGCGCTGGCTGGCGCGCCAGGGGATCCACGTCGTCCTGCGGGCCAGCGGCTGGCGGTTGCGCGGGTTCCGGGGTGGTCTCGCAGGTCTCGGTGACCGGTTGCGCGACCGGGTGGAGGGCGCGGTCCGTCTGGGCACGAGCGGCGAGCGGCAAGCCGTCGTCCTCGGCGTCGTCCTCGGTGAGGACGAGGGCCTGTCCGCCGAGCTCCGGCAGCGGTTCCGTGCCTCCGGTCTCTACCACCTGCTCGCCGTCTCGGGCCAGAACGTGGCCTTCCTCGCCGGCGGCGTCCTCGGGCTCTGCTGGCTCCTGCGGGTTCCGCGCGTCCTGCGGGAGCTGCTGATCCTGCTCGCGATCGGCGCGTACGTGCTCGCGGTGGGCTGGCAGCCGTCTGTCGTCCGGGCCGGCGTCGCAGGCGCGCTCGCCTCGCTTGCCTGGCTCGCCGGCCGGCCGCGCGACCGCTGGCACTTCCTGGCGGTCGGCGCCCTCGTCCTGCTCGCCTGGACGCCGGCGACGCTGCTCGAGCCCGGCTTCCAGCTCTCGTTCGCCGCCGTGGCTGCCATCTTCCTGTGGGCGCAGCGGGGACGCGCGTGGCTCGAGCCCCTGCCGGCTCCGCCGCTCGTCCTGGACGCCGTCGCCGTCTCCACCGTCTGCGGCCTCGCCACCGCTCCCATCGTCCTCGCCCGCTTCGGGCAGGCGCCGGTCTACACGGTGCCCGCCAACGCGCTCGCGTTTCCCGCTGCGCCGCTCGCTCTCGGGTTCGGCCTCCTCGCCGCGGCCGCGAGCCCGCTCTCACCCGGCGCCGGGGCCGCGCTTGCCTGGCTGGCGGGGCTCGCCGCCTCTTGGCTCGAGCTCGTCGCCAGCCTCTTCGCCGCGCTGCCGGGCGCCCAGGTCGGGCCGCGCACGGCGGTGGCGGTCGCCCTCGCCGCGGGAGCCGTCGCCATCGTCTGCCGGTGCGCGCCTCCCCGGGGCGGCCTCCGCATTCGCGCCCTGCCGGCCCTCGCCGCCGTCCTCGCTCTCAGCGTCCTCGCGGGCTGGTGGTGGCTCCGGCCGGCTCCCGCGTGGCACCCGCCGGACGGGCTGCGGGTCACGGTGCTCGACGTCGGCCAAGGCGATGCCGTCCTGCTCGAGACGGCCACCGCGCGCATCCTGGTCGACCAGGGGCCCCCGGAGGCGGACGTCGCCGGCCAGCTCTTGGGGATGGGGATCCGCTCCCTCTCTGCGCTCGTGCTCACGCACCCCCAGCGCGACCACGTGGGCGGCGCGGCGGCGGTCCTGCGCCGCCTGCGGGTCGGCGCTGTCCTCGACCCCGGCCTCGCGGCGACCGGGCCCGAGCGGGAGGAGGCGATCGCCGCCGCGCGTGCCCGAGGCGTCCCCGTCCGCACCGTCCGCGCCGGCGCCGAGTACCGGGCCGGCGGCCTCGTGGTCCGTGTCCTCTGGCCCCCTGGTCCGGGCCTGCCCTCGGAGGATCCCAACCTGAACGCGATCGTCCTGCTCGCCTCGTTCGGGGAGACGGACGTCTTGCTTCCGGCCGACGCCGAGTCGGACGTGACCGCCCGGCTGGCGCTGCCGCCGGTCGAGGTGCTGAAGGTCGCCCACCACGGCTCGGCCGATCCCGGTCTGGACGAGGAGCTCGAGCAGCTCCGCCCGCGGGTGGCGGTGGTGTCCGCCGGGCGCGGGAACGAGTACGGCCACCCCCGGCCGGAGACGCTGGCTGCGCTCGCCGCCGTCCCGGGGCTCGCCGTCTACCGCACCGATCGGGACGGGCAGGTGGTGATCGAGTCGGACGGCGCCAGCCTGCGGGTCCGGACGGAGGGGTAGGGTTGAAAGACCATGGCCGAGGCGCCGTCCAAGCCGGTCTACCTGCTCACCGGGGACGACCGGCCCAAGATCGACACCGCGCTCGTTCGGCTCCGGGGCCACTTCGCACCGGAGGCGGTCGAGGTCGTGAGCGCGCTCGAGACGGCGGGAGCGGCGGCGGTCGCGCTCTGCAACACCGGCAGCCTGTTCGGGGATGCCCGGCTCGTCGTGGTCACGGAGGTGGACGGGCGCCGCGACGCCGACGGCCGTCGCAAGGGGGGCTGGAAGGCCGCCGACGTGGAGGCGGTGAGCGCCTACCTGCAGGCGCCCGCACCGGCCACCGTGCTCGCGCTCGTCGCGGAGGAGCTGAAGGCGGGGTCGGCCCTCTGGAAGGCGTGTGCCCGAGCGGGCAACGTGCTCGAGTACCGCGTTCCGAGGAAGAAGCTGCAAAGCTGGGTGATGGAGCGGTTCCGGCGCGCCGGCGTCCGCGCCGAGCCCGATGCCTGCGCGGCTTTGATCCAGATCGTCGGCACCGATCTGCACGCGCTCGCGGCCGAGGTCGACAAGCTTGCGATCTGGGCGGCAGGCGAGCCGGTGGGCGAGCGCGAGGTGGAGGCGCTCGCCGCTCCGGTCGCGGAGGACCCGATCTTCGCCCTCACGGACGCCTGGGCCGCGCACGATACGGCCCGGGCGCTCGCGGCCAGCGAACGGATCTTCGAGCGCGAGCCGAGGACGCGCCGCGACACCGCGGCCCGGCTCGCCGCCGCGCTCGGCGCGCACTTGGGGCGGCTGCGGTCCGTCAAGCAGCTCCAAGCCGAGGGCGTGGCGGCTACCCAGGCCGCCGGGCGCCTCCGCCTACATCCGTTCTACGCTACGAGGCTCTACGCCCAGGCAGACGGGTTCGCCGAGGAAGAGCTACGCACCGCGGTCGTGGCCTTGGCCCGCCTCGACGGGGCCCTCAAAGGGCAGAGCCGGCTGGCGCCGGACCTCGAGCTGCAGCGGACGCTGGTCGAGCTGACCCGGCGTTCCGGCGCCCCTGCCAGCCGGGCCTGAGCCTCGCCGGACCTCGCCGATCCGCGCCGACCGCTACCAACCGGCCCGGGCGCGACCGCTACGAGCCGGCGCGGGCGGCAAGCCTCGCCGCCTGGGACTTCTTGCGGGCGGCGGTGTTGCGGTGGAGCGCGCCGCGGGCGGCGGCGCGGTCGATCAGCTGCACGAGGGCGCGGTGCTCGACGGCGACGCGTTCGGGGTCACCCTCGGCGACCGCTGCTTGGAGCCGCTTCGTCAGCGTCTTGATCGTGGAGCGGTAGCGCAGGTTCTCGAGGCGCTGGCGCGCCTGGATCCGCACCCGCTTGCGCTGCTGCTTGATGTTCGCCATGCGAGGAAACGCCCGCGGACGGCGGGCGCCGCGATGGTAGCAGGACCCGCTGGGAGAATCGCCCTCGACATGGAGCGGACGAGCCTCCCGCCGGGGCGGCCCGGGCCCGCGGAGCGGAGACCCCGGTGCCGGCTGCGCGGCGCCTCGCGATTCCTGGCGGCGCTGCCGCCCCGGCCCAGGGGCGATGATGCCTTCCGACCCCGCGCCCGGTCAGCCGCGTGACAGAGCCCCCTGACACCCTCTCACCCCCTCCTGACGCCCTGCGCGGGGAGCGCCGCCGGCTCGCGCGCTCGACCGCCGCGTTCGCGCTCGCGACCGCCGTCTCGCGCGCGCTCGGGCTCGTCCGGGAGATGGTGAGCGCCTACTTCTTCGGCGTCTCCGGCCGGATCAACGCCTTCACCGTCGCCATCCAGATCCCGAACCTCGTGCGCGCGCTGGTCGCGGATGCTGCTCTCTCCGGCGCGTTCGTCCCGGTTTTCAGCGAGCTGCTCGAGCGCGGGCAGCGGGCCCGCGCGTGGCGGGTGGCGTCGACGCTCTTCTGGCTGACGCTGCTCGTGCTCGGCGGCGTGACCGCCCTCTTCGTCCTGCTCGCTCCGCTGCTGATCCGACCCTTCGGCGACCCCGGCGGCGATGCCGCCCTCGCCGTCGGCCTCTCTCGCGTGCTCTTCCCGATCGTGCTGCTGCTCGGGCTGTCCGGGATCGTCGTCGGCGTCCTCAACACGTACGAGCACTTCGCTCTTCCCGCGCTCGCCCCCGTCGCCTGGAACCTGGTCATCGTGCTCGGGCTCGCGCTCGGCGTGCCCCAGGTCGACGGGGAGAGCGCGGAGCTCTACCTGTACGCGGGGGTGGTCGTGCTCGGCACCCTCGTCCAGCTCCTGCTCCCCGTCCCCTGGCTGCGGCGGCTCGACGGCAGGCTGACGCTCGTGCTCGACTGGCGCGACCCCGCCGTCCGGCGCGTGGTCGTGCTGATGCTTCCGGTCACGCTCACGATCGGCCTCGTCAACGTCAACTTCCTCGTCGACACCCTGTTCGCGTCGCGCTTTCTCGACCCGGAGCTGGCGCCGACCGCGATCGACAAGGCCTTCCGCCTGTACATGCTGCCCCAGGGCATGTTCGCGGTCGCGGTCACGACCGTGCTCTTCCCCACGCTCGCCCGCCTCGCCGCCCGCGAGGACGGGGCCGGGCTCCGGCGGGCGCTCGACGGCGGTCTGCGCCAGATCGCCTTCCTGCTCTTCCCTGCGGGGCTCGTCTCGATCGCGCTCGCGGAGCCGATCGTGCGGCTCGTCTACGAGCGGGGAGAGTTCACGCCGCAGGACACGACCGTCGTCGCCGACTGTCTTCAGGCCTTCTCCCTCGGGCTCGTCTTCGCCGGCTGGATGCTCATCCTCAACCGGAGCTTCTACGCTCTGCAGTCGAACTGGATCCCGACCGCGGTCGCGCTCGGAGCCGTGGGGCTGAACGCGGCGCTCGACGCCGCCCTCTATCGCCTGGGGATCTGGGGGATCCCGCTCGCCACCTCCCTCGTCAACGTCGCCGCGGCGAGCGCCCTGCTCGTGCTGATGCGGCGGCGGCTCGGGCTCGCGCAGGTCGGGCGCACGCTCGGGGCCGTGCTCGCGATCGGGGCGGCGGGCGCGCTCGCGGCCGGGGCGGGACTCGGCGGCTGGTGGGCG
>DATMAP010000112.1:0-3960 GCA_035559835.1 Gaiellaceae bacterium
TCGACCACGAGCTCGGGCACGCTGCCCTCGGCGCTCGTCTCGGCGACGCGCAGGCCGCGTGGGAGCGCCTCGTCGAGGGTGAGGTAGTCCGCGACCGGGTCGCGGCGGGGGAAGAGGGGGAAGACGACGATCCCGCGGTGCGCCGCGGGCTCGCCGAGCTGGACGAGGTCTCTGATCATGGGGGCGACTCCTTTCGTACGAGGGAGTCGCCCCCTGCGGTGCGCGCTCTTACGGCGCCGGTCTCAACGGACCCTGAGCGCCGCGTACTGCCCGGCCTGGTAGTGGCCGAGGATGTTGCAGAGCAGGACGTACCTGCCCGGCGCCATCCTCAGCGTGAGCCGCTTGGACGCGCCGACCGGGATGGCCGGGATCCGGGCCACGCGGCCCGTCTCGACCGCCTTCCCTCCCTTCACCGGGAGGTTGTGGTGGTGGCGGTCGCTGCGCAGGACGACGAGCTCGTGCGTCATCGTCCCGGCGTTCCGGACGACGAAGGAGACGCGCCCGGCGCGTGCGGTCACGGTGGCCGGCGTGAGCTCCCACTCCCTGAGCGTGAGCGAGACGAGGCTCGTCGTGCCTGCGCTGTCCGCCGGCGGGGCGGCGACCGCCATCAGCCCCGCCGACAGGGCAGCCGCGGCGGTGGCGGCGAGCGCCAGCCTCCTTACGCGCATGAGGACACCAGGAGATCGGCCCGGTGCGACGGCTGGTGGGTGATGCAGAGAATCGGGTACAGCCCCGGCTTCTTCACCGTGAACGCCACCCGCGAGAGCATGCCGCGCCTGACGCGGAAGCTCTTGCCGAAGTCCGGGATGTTGATGTCGTGGTGCGCGGCGTTGACGCCGAAGATGTTGAGGACGACGCGCTCGCCCGCGCACGCGGCGACGAGCGCCGTGTCGAAGCGGTACGTCTCGACGGCCCACTTCGTGGTGTCGCCCTTCATCTCCTCGCTTCCGGGTGCGAACTTCTCGTACCCTCCGCCGGCGGGCAGCGCGGCGGTCGGATACGGCTCCTTGGCGACGTCCGCCGAGCCCTTCCACTCGACTGCGCTCATGTAGATCTGGCGCACCTTCACGGCCCCTCGCGCCTCGCTTCCGCCGGTCATGAGGAACCCGGCACCGACGGCGAGCGCTGCCAGCGCGAACATCAGGAGCGCTGCGATCGTTCTGGACATCTGCTCCTCCTTCCGGCGCGACGCACGGTCGCGCATGGGTTGAGCTCAGCGTGGCGCGCGCAGGCGGGCGGGCCAACGGGGAAAGCCGCGATCCGGCGCACCCCGAGCGCGCGGTCCTCGTCGGCCGCGCGCCTGCGAGATCGGGTGGGGACGCGCCTACTCGTCCGGGTGGGTCGCGGCCCTCGCGCCGCCCTCGTCTGCGAGCCCGGTCCGGATCGCGAAGGCGGCCGCCTGCGCGCGGTTCTTGAGATGGAGCTTCGCGAGGATGTTCTTCATGTGGAAGCTCACCGTGTTCTCGGAGATGAAGAGCTGGGCCGCGATCTCCCGGTTCGTCGCGCCCTCCGCGACCAGGCGCAGGACGTCGCGCTCGCGGTCGGTGAGCTCCTCCTCCGGTCCTTTCGGCTTCCCCTGCCCGTCCCGCGCGAGACGGACGAACTCGTCGAGGATCTTCGCCGCGAGCGCCGGAGAGAGGGCCGGCTCCCCGGCCTGGACGCGCGCGAGCGTGGAGGCGAGCTCGTCCTCCGTCATCCCCTTCAGGAGGTAGCCCTCCGCGCCGCTCTTGATCGCCTCGAACAGGTCCTGGTCCTCCTCGGAGACGGTCACGACCAGGACCTTCACGTCGGGTAGCGCGGCCTTGATCGCGCGGGTCGCCTGCAGCCCGTCGAGCGGCGACATGCGGATGTCCATGAGGACGAGGTCGGGGTGGAGCGTGCGCGCGAGCTCGACGGCCTCGTTCCCGTCCGAGGCCTGCCCGACGACCTCCAGGCCCCAGGCCCGGAGCAGGCTCGCGATGCCGGCGCGGAAGAGCGCGTGGTCGTCAGCGAGGAGCACTCGCAACCGCGGCCTCCCTTCCGGTCTCGACGGGCACGCGGACCGCGATCCGCGTCCCCTGCCCGGGCGCCGAGCGCACCTCGAACTCCCCGCCGAGCGCCTGCGCCCGTTCCCGCATCGTCTGCAGCCCGAGCCGCGGCCACCCGGTCCGGTCGAGGAGGTGCGGATCGAAGCCGCGGCCGTCGTCCGCGATCTCGACGCTCACGCTCTCGTCGCTCGCCTGCACGGTCACGTCCACCCGGGACGCTCCCGCATGGCGGCGCACGTTGCTCAGCGCCTCCTGGACGATGCGGACGAGCTGGATCTCGGCCGACGGCACGAGCGCGGGCCACTCCGCGTCCTCGTCCGCGTGCAGGGCGACCGTGCATCCGTCCATCCCCGGTACCCGGCTCAGGTACGCGCGGATCGCGGGGACGAGGCCCTTGGGCGGGGTACGCAGGCCGACGATCGCCTCGCGCACGTCGGCGTACACCTCCCGGGAGACGGCGGCCATCGCGTCGAGCTCGGCGCTCGCGTCACGCTCCCGCCCGGACTCGAGCAGCTTCTTCACCGCCAGCGTCTGCGTGTTGATGTAGCCGAGCACCTGCGCCAGCCCGTCGTGCAGCTCGCGCGCGATGCGCTCCCGCTCCTCCAGCACGGCACGGTCGAGCACGCGCTCGTGGAGCCGCGCGTTCTGGACGCCGAGCGCAATCTGCTCCGCGATCCCCTCGAGCACGCGGCGCTCCTCCGGGCTCGTGAACGCACGTGCGTCGCGCGCCGCGATCGCCAGCACGCCGACCGTCTCCTGGCGCTGCCGGAGCGGCAGCGCGCACAGGGCGTGCAGCCCGAGAGCGGCGGCCTCCTCGCCCTCGTCGGCGGATGCGACGGCTGCGCGGTGGACGACCACCGGCGCGCTCGACTGGGCGGCGGTGCCGGCGAGCCCCTCGCCGACGAGCACGCTGGTGCGAGACCCGAAGGCGGTCCGCGCCGCTCCCCGCCTGCGCGCCAGCGTCAGCACCGGGCCGTCCGCGAGCCACACCTCGGCCGCCTCCGCGGGCGTGACGGCGAGGATCGCCGCGAGCGCCTCGTCGAGCATGTCGGCGAGGCCGACCGACGAGCTCGACGCGCGGCCGACGTCGAGGAGGGCCGAGAGCTCGCGGTTCTGCTCCAGCACGCGTGCCTCGAGGTCCTCGATCAGCGCGAAGATGACGGACGCGAACGCGAAGACGCAGATCGCGAACAGCGCGACCAGGAAGAGGACGCCGGGAGACTCGTGCAGCCAGTCGTGCAGCGAGGAGCGGAGCAGCAGCACGAGCACGAGCAGGGCGGCGAGCGGCAGGACGATGGCGAGCCACTTGAGCCGTCCGAGGTTGACGACCTCTCTGGCCACGAGCCGATGGCCCAGCCTGCCGAGCACGGTCATGCGCGCCTCCCGCGACGAGTCACCGAAGTGTCCACTCTCAGGAGCGCGCCGTATCCGGCGGAATCACTGATTCGTGTTGCGGAAACGTCGCGCGCACCGCGGGGCACCGTCCTCGCCGTAGGCTCCCCCCATGGAGTACGCGCCCGCGCCCGACCGCTACGACCGCATGCGGTACCGCCGCTGCGGGCGCAGCGGGCTCCTCCTCCCCGCGATCTCGCTCGGGCTGTGGTGGAACTTCGGCCACGACCGGCCGTTCGCCGACGTGCGCGCGATCGTGCTCCGGGCGTTCGACCTCGGGATCACGCACTTCGACCTGGCGAACAACTACGGCCCGCCCTACGGCGCCGCCGAGGAGAACTTCGGCCGCCTCCTGCGCTCCGACCTGCGCCCGTACCGCGACGAGCTCGTCGTCTCCACGAAGGCGGGCTACGACATGTGGCTGGGGCCGTACGGCGAGTGGGGCTCGCGCAAGTACCTGCTTGCGAGCCTCGACCAGAGCCTGCGCCGGCTCGGGCTCGAGTACGTGGACATCTTCTACTCCCACCGCGCCGACCCGGAC
>DATMAP010000113.1:0-4034 GCA_035559835.1 Gaiellaceae bacterium
AGGAGAGGCGTCTCCGGGGGGTAGGCGCGGCGCAGGGCGGCGAGGCCGAGGGTGAGCGCGGCCGCCGCGAGCAGCAGCGCGTAGACGCGGAGCGCGAGCCCCAGGCGCCCGGGCGCAAAGGCGGCGACGACGCCGAGCGCCGCCGTCGGCGCAGCCAGGGCCTTGGCCGCTCGCCAGAGATCGCGCCTCACGCCGAGGCCACCTGTCCGCTCGGCACGGGTGCCGCCTGCTCCCGCCGTTGCGCCGCCTGGCGCAGCTCGTCGCGGACGTGCGCGAGCGCGGCGATCGCCCGGTCCTTCGCCGTCTGGTCGATCGCGTGCTGCGAGAACTTCGCCTCCACGAACAGCTCGGTGAGACGGCGGGCCGGGTCGGGAGCGACCTCGAGGCGCTCGAGGATGCGAGCGAGGTACTCCTGGGCCGTCTCCGCGCCGAGGCGAGGCAGGCCGGAGGCCGCGAGCGCACGCTCGAGCCGGGCGTAGGCTGCGATCACCGCCCGCCGGGGGTCGGGCTCCGCCCGCAGGTCGTCGAGGGTGTCGTCGAGCGCGGCCGCGAGCTGTTCGGCCACCTCGGCGGTGCTGGCCGTGCGGGGCAGGCGGCGCCGCCGGGAGGCGGCGAAGAGGGCGAGAGCGCCGAGCGCCGCCAGCGCGACGGCGGCGAGGACGGGAGCCCAGGCGAACTCGGCCTGGTAGGCATCCGGGTCGGACGCGCTCACGTCGGGCACGCGCACGCGACCCTGCTCCTGCCCCAGGTCGGCGACCTCGCGCGGCCCGCGCAGCTCGAGGTGCGAGCCGCGGTAGCCGAGGTAGGCGGCGAGCGTGAGCAGGGAGACGAAGACGATCCAGGCGGCGAGCGTGGCGCGCGGGTAGCGGCCGGAGGCGAGCTCGCGCGCGATCTCCTTCCGCTGCAGGAGGCCGTACACGAGGAGCGCCGCTGCCGGAACGAGTGCGACCAGCGCGAGGCTGAAGAAGCTGTCGAGGAGCACATCCGGAGGCCTTCGCCCGTCCGAGGTCCCCGAGGGTGTCCCGCCGGTCGCGGCCACGGCCACGACCGCCACGAGCGCAAGCACCGCGAGCCCTGGAACGAGCGCACGCGCGGCGCTACCGCGCACGGTGTCTCCGCCCTATGCCGTGGCCTGCGCCGCGCTCTCCCAGTAGCGGTTGAGGGCTCCCTGCACCTTCACGAACCAGACGATGGCCGGGATGAGGAAGACGCCGAAGGGGAAGAGCCAGAGGCCCGTCCACCCCGTGACCGGCGGCTGCCGCCCTGCGCTCCTGTACATCTTCCCTACCTCGGAGGGGATGACGAACGCGCTGACCGGGCTGATCAGGATCCAGACGACGAGCCCGAGGACTCCGCCCAGGCCGTCCCCCGTGTGCTGCTTCAGCTCGTCCTGGGTCTTGAACACCCAGTACCACCCGTAGAACCCCAGCGTGATGACGAACAGCAGGATCCCGAAGCCGATCCCGCGTGGCCGGCCCAGGGGGCCCGAGCTTCCGGAAGGCGTGGTCATGGGGAGGGATTCTGCCCGTCTGCCCGGACGGCGACCGCGCTACGCTCCGCCGCGTGAACGACGCGCGCCCGCCGCTCGCAGAGCGCTGGCCACGGCCGGCGGTGATGGGTGTCCTCAACGTCACGCCCGACAGTTTCTCCGACGGGGGACGGTACCTGCGACCGGCGGCCGCGATCGAGCACGGGCGGCGGCTGGCTGAGGAGGGGGCCGCGATCGTGGACGTGGGCGGCGAGTCCACCCGGCCTGGCGCCGAGCCGGTCGGCGCGGCGGAGGAGCTACGGCGGGTCGTCCCCGTGCTCGAGGGGCTACGGGGGATCCCGGTCTCGATCGACACGTCCAAGGCGGAGGTGGCCCGGCAGGCGCTCGAGCTGGGCGCGGAGCTGGTCAACGACGTCACCGCCCTCCGCGCCGACCCGGGCCTGGCCGAGGTCGTCGCCGAGCACGGGGCCTACCTGTGCCTCATGCACATGCAGGGCGAGCCGCGCACGATGCAGGTCGCGCCGCGCTACGAGGACGTCGTCTCCGAGGTCCTCGCGTTCCTCGAGGAGCGCTTGGCGTTCGCGGTCTCCCAAGGCGTGCGGGAGGAGCTCGTGTGCCTCGATCCCGGGATCGGGTTCGGGAAGACGCCGGACCAGAACCTCGAGCTCGTGCGCCGCTTGGACGCGCTCGCGGCGCTCGGCCGCCCGGTCGTGGTCGGGCTCTCGCGCAAGAGCACGCTGGGGAAGGTGCTCGGCGACCCGGACGCGACGCAGGGAACCGTGGCCGCCTCGCTCGGAGCTGCGGTTGCGGCCTTCGCGCGCGGGGCGTGGATCGTGCGGGCCCACGACGTGCGCGAGACGGTGGAGGCGCTCGCGGTGGCGGCGGCGATCGAGCGGGGGAGGGTGGCGGCATGACGATCGAGCTGGCCGGGCTGGTCGTGTTCGGGCGGCACGGGTTCCTGGAGGAGGAGCGCCGGCTCGGCCAGCGCTTCCTCGTCGATCTGTGGGCGGAGGTGGGGGAGTCGGCCGCCGCCAGCGACCGGATCGAGGACACGGTGGACTACCGGCGCCTCGCGGCGGCGGTGCGGGAGGTTTTCGCCGGTCCCGAGCGCCTGCTGCTCGAGGGGCTCGCGGGCGCCGTGGCGGACGTGGTGCTGTCTCGCTTTCCGGCCGTCGAGCGCGTGCGCGTCCGCGTGCGCAAGCCGGACGTCGTGCTCGAGCCTCCCGTCGAGCACGCCGCCGTGATCGTGGACCGGTCGCGCGTCTGACGGTGCGAGCGTTCGTCGGGCTGGGCTCGAACCTCGGCGACCGGGAGGCTGCGCTCGGTCGCGCGATCGAGCTGCTGCGAGGGGCGGACGGCGTGGAGGTGGTCGCCGTGTCGGCCCTGCGCGAGACCGATCCCGTCGGCGTCGTCGAGCAGCCGCGCTTCCTGAACGGCGTCGTCGAGGTGCGCACGAGCCTCTCGGCTCGCGAGCTCTTGGCCGTGCTCCTCGCGATCGAGGGCGCGCTCGGGCGGGTGCGGAACGGGACGCGCTGGGGACCGCGGACGATCGATCTCGACCTGCTCCTGTACGGGGACGAGGTCGTGGACGAGCCCGGACTGCGCGTCCCTCACCCGCGCCTGCGCGAGCGCCGCTTCGCGCTCGAGCCGCTCGTCGAGCTCGATCCTGCGCTCGACGTTCCCGGGCTCGGGCGGGTGGCGGATCTGCTGGCCAAGCTAGACTGAGCCGCGATGTCCCACCTCGACGAGCTCGACGAGTACGAGGCCGAGCTCGAGCTCACGCTGAAGCGCGAGTACTCGGCCGTCTTCGGCCTCTTCCGCTACTGCGTCCTCACCCAGGATGCGACCTACCTCTGCAACAAGCTCGAGCTCGAGGCGCTGCCGCAGGCGAGCTACCCGTTCTTCCACCTCCGCATGGAGGATGTCTGGGTGTGGGACAAGAACCGGCCGAGCCGGATCATCCCCCGAGCCGAGGTGTACACCTCCGGGGACGTCACCGTCGAGGAGCTGCGGGGCGAGGGCGAGGAGCCCCGCCTCACCGCCGAAGCGCTCGCCGAGCGGATCGGCCAGCCGCTGCCGGGTGACGACGAGCTGACCTAGCCGTCCGCGGCCGGCCCGTCCCCGAGTCGGCGCTCCCGCTCCGCGAGCCACTGCTCGAAGCGTCCCTGCGGCGAGTCGAGGTACTCGCCCACCGCGTCCTCGAGCCTGGCGACCTCACCTCGCAGCTGGAAGAGGCGGTACTCGAGCAGGCGCTCCGGGTCGCAGACGTGTCTCTCGCGCTCCTCCGTCGCGAGGGAGGCGCCGCACTCGTCGCACGGCATGTAGCGGGAGGCGAAGAAGCTCGACATCTGGCCGTTCTTCGGGGGTGTCTCCTTCGCGCTCTCGGCGCGTGTCCCTGCGCGGAGGCCTCCGGTCCGGTGGCCTGCCGCCGGGGCGCGAAGGCGGGCCGGCTGGGCGGTCGAGCGCGCTCGCACGACGCTGGCTGGGGCGAGCGGCGGCCGGCGGGGCGCGGCGGCGCTCCGCGTGATCGCGTCGCTCGGATGAG
>DATMAP010000114.1:0-44030 GCA_035559835.1 Gaiellaceae bacterium
GATCAGAGCCCCTGGTAGGCTCCGGCCGTGGTCCCGGAGGCCCCCCTCGAGCACACCGAGCACGGGCTCGTCCCGCAGGGCGAGGGCTGGTACGTGCTGAACGCGCGCGAGGCGCGCTGGTACCACGTAGAGGGTCGGAGCGCGTTCTGCGACCTCGAGGGCGAGCAGGAGTTTCCGCAGCTCGGGATCAACATCCAGGTGCTCCACCCGGGCGAGCCGATGGCCATGTACCACTGGGAGGTCGACCAAGAGGACTTCCTCGTCGTCTCGGGCGAGGCGCTCCTGATCGTCGAGGGCGAGGAGCGGCCGCTGCGCGCGTGGGACTTCGTCCACTGCCCGAGCAGGACGAAGCACACGATCGTCGGGGCCGGGAGCGGCCCCGCCGTCGTCGTCGCGGTCGGCGCGCGCCAGCACCAGGAGGGCCCGGACTGGGGCGGCTACACCGTCGAGGAGGCCGCGCTGCGCCACGGCGCGGGCGTCGAGCAGGAGACGAACGACCCGCGCGAGGCGTACGCGCGCTGGCGGAAGCGCGAGCCGACCCGCCACCGGAGCGACTGGCTCTCCGAATAGCCCGCTCGGCCCAGCCCGAGGGCCGTGCTCCTCCCCGCGTCAGGCCGCCTCGGGAGCGAACTCGGGCTCACCCTCCGTGCCGTGGGCTGAGACGCGCGCCCGCAGGAGCGCGCCGCCGAGCGTCGCTGCCATCAAAGCGAAGATCGCGCCCACGAGGAACGCCAGGCGGTAGCCGCCGGTGAGCGCCACACCCGAGCCGGCGCCCGAGGCCAAGAGCGCGTCCGAGCGGGAGTCGGCGAGGCTCGCGAGCACGGCCAGCCCGAGCGCGCCGCCCATCATGAACGCTGTGTTCACGAGCCCAGACGCGAGGCCCGACTCGGCCGGGTCGACGTCGCTCATCGCCGCCAGCAGGACCGGGTTGAAGGCCATGCCCGCTCCCAGCCCGAGGAGGATCATGCTCGGGAGGACGTCGACCGCGAACTCACCCTCGACCGGCGCTCGGGCGAAGAGGGCGAGCCCGACGGCGGCGAGCAGCAGGCCCGTCGTAAGGGGCGGCCGGATGCCGAAGCGCAAGACGAGCCTCGCCGACAGGCCGATGGAGAACACCGCCATGATGAGGTTGGCCGGGAGGAACGCCAGCCCGACCTCCATCGGGCTGTAGCCGAGCACGATCTGCATGTACAGCGCGGAGAGGAAGAACCAGGCGAACATCGCTGCCGCCCAAAGGACGCCGACAACGTTCGCCGTTGCGAGGTTTCGCAGCCTGAACAGCCTGAGCGGCATGAGCGGCGCCGGGACCTTCACCTCGATGGCGAGGAAGAGGGCGAGCAGCCCGGCGGACGCGACGAGTAAGCCGCTCGTCTGCCCAGTCGTCCAGCCCACCTCGTTCCCGTTCACGATCGCGTAGACGGCAATCATCAGCGACGCGGTCACCGCGATCGCACCCGCCGCGTCGAGGCGCTGCGAGGGCCCGGGGACCCGGGCCGCCGGGAGCAAGAGCAACGAGAGCCCCACCACGGCGGCGCCGATGGGGACGTTGACGAGGAAGATCCAGTGCCAGTCGAGGGCATCCGTGAGCAGGCCGCCGAGGAGCACGCCGATGCTGCCTCCGCCGGCTGCGACGAAGCCGAAGACCCCCATCGCCTTGGCCCGGTCGGCCGGCTCCGTGAAGAGGGTCATCATCAGCGAGAGGGCGACGGCCGACGCGGTGGCTCCACCGAGACCCTGGACGGCGCGCGCCGCGACCAGCACCCACTGCTCCGTCGCGAGCCCGCAGGCGAGAGACGACACCGTGAAGAGCGCGATGCCGGCGAGGAACAGCCGCCGGTGCCCGAAGTAGTCGCCCAAGCGCCCGCCCAGGAGCAGGAAGCCCCCGTACGTGAGTAGGTAGGCGTTGACGACCCACGCGAGCGTGGTCTCGCCGAACCCGAGGTCCTCGCGGATCGAGGGTAGCGCGACGTTCACGATCGTGGCGTCGAGCACGATCATCAGGCTCGCCAGGCAGAGGACGTAGAACGCGAGCCAGCGCCTCTGGGTGTCGATGCTCACAGGCTCCTTCCCCCTTTCCTCGCTCCGTCGCTCTCGAACTCGACGCCTACGACTGCCGGCGCTCTCCGAACTCATCGCTTCGAGCGTTCCAGGGCTCGGAAGCGGGCCGCCGTGCGGAGCCGGATGCCGCGCGCAGCCGGCGCCCGCTTCGGGATGGTCAGGCCTCGCTCGGCTCCGGCGCGGGGGCGGGCTCGAGCCCGAGCGGAGCACGCGCCTCCCCGTCGTGCGGCGGCTCGATGGTGATGTTCGGAAGCAGCCGGTCGAGCCAGCGCGGGATGTACCACGTCTTCTCGCCGAGCCAGGTGAAGAAGGCCGGGACGAGCGTCATCTTCACGACCAGCGCGTCGGTCAGGATCGCGACCGCGAGCAGGAGCCCGAACTCCTTCGAGACCCGGTCGGGGGTGAGGATGAACGCGGCGAACACCGTGCCCATGATCAGCGCGGCGGCGGCGACCACGCGACCGATGGCCGCGATCCCGTGCTCCACAGCCTCGCGCGTGGACAGGCCGTGCACGTGCTCCTCGCGGATCCGGCTCGTGAGGAAGACCATGTAGTCCATCGAGAGCCCGAACATGATCGCGAAGGCGATCGGCGGGACGAACGTCTCGATCGGGCCGGTCCGGTCGAGGCCGGTCAGACCGAGCAGGTGGCCCTCTTGGACGATGAGGGTGAGCACGCCGAAGCCGACGAACGCCGACATGATCGTCGTCACGGCCGCGGTGAGCGAGACGACGATCGAGCGGAACGCCATCGCCAGCACGAGGAACGTGACGCCGATGATGTAGAGCAGGAAGTAGGGCAGCCGCTCGTAGATGCGGTCTCCGATGTCGATGAAGGCGGCGTTCAGGCCGGAGACGTACGCGATCGCGCTGCTGCCCTCGAGCGCGGCCGGGATGACGTCCCCGCGCAGGCGATCGACGAGCGTCTCCGTCGCCTCGTCCTGCGGGGCGGAGTCCGGCGTCACGAAGACGATCGCGACCGTTCCCGCGTCGTTTACGTTCGGCTCCGCGGCCGACGCGACCCCGGGCAGCGCTCGCACGCCCTCGTAGATTCGCTGCGGGGCGGCGGCGTCGCCGCGGACGTCCACGACGATCGGGATCGGGCCGTTGAAGCCGGGCCCGAACCCCTCGGCGAGGAGGTCGTACGCCCGTCTCGCCGTCTGCTCGGTCGGCTGCGTGCCCTGATCCGACGCGCCGAGACGCACGAGGGCCGACGTCGCCGAGAGAGCGAGCCCGACGAGGAGCAGGACGACGAAGAGCGGACGCGCATGCGCCGTGACGAACCGCCCCCAGCGCCCGACGAGGCTCGCCTCGCGGGCGGCCTCGGAGTCGTCGAGCGGGCGCAGGAAGGGAATCTTCAGCCGGTCGACCTTGTGCCCGAGGAGCCGCAGCACCGCGAGCAGGAGGGAGTTCGCGATCAGCACGGTCGTCAGGACGCCGAGCGACGCCCCGAAGCCGAGCTTCGTCACGAAGTCGAGGCCGAAGAGCGCGAGACCGCTCACCGAGATCGCGACCGTGAGCCCTGCGAAGAGCACCGCCCGGCCGGCCGATGCCCCCGCCTCCGCCGCCGCCTCCGTCGGGGAGAGCCCCTCGTGGAGGAGCTGCCGGAAGCGCGTGACGATGAAGAGCGAGTAGTCGATCCCGACGCCGATCCCGATCATGGAGACGAGGAGCGGCGTGACGGTGTTGATGTCCGTGAAGCCCGCCCAGATGAAGAGGAGCCCGAACGCGCTCCCCACGGCGACGAGCGCGAGCCCGATCGGGATCGCGGCGGCGGTGAAGGTCCGGAAGACGACGAGGAGCACGACCAGCGCCGCCAAGAGCCCGAGCAGCTCCTGCGTCCCCTGCTCGATCGGCGGGAACTCCGCCTCGCCGTTGAACTCGGCGGTGATGCCGGCCGCCGCGACCGTCTCGCGCACGGCATCCTGGACGGCGAGCACGGCCTCGCGGTCCCTGTCGTAGATCACGCGGTCGAACTTGGCCTCCGTGTACGCGATCCGGCCGTCGTCGGAGATCGTCTCGTCCGCGAACGGGTTTCCGACGCTCTCGATCCCCGCGCGCTCCTCGGTGGGCCGGAAGGCCGGGGTCTGGATCTTCGCGATCGCCGCCCCGATCGCGGCCTTGCGCTCGGGGGTGTCGAGCCGCTCGCCCTCCGGGGCGGCGAAGACGAGGTTCAGCCCGCTTCCCTGCTCGGATGCGAACTCCGCCTCGATCAGGTCGGTCGCGCGCTGCGTGTCGGAGCCGGGGATCGAGAACTCGTCGCGTAGGCTCCCTCCGATCGCGGCCACGAGGACGACGAGGCCGGCGATGATCCCCACCCAGGTGACGAGCACGCGCCAGGGATGCTCCGCGCAGGCGCGCGTCCAGCGTGCGAGCGCGCCCGTCGAGAGGCGCTCGTGCGCCGCCAGCCGCTCCTGCCCGTTTCCGGTCACCTGATCCTCCACTCGCTGCTCCTCCTCCTGGTTCGAGTTGCGAACCATAGAGACTCAGGCTCGGGTCGCGACTCATCGATCGCTGAGCGCGAAGCGCGAGCGAGTCGGCAGAGCGGTGCAGCGGCTCCCCGCAGCTCGCGATCCGCGGACCGATCCAGCCGGATTCTGCGACCGAGTGTGCGCCCTGCTCCGCCACTCCCCTACGCGGGTCGTGCGCTGCAACGTCGGGGCCGTCGAGCCCGACGCGGTCACGATCGAGGCGCTGGCCCGAGTCCGGCTGGGCGCCCGGCGCCTCGGCCGGCAGGTCATCCTGTGTCAAGCGTCGACTGCGCTCGTCCAGCTCGTCGCCCTGATGGGGTTGACCGACGTGCTCGCGAGCGATGAGTTTCCGGCGGTGCTCCGGTCTGATTCCCGACAACCGACACGAAGGAGGGGCCAATGCTCGCCCACGGCTCGCGCATGATCTTTCCGAACCTCGCCGTGAAGGACCTCGACCGCACAAAGGCCTTCTTCGCCGGCCTCGGGTTCGAGTTCGACCCGCGCTTCACGGACGAGAACGCGGCGGCGATGATCGTCAACGACCAGGCCGTCGTCATGCTGCTGCGCGAGGAGTTCTTCAAGAGCTTCACTTCGAAGGAGCTCGTCGACGCCACGAAGCAGGTCGAGACGATCATCGCCCTCTCGGCCGAGAGTCGCGAGGACGTCGACGCCTTCTGCAACCAGGCCGTCGAGCTCGGCGGCTCGGTCGCCCAGGAGCCAATGGAGATGGGCTTCATGTACGGGCGGAGCTTCCACGACCCGGACGGCCACCACTGGGAGGTCTTCTGGATGGACCCCGTGGCGGCGGAGAAGGGCCCGGCGGCGGTCGCGACGCAGTAGGCGCGTGGCAAGACGGGCGGGGACGGTCAGGCCTCGAGCCGCGGCGGAAGCCCGAAGAGCGGGAAGAGACGCTCGGTGTCGAGGAAGAAGGTGAGCTCGATGATCTGCCCGTCCTCGAGCTCGAGCACCTGCAGCGCCCACGGGTCGTACCCCGTCCCGCTCTCGGACGGCTTGTACTGGCCGAAGGCGGGCGCGCCGTTGGCCGACCCCGCCGGCAGGACCCGCGACCCGCGGCAGCCGATCCCCGGGCCGAGCCACCACGTGAAGATGTCGTCGCGCCCCGCGAGCCAGAGGTCGAACGGCGGCATCGACTGGATGGCGTCCTCGCGAATGAGCTCTGCGAGCTCGGTCATGTCGTAGCGCTCGAAGGCGGCCACGTAGCGCGCGAGGAGCTCCTCTTGGGCCGCGTCGATGGTCGGCGAGGCGGTCGTGGAGCTGACCCCGAGCGAGCCGAGCTTGGCCCGGGCTCGCTGGAGCGCGCTGTTCACGGAGGCGACGCTCGTCTCGAGCAGCTCCGCGACCTCCGAGGCCTGCCAGCGCAGCACCTCGCGCAGGATGAGCACCGCACGTTGCTTGGGCGGGAGATGCTGGAGCGCAGCGACGAGCGCGAGCCGCACGGACTCGCGCGCCGCCACGACCTCGGCGGGGTCGCCGTCCGGGACGATGCGCCCGTCGGGCATGGGCTCGAGCCACAGCACCTCGGACGCCCGGAGGTTCTCCGCAACCGGCTCGCCTGCGGGCCCGAGGTCCATGGGGCGCGCCCGCCGGTTGCGTCCCGCGAGCATGTCGAGGCAGACGTTGGTAGCGATGCGGTAGAGCCAGGCACGAAGCGAGGACCGGCCCTCGAAGCGTCCCATCGCTCGCCAGGCACGGACGAGCGTCTCCTGCACGGCGTCCTCGGCGTCCACCGAGCCGAGCATCCGGTAGCAGTAGGCGGTCAGCTCGACGCGGTGCTGCTCGAGCTGCGCTTCAACGGGGACTGCGAAGGAGACGTCGCGCATTGGGCGGATCCTAGACCCGGCGGATCGGTTCCCGTACACTGAGGCGGACACCGGGACGAATACCGACGGCGCCGGGCGCGCTCTCTCTATCCGTTCCTGACTGGAGGGAGCGAGCGTGGCGTTGGAGACGAGGGAGGCCGGAGTTGCCCACCGCGACGCGCGCCGGAGCGCGAACGCGCGGCTGGCGGCCGAGCGCGAGCCCGCGACGGACGCCCAGGGCCTCGTCGAGTTCGGCTGCGAGTGCGCGCGGGCCGACTGCGAGCGCTCGGTGCGCGTGCCGCTCTACGTCTACCGCCGTCTGCTCGAGGCAGGCGACCAGTACCTCCTCCAGGCGGGGCACCACGCGTTCACGACCTATCGCACGATCGTGAGCGTCGGGCTGATGAGGATCGAGGAGCGCGCGTAGGCGCGTCAGTCGAGCGGAGGAGGCGAGGTCTCCTCCTCCGGCGAGCCCGGGCCCTCCAGGCCCTCCTCGGGCAGGCCCTCGCCCTCGGGCGCGACCCCGAGCTTGCGCAGCCGCTTCTTCTCCTGCTTGCGCTCGCGACGCTCCTTGACCAGGCGCTCCCGCGCCGCCTTCGCCATCGTCTGCTGCCTCTTGCTCGCCATCCGGCCGTCCTCTCGTCGAAGCGCCCCCAGGCGCCTCGCGCTCGTTGGGGCACCCATCATCGCACGAGCGCAGGCGGCGGCCCGGGCGCGAATGACCGTTCGGGGGAGTCGCCGCGCGGCCGCGCGGCCGATAGAGGCGCGATGGCGGTGGCGAGCGCATGACCCTCCTGGCAGGATTCGGCGGCGGCGTCGCCGCCGCGGCCGAGCGCATGCAGGAGGTCGACCCCCGCTACGCGGGGATCGCGCTCGCGCTCCAGCTCGCGCACCTCGGGCTGCGGGCGCTGGCCTGGCGCGGGGCCCTCGCGGCCGCATACCCGCGCGCGCGGCCCGCGCTCTTCCCCGTCGCGTGCGCCTACGCCGCCGGGGTGGGGCTCAACGCCTTCCTCCCCGCGCGCGGCGGCGAGGCCGCGAAGGTCGCGCTCGTCCGCGCCCAGCTCCCCGGCTCGAGCGTGCCGACGATCGCGGCCTCGCTCGCGGTGCTCACGATGCTCGACGCCGTCGTCGGCGCGAGCCTGATCGTGGCCCTGTGGGCGACTGGCGTGCTGCCGGCGCTGCCCTCGGTCCCCGGGGTGGGGCTCGTCCCCGCCGCGGCTGCCGCCGGGATCGGCGGGCTCGCCGTCCTCGCGCTGGCGGCGCGGCGTCTCCGAGCAGCGCTGCGGCGCGTCCTCGCGGCAGCCGCACACGGTCTCGCCGTGCTCCGCGACCCGAGGCGCTGCGCCCGCACCGTGCTTCCCTTCCACCTGGCCGCCTGGGCGTGCCGGATCGGCGTCGTCTTCTTCGTCCTCCGGGCCTTCCAGGTCGAGACGGGGCTCGAGACGGCGGCGCTCCTGACCGTGCTCAGCGGGGCCGCCACCACCGTCCCGGTTCCCGGTGGCGCCGGCTCGCAGCAGGTGCTGGCGGTCTGGGCCCTGCAGGGGATCTCCACCGCCGCGGCGGTGTCCGTCTCCGTCGGCATGCAGCTGGGCCTCACGGTGGTCAACACCGCCGTGGGGCTCGCCGGGGCGATGCTCCTGCTCCGCACGCTCCGGCCGGCCGTTGCCCTCCGGGGTCTCCGGCGGCGCTCCTCGCTCCCGTAGCCTGCGGCCGACACGGACGCGAGCGCCGCTTCCCCCTCGCCCTGACCCGTCGGTGCCCTCAGGTCGCGAGCCGGCCCAGGCGCCGGAGCTCGCTCTCCGGGCCCAGCCGCGCCGCCGGCCGCGGGTCCGCGGCCGGGAGCTCGAGCGCGAAGCGGTACGTCCGGCCGGGCGCGTAGAGCCGGCAGGGCTCGCGGCGGCAGGGCGTCATCGCGAGCTCGCGCACGCGCCGCCCGCGCGAGTCGAAGAAGACGATCCGGAGCGGCACGAGCGTGTTGCGCATCCAGAAGCTGCCCGTCGTGTCCGAGGGGAAGACGAAGAGCATCCCGTCCGCGGGGGCGCGGCGACGGTGCATGAGCCCCCGGCCGCGCTGCGCAGGAGTGAGCGCGAGCTCGGGGCGGAAGGGAACGCCGTCCAGTCGCAGCGACGCGGCCGGGCTCGGGGCGCCCGCCGCCGCGAGCGCCGCGAGGAGCGCTCCCGCGACGAGCGTGCCGACCGAGACCGAGGCCCGTGCGCCGAGCACGAGCAGACGATAAGCGCAGGAGCCGGCCCGCGGAAGCGCCGAGACGCCTCGACGGCGAGCCCGGCCTGCGCCGGCGCACGTCCGCTACCGTGCTGCGATCGACTGGACCCTCTTCCACCTCCTGAACGAGCCCCTGCGCGGACACCCCTCGCTCGGGGACTGGATCGAGGACTTCGTCACCGTCTGGGCGGTTCCCCTGTACGCCCTCGCGACGCTCTCGCTCTGGCTCCTCGACCGTCCCGGGCGGCCGTACCGGTGGCGGGTCGCCTGCCTCTCGGGGCTCGCCGCAGCCGCGCTCGGGCTGGGGGCGAGCCAGGCCATCTCGCACCTGTGGGCGCGCGAGCGGCCGTTCCAGGCGCACCCGCTCGAGACGGTGCTGCTGGCGCCTCCCTCACCCGACCCGTCGTTCCCGAGCGACCACGCCGTGGCCGCCTTCGCCATCGCCTTCTCGGTCCTGCTCGCCGGCGGGAGGCGGGCGGGCTTCGCCTTCCTCGCCGGCGCCGTGCTCATCGCCGGGACGCGGGTGCTCGTCGGCCTCCACTACCCTGGAGACGTCGCGGCCGGCGTCCTCGTCGGGCTCGCCTCGGCGCTGCTCGTGGCCTTCGCGGGCCGCGGGCGGTGGCCCGCACTCCTCGGCCTGCTCGGCCGGATCGGCGATCCGGTGCTCGCGCCTGCCTGGCGCGCGCTCGACGCACAGCGGGCGCGGCGCGGCCGGGCTACGCCGCGACCGTGACGCGGACGCGCTGGACGGCGTTGTTGGCGTAGCCGCCGAGGTTCCACTTGGGCTCGAGCGGCTGGACGTTGCCGGCCGCGTCGCGGGCACGGCAGCAGAGCTCGTGCTCGCCCGGCTCGGCGTGCCAGGCGAAGCGCCACGCGCGCCATGCCCAGCGACCGAGCGAGGGAGGCTCCAGCTCGGCCTCCGCCCACGTCGTGCCGCCGTCCGTCGAGACACTGACGCCGACGACCTCGGCCTCCCCCGACCACGCGCGCCCCTCGAGCACGCAACGCCCGGCCGCGACGACGCGAGCGCGGGAGAGGAACTCGGGGATCCCGGGCGGGATCATCAGCGCCCGCACCCGGATCCGGGTCAGCGGCACGCCCTCCTCGCCCTCCTCGCGCCGGAGCCGGTAGGAGCTCCGCATCTGGTACCCGGCGAAGGGCTCGGCGAGGACGGTGATCCGCGCCAGCCACTTGACCGACGCCATCCCGTACCAGCCCGGCACGAGCAGGCGCAGCGGGAAGCCGTGCTGCGGCGGCAGCGGAGCCCCGTTCAGCTCGTAGGCGAGGAGGACGTCCGCCCCCGAGGCGTCCGCGAGGGAGAGGCTGCGCGCGTACGCCTGCTCCTCGCCGCCCTCGACGCCGCGGTCGAGCCCCGTGAAGAGCACCTCCCGGGCGCCCGCCCGCAGGCCCGCCTCCGCGAGGAGCGGCGCGAGCGGCGTCCCGCGCCAGCGCGCCGTCCCCACGGCCTCCTCCAGCCAGGGCTGGCTGACCACGTGCGGCTCGAGCCGCGCGCGGCCGTTGCCCGCGCACTCCATCGTCGCCACCACCTCGACTGCGGGCCTGGCCCGGAGATCCTCGAGCCCGAGCGAGAGGGGTCGCTCGACGAGGCCGTCCACCTGCAGCCGCCACGCCGCGGGATCGACCTCGGGAATGTCGTAGTGGATGAGGAGGTAGTGGAGGCCGACCGGGGTGACCTCGAAGCGCAGCGCCTCGAGCGGCAGCCCGTGGTTGCGCGCGGCGAGCTGCAGCTCCTCCCGGCTGATGGCCCCGGCCACGCCGGGACGGTAGCGCAGCGACCGCGCCCTCAGGAGCCGAGGACGTTCACGGCACGGGCGGCGACGAGCAGCAGGGTCACGATCGAGAGCACCGACTCGAGCCCCATCAACCGCTTCGCCCGCAGCGAAAGCGGCATCGCGTCGGTCGGGCTGAAGGCGACCGCGTTGGTCAGCGAGACGTACAGGTAGTCCCAGACCTGGGGCCGCCAGCCTCGCGCCGCCAGCTCGGGGTTCTCGTCCTGCGGGAACTGGAAGTCGGGCCGCTCCCGCCCGCGCCGTGCGCGCTCGGCGGGCCCGCCCGCGTCCACCTCCCAATACCACACGCCGAAGACGACCACGTTCGTGGCCCAGATCACCGCCGCGGTGAGCAGGAGCTCGCCGCCGCCCAGGTTGCGCGTGCTCGTGGTCACGAGCCCCGCGACGAGGATCGCGAGCCCACCCAGGTTGGCGAGCACGAGCAGGCGCAGCAGGACGAGGGCGACGCGACGCGTGCGGGCCAGCCCGGCGCCGCGGGCGCCCGCGGCCAGGTCGGCGGTGAGGACGAGCGCGGGCACGGCCAGGACGAGCCAGATCCACCAGCCGAGATGCTCCAGGAGCCGCCACTCCTCCGCCCAGCTCACGAGCGCGAGCAGGCAGAGCAGCCCGAGCGCGACGGCGACTGCGGGGGCGGCCTCCCGCCGGGCCTCGAACCGCAGCACGGCCTCCTCACGCGCGGACACGGCCACCGTATTCGAGCGCGGGCGACGTAGCTCCTCTCCGGGCGCGCGCGGGCGACGGCGTAGGATCGCCGGCGTGGAGCGCCGGGAGCTGGGCCGGAGCGGGATCGCCGTCTCGCGGGTGATCCTCGGCTGCGGCAACTTCGGCGGCGTGGGCTCGGCCCCCGCGTTCTTCGGGCAGGGGATCCCGCGGGAGGAGGCCTTCCGGATCATGGACGCGGCGTGGGAGCTGGGGATCCGCGCCTTCGACACCGCGGACGCCTACGGGGGCGGGCGCAGCGAGGCGTGGATCGGGGAGTGGCTGCGCACGAAGGGCCCGCGCGTACGCGACGAGCTCGTCATCGAGACGAAGACGTTCAACCCCGTCGCCGAGGGCGCCGACCGCGGGCTCGCCCCGGCCCGGATCCGGCGCCAGGTGGAGGAGAGCCTGTGCCGTCTCGGACTGGAGCGCATCCCGCTCTACCTGGCCCACGAGTTCGATCCGGACACCCCGCAGGAGGAGACCCTGCGCGCGTTCGACGAGCTCGTCCGGGCCGGGAAGGTGGGCGCCGTCGGCGCCTCCAACTTCACCGCCGAGCAGCTCGCCGAGGCGCTCGAGCTGTCTGCGCTCGAGGGGCTCGCCCGCTACGAGCTCGTGCAGAACTCCTTCTCCCTGCTCGACCGCGGCGATGCGGAGACGGTCTTCCCCATCTGCCGCGAGCACGAGCTCGGCTACGAGGCCTTCGGGCCGCTCGCCGGCGGCTGGCTCGCCGGGCGCTACCGGCGAGGCCAGCCCTACCCCGAGGGGTCGCGGATGACGCAGCGGCCCGAGGGCTACCGCCGCTTCGAGCGGGACGAGGTCTTCGACGCGCTGGAGGCCTTCGAGCGGGAGGCGCGCGAGCGCGGCGTCTCGCCTGCGGGCCTGGCGATCGCGTGGCTGCTCGCGACGCCCGAGGTGACCGCGGTCGTGGTCGGACCGACGCGCGTGGAGCACCTGGCGCCGGTGCGCGAGGCGCTCGCGCTCGACCTCACGGCGGCCGAGCGCGACTATCTGCGAGGCTTGTTCCCGTGAAGGTCCTCGTCCTCTCCGAGCACGACGTGCGGCGGCTGCTGGACATGGAGTCGTGCATCGACGCGATGGCGGAGGTGCTGGCGTCGCTCGCGCGCGGCGAGCTGCACAACCCGCTCCGCTCCGTCGTCCGGCCGCCCGGCGCGGGGACGCTCCTCGGCCTCATGCCCGCCTACCGCGGCGGAGCGGAGCCGTCGTACGCGCTCAAGGAGATCGTGATCGTGCCCTCGAACCCCGCTCGGGGCCTCGACACGCACATGGGCGCGGTCCTCCTCCACGACGGGGAGACCGGAGAGCTCGTGGCCGTGCTGAACGCCTCTCCCGTCACCGAGATCCGCACGGCGGCGGTGTCGGCGGTCGCGACCCGGACGCTCGCCCGGCCGGACGCGCGGCGGGTGGCGATCCTGGGGGCGGGCGCGCAGGCCCGCGGGCACGTGCACGCGATGCGCGCGGTGCTCGACGACCCCGAGATCCGCATCTGGGCCCGCCGGTTGGAGGCGGCCGAGCAGCTCGCGAGCGAGGTCGGCGCGGTCGTCGCTCCCTCGGTGGACGCCGCCCTCTTCGGGGCGGAGGTGGTCTGCACGACCACGGCGGCGGCGGAGCCGATCGTCGAGCGCCGCTGGCTCGCCCGCGGCGCGCACGTGAACGCGGTCGGCGCTTGCTTCCCGACGACCCGCGAGCTGGACACCGAGACCGTGGCCGACGCGACCTTCTTCACCGACCGCCGCGAGTCCTGCCTCGCCGAGGCCGGCGACTTCCTGCTCGCCGCGGCGGAGGGCGCGCTCGGACCGGAGCACATCCGCGCCGAGCTGGGCGAGGTGCTCGCCGGCCTGCACCCCGGCCGGACGCGAGAGGACGAGCTGACCGTGTTCGAGTCGCTGGGGATCGCGGTCGAGGACCTGGCCGCCGCCGAGCTGGTCGTGCGCCGCGCCCGCGAGCAGGGCGTCGGCACGGAGGTCGCCTTCTGATCCCCTTGGCCGAGATCGAGGCCGCACGCGAGCGAATCGCGGGCATCGCCGTGCGCACCCCGCTCGTGCGCCTGTACCTGGACGAGGCGCCGGCCGAGATCTGGCTCAAGCTCGAGAGCCTGCAGCCGATCGGCTCCTTCAAGCTCCGCGGCGCCGCGAACGCCGTCCTCTCTGCCCCGCGGGAGGAGATCGCGCGCGGGCTCGTGACGACGAGCGCCGGGAACATGGCGCAGGGCGTCGCCTGGATGGCCCGCCGGCTCGGGGTGCCCGCGACGATCGTCGTCCCCGAGCACGCCGCGCCGAGCAAGCTCGCCGCGGTCGAGCGGCTCGGCGGCCGCGTCGTTCGCGTCAGCTGGGACGAGTGGTGGGCGGCGATGGAGGCCGGCGGCGCCGAGGGGGTCGAGGGGTACTTCGTCCACCCCGTCCGCGACGAGCCGGTGATGGCCGGCAACGGGACGATCGGGCTGGAGCTGCTCGAGCAGCTCGACCGCTTCGACGCCGTCCTCGTGCCCTGGGGCGGCGGCGGCCTGACCACCGGCATCGCGAGCGCGCTCAAGGCGCTGCGTCCCGAGACCGAGGTCTACGTCTGCGAGCCGACGACGGGCGCCCCGGTCAGCGCTGCGCTCGCCAACGGGGGCGTGCCCGTGCGGGTCGAGTACACGCCCTCGTTCGTCGACGGCGCCGGCGCCGGGGCGCTCCTGCCCGAGATGTGGGAGCGCGCGCGTCCGCTCGTCGCGGACGCGTTCGCGATCTCGCCGGCCGATGCGGCGGCGGCCGTCCGCCTGCTCCTCGAGCGCGCGCGGATCGTGGCCGAGGGCGCGGCGGCGCTGCCCGTCGCGGCGGCGCTCTCCGGCCGGGCAGGGGGCGGCCGGCTCGTCTGCATCGTCTCCGGCGGAAACATCGACGCCAGTCGGCTCGCGGCCATCCTCGAGGGGAAGGTTCCCGACTGAGGGCGGTCTCGGTGACGGCGCTGCGGCGCCTCGCGATCGGCGCACAGGGGTATGCGCCCCGGGCTCGGAGCGGCACCGCGCGCGAGGTGGAGGAGGCGATCCGCCGGCTCTCCTGCGTCCAGCTCGACTCGATCACCGCGGTCGAGCGCAGCCACCGGATCGTGCTCGGCGGACGGGTGGGCGCCTACCCGCGGCAGACGGTCTCGCGGCTCTTGGGGCAGGGCCGCATCTTCGAGTACTGGGCGCACGAGGCGTGCCTGCTCCCGGTGGAGGACTGGCCGCTCTTCCGCGGCGTCATGCGCCGCCCGCACCCGTGGCGCGGGGACGTGCTGGCCAGGGAGCCCCAGCTCGCGGAGGAGGTGCGGGTGGCGATCCGCGAGCGGGGCCCGCTTGCCTCCCGCCACTTCGAGGGCGAGGGCGGCGGCGGGATGTGGGGCTGGAAGCCGGCGAAGGTGGTGCTGGAGGCGCTCTGGCACCACGGCGAGGTGGTCATCGCGGGACGCGTGAACGGCTTCCAGCGCCTGTACGACCTGGCCGAGCGCGTGCTCCCGCGCGAGGTGCTGGAGGCGCCCGAGGCGGACGAGCCGGCGCGCCTGCGCGAGCTGGCGATGCGCGCCGTGCGTGCGCGTGGCGCGCTCACGGAGGCGGGGATCGTCGAGCACTGGCGCCTGCGCGGCGGCACGAAGCGGATCACCGGAGCGCTCGAGGCGCTCGTCCGCGAGGGTGTCCTCGAGCGCGTGCGGGTGGACGATGGAGGCCCACCCGTGCTCGTCCCCGCCGGGACCGACCTCGACCCGCCCCGCCCGCCCGTGGCCGTGCTCCTCTCCCCCTTCGACAACCTGCTCTGGGACCGGGCCTTCGTGCGCCGCGTGTTCGGCTTCGAGCACGTGATCGAGGTGTACAAGCCCGCCCCGCAACGGCGGTACGGCTACTACGTGCTCCCCTTCCTGTGGCGCGACCGGCTCGTGGGCCGCGCCGACCTGAAGGCCGAGCGAGGCGACGGTGCGCTCGTGCTGAAGACGCTCCACCTCGAGCCGGGCGTGCGCCGCTCGGCCGCGCTGGAGGAGGCGCTCGAGCGCGCGCTCGAGCGGCTGCGCCGCGTCGCCGGCCTCGAGCGCGTCGTCCGCTGAGGCTCGTCGCAGGCGACGCGGCCGGGCGGATCGCCGTGCGTCGCAGCCTCCCGACGGGTCGGCGACGGGTGTCCTCGACACCGTCCGGCGGCTCGTCTCCCGCACCTGGGCGATGATGGTGCGCCTCGGCACGCAGCGCTAGTATGCATTCAGCGCATGCACTAGAGTGACTGCATGAGACATCTCACGATCAGACAGGTGCCGCCCGAGCTCTCCCGCGCCCTCGAAGAGGAGAAGCGCCGCCGCGGCCACTCCCTCAATCGCACTGTGCTCGACCTTCTGGCGCGCGCGCTGGGGATCACCCCTGGCGGACGACGAAGCAACGGGCTGCGCCGATTCTCGGGCACGTGGACGCAGGAGGAGCTCGAGGAGTTCGAGAAGGCCATCGAGATCACGGAGCAGATCGACCCGGAGCTCTGGCGCTGAGTCGCTACTGCCTCGACACCTCCGCCTACAGCCGGCTCAGCCGAGGCGACGCGCAGATCACCGAGCTCATCGACGCCGCCGACTGGATCGGCGTCCCGTCGGTCGTCGTCGGCGAGCTCCTCACCGGGTTCCTGGCGGGCAGTCGCAGGGAGCGGAACGAGGCACAGCTCGATGAGTTCCTCGCGGACCCGATTGTCGAAGAGCTACCGGTCGATCGGGAGGTCGCGCGTATCCACGCCGAGATCATCGTCGCGCTCAAGGCTGCTGGCACGCCCCTGCCGACGAACGACATCTGGATCGCCGCGGCGAGCGCCCGGGCCGGCGCGCCGCTCCTCACCTTCGACGAGCACTTTCTGGCGATCGGCCGGATCGGGACGATCCTGCTCCGGGCGGCGCCGGGCTAGGTCTATCGTTCGCCGGACATGCCCGAGGAGCCGCCGACCGAGCTCGCGTTCGAGACGCGCGCCATCCACGTGGGGCAGGAGCCCGACCCGGCGACCGGGGCGGTCACGACCCCCATCTACCAGACCTCGACCTTCGTGCAGGAGGCGGTCGGCGTCCACAAGGGCTACGACTACGCTCGCGTCGCGAACCCCACTCGGACGGCGCTCCAGGAGTGCCTCGCCTCGCTCGAGGGCGCCGCTCACGGGCGTGCGTTCTCCTCGGGTCTCGGCGCGGTGACGACGCTTCTGCACCTCGTCTCCCCCGGCGACCGCGTCGTCTGCGTGAACGACGTCTACGGGGGCGTCTACCGGCTCTTCTCGCAGGTGTACGAGCCCAAGGGCTACCGCTTCACCTTCCTCCCGCCGGAGGAGCTGTCCGGGAACCTCGCCGCCCACCTCGACGAGCGCACGCGGCTCGTCTGGCTGGAGACGCCGACGAACCCGCTCCTGAACGTGGTCGACATCGAGGCTGCCGCCCGGGCGGCGCACGCGGCCGGCGCGCTCGTGGTCGTGGACAACACGTTCGCCACCCCTTACCTGCAGCGGCCGCTGGAGCTCGGCGCCGACCTCGTCCTGCACTCGACGACGAAGTACCTGGGCGGCCACTCGGACGTCGTCGGCGGTTTCGTGGCGACGAGCAACGGCGCGCTCGCGGAGCGCCTCGCCTTCCTGCAGAAGTCGCTGGGCGCGGTCCCGGGGCCCTTCGACTGCTGGCTCGTCCTGCGCGGGGTGAAGACCCTCGCCCTCCGCATGGAGCGCCACTGCGCGAACGCGCGGGCGGTGGCGGCCTTCCTCGCCGAGCACCCGCGCGTCGCGCGCGTCCTCTACCCCGGCCTCCCCGGGCACCCGGGGCACGAGCTCGCCGCCCGGCAGATGCGCAACTTCGGAGGGATGGTCTCGTTCCTGCTCGGAAGCGAGGAGGAGGCGCTGGCCGCGGTCGCGCGCACGCGGATCTGGAAGCTCGCCGAGAGCCTGGGTGGCGTCGAGAGCCTGATCGAGCACCCCGGCCGCATGACGCACGCGTCCACCGCCGGCGCGCCGTTCGCCGTGCCGGGCGCGCTGATCCGGCTCTCGGTCGGGATCGAGGCCGTCGACGACCTGCTCGCCGACCTCGAGGCCGCGCTCGCCACCTAGGAATAGCGCGTGCGGAAGAACACCTGAACCGAGTGCGGAGCGATCGTGGACGGCTCGACGACGAACAGGAGCCCCGCAGCGTCGCGCTTCCTCACCGCCACGCAGAGCGGCCCGGACACGCTCCCTCCGGCCCGGACCTTCTTCATGTCGTCCAGGACGTCGGGGACGAGACCGCAGGCGTTCCTCAGGAGCCCGAGGTCGTAGAGCCGCCCGCCGGCCGACTGCGCGTAGAACGCGAGCCGGTCGATGATCTTGCTCGCGCCCTTCCCCGTGTAGCGGAAGGTGAGCTCGACGAGGAAGTACTGGTACCCGGGCTTCGGCGGCTTGTTCAGGGGGATGGTCGCGATGACGGCGGCCGCGTCCGGCGCCGTGCTGTCGACACGCGCCTGCCACCCGCCCGAGCGCGGGATCGGCGCCATGGCTCCGAGCGGGTATGGGTGGGCAGCCGTGCCCTGTCCGCCCCGAGGCGCACCCTCTTGCGCGGCGAGCGCTCCCGCTGCGCCGAGGAGGGCGAGCGCCGAGCAGAGAGCCGCCTCGAGCGTGAGCGTGCGTCGCATGGAGTCCTCCTCTCGGTCACGGCCGAGGGTACGCGGGGAGAGCCGCCGGTTGAATCCCGGATGTCCCTACCCTTTCAGCGCGGCTCTCGCTCGGCCGCCGTGCCGGGAGCGAGCTCGTCCAGCCGGGCCGCGAGCGTGTACCGGGAGGTGATGTCGAGCTTCCGGTACACGCTCGAGAGGTGCGACTCGACGGTATGGACGCTCACGAACAGCTGCGCGGCGATCTGCTTGTTCGAATAGCCCTGCGCGGCCAGGCGCGCCGTCTGGGTCTCGGCCTCCGTGAGCGCCCCACCCGCCCGGCGGCGGCCAGCGATGCGGGCGAGCTCCGCCTCCGCCCGCGCCGACCAGAGTCGTGCCCCCACGGCTTCGAACACCGCCCGTGCCCGCTCCAGCGCCTCCCGAGCGTCGCCCTTGCGGCGGAAGCGGCGAGCCACGCGACCGAGACAGAAGAGCGTCCAGGCCTCGTCGAACGGCCGATCCATCCGGGCGTGCTCGAGAAGAGCCCGCTCGAACGACGCCGTCGCGCCCTCTTCGTCCCCGGCCGCGGCAGCGAGCAACGCACGACAACGGGCGGCGCTCGCGAGTGCCCAGGGGCCTCTCGCCCTGACGGCCATGTCCTCGAACCGCTCCAGGTAGTCCTCCGCCCGCACGAGCTCCCCGACCTCGACGAGCGCTTCGATGGCGGCCGGCCAGGCGATGTCCGACGCCTCCAGCATGCCCAGCGAGACGAGGCGGTCGGGGAGGTCGGCGAGGTGACGCGCCGCCTCCTCGGTCTCGCCGAGCGACAGGGCGATGAGCCCGAGCACGTCCCAGTGCTGGACGTCGAACAGCGCGTCCCCCACACGTGAGGCGATCGCCAGCCCCTCCTCGGCCGCAGCGCGCGCTTCGTCCACGTCGCCGAGCAGCGCGTGGGCGTACGACTTCACGTTCAGCAGCATGCCCCTGAGCTGCGGATCCTCGAGCTGACCGGCGAGGTCGAGGCCGAGGTCGGCACGCTCGACGGCCGCGTGCCAGCGCGCCCGGTCGTTCTCGAGCTGCGCCTCGTGGAAGAGGAGGTGCGCGCGCGTGCTGTCGTCTCCCACCGACGCGGCCGCTGCCTCCGCCTCCTCGAGGAGCGTGTGAGCCCCGTCCAGCCGCTGCACGCAGATGAGTCGACGCGCGAGAGCGATCCGCGGGCTGCCGTGGTACTCGAGCGGCTGGAGCAGCGTTCGCTCGATCTCGACGCCTCGCTCGAGCAGGCCCGGAGTCTCCTCGAGCGACCACGTCTCGGCCATGGCGACGCGAGCGATGGCCCGGGCGACGAGCCGCCGGTCGCCGGTGCGCTCGGCGTGCTCCAGTGCGGAGCGCCCGTGGGCGAGGGCATTCGGGACGTCGCCGACGAGGATCTGCATCCAGCTGGCGAACGCGTGGATCGATGCGAGCCGGCGACTGTCGGCCGAGGCCGAGGCGAGGGCCTCGTTGCACAGGGACACGATCGCGGGCAGGTCGCTCGTGCGGCACTGGGCGAGCGTGAAGAGCGCGTCGGCCCGATCGTTCCCCTGAGCGCCGTGGTCGAGGACGACCTGGGCGAGCTCGACCGCTCGGTGCCGGTCTCCGGAGCGACGATCGAGGTCCGCGGCCGCCAGGAGCCGTCCGGTGAGCCGACTCGAGTCCGCGGTCAGCTCGATCGCCAGCTCGGCGAGAGAGGCCGCCTCCGCCGTCGCTCCCCGCCGATCCGCGCGCCGCGCGGCGCGCTCGAGCTCCTCGGCGACGCTCTCGTCGGGGCCCTCGGCTGCACGGGCAAGCTGCCGCGCCCGTTCCTCCGGATCGCTCGTGATCCGTGCCGCAGCCGCGTGGGCGTGGCGGCGTTGCCACGGAAGGCTCGTGTCGAGCGCGACGGCGGGGATGAGCGGGTGAACGAACCGGACGACGCCCCCGTGCAGGCGGACGAGCCCGAGGGACGCCGCGACCTCGAGCGCCGCGCGCGTGCGATCCTCGCCGAGCGCGCGCCCTAGCGTGTCGGCGTCCGCGACGCGGAGAGCCGCCGCCACGAGCAGCACGGCGAGGCTGTCGGGCGGCACCTGCCCGAGCCGGTTCGCGAGTGACTCGACGAGCGTCGCGGGAAGCGCTCGATCCAAGCCGGGCGGCGACTCGAGCTCGCGGGCGAGCTCGAGCGCGAACAGCGGGTTGCCGTCCACCCGCTCGTAGAGCTCGAGGAGCTTGGGTCGCGAGAGCCTGAGCTCCGTGCTGTCGCTGAGCAGCCGGTAGACAGCGTCGATGCTCAACGGCCCGAGCTCGATGTGCTCCACCCGCACGCCGGGCAGCACCGTCGCCGGAGTTGCGCGCGCGTCGCTCCAGTCGACGCGGACGGTCGCGATCACCGCGACCCGCTCGTCCTGCAGACGGCGAATCGCGAAGCGGATGGCTTCCGCGGACGAGCGGTCGACCCACTGCAGGTCGTCGATCGCGAGAACCACCGGCCGGCGCTCGGCGAGCGAGCGAAGGACGTCGAGGACGCCGAGGCCGAGCAGGCGCGTGTCGACGACGAAGCTCTCCGGGGCCTCGGAGAGGAGGAGCGCGACCTCGAGCGCGCGCCTCCGCGGCGCCGGGAGGTCGTCGGCGGCCTCGAGGAACGGAGAGAGGAAGAGGTCGGAGAGCGTCGCCAGCCCGATCGAGGCCTCCGCCTCGACCGCGCGGTGCAGCAGCACGCGCTGGGACGTCGCGTGCTCGAGAGCGCTCTCGAGGAGCGCCGTCTTCCCGATCCCGGGTCGACCCGAGACGACGAGCGCGGCCGGCCCGTCGGATGCGCGCTCGAGAAACGCGTGGACGCGCCCGAGCTCCTCGTCGCGCCCCACGAGCGTCGTGGTCATGAACCGATTCTCGCGCCTCGTGCTTGCTCCTACAAAGCCCGAGGAGGATGATCGTCGGTCGTGCGTCCTCACCGGTTCCTGTTCGTGCTCTGGCAGTCGGGCGGAGGGACCCAGCCGATGCTCGGCGCGGCGCGGCTCCTCGTCGAGCGCGGCCACACGGTCGACGTCCTCGCGCCGCGGCTCCTTCGCGAGCGAGCGGCGAACGTCGGCGCGGGCTGGCTCGCCGCTCCTCCCGCAGCGGAGCTCGACCCGGCCCGTGGGCGTGCCCTGGAGGATCAGCCCGACCACGCGGCCGCCGTGGCGCTCGGCCTCGAGGGCGAGGTCGCCCGTGCCCACCGGTGAGAGCATCGCCGTCGAGTCGATGCGAGACGCCGACCTCGTCCTCGTCCCGATGACGCGCGAGTTCGATCCCCGGCCCGTGCTGCCGGCGAACGTCGTCCATTCGGGACCGCTCTTCGAGGAGGCCGAGTCGGCGCTCTCGTGGGACGACCCGTGGCTGCGGGCAGCAAGAGGGCCCGATCATCGTCGTGAGCCTGAGCTCGCAGTACGTCCACCAAGAGGAAGCGCTGCAGCGGATCCTCGACGCCCTCTCGAGCCTGGCCGTCCGGGTCGTGGTCACAACCGGCTTCGGGCTCGCGCCGGACGAGCTCGAGCTTCCGGCGTCGGCACTCGTGCGAGCGTACGTGCCGCACCGCGCCCTCCTGCCGCACGCCGCGCTCGTCGTGACGCACGGAGGGATGGGGACGATCATGGCCGCGTTCGCATGCGGGATCCCCCTCGTGTGCTTGCCCCTCGGGCGTGACCAGCCGGGGAACGCGAGCCGTGTCGCGGCCCTCGGTGCGGGAGTGGCGCTGCGGCAGGACGCCGACGAGAGGGCGATCGCACGCGCGGTGTCCGGCGCGCTCACGTCGGTGACGCTGCGGGCCGGTGCTGCGCGCATGCGCGCGAGCGTGGCCTCGTACGGTGGCGGGCGGCGCGCCGTCGAGGCGTTGGAGGGGCTCGCGGCAGGGACGACGCGGACGAAAGTTCAGGGTCGTCCGCCATAGCGCCGGCGGCTTCGCCGCTCTACGTTCGTGCCTTCGGTACACGGCGACCGGCCGGGCGACCGTCGAGCCCGGCCGCGAGGAGAGAGGTGAGACGGATGAGCAAGAAGAGACGGTCGAGCATCGTGCTCGGGGCGCTGGCGCTCGTCGCCTGCTTCGCCCTGGCGTCGTCGGTGCAGGCGTCGGCCTCGAGCGACGTCCCGTTCGCGGCTTCCGATCGCGGCAGCTGGGGAGTCGGCACGCACGACTGCGGGTCGAGCCTCCCGGTCTGGGTCGAGACCTCGGGGGTCGGCACCCACGTCGGCCGCTACCGCTACAGCTCGCGCGAGTGCGCCGACCTGGGCGACGGGACGTACGCGGGCTCCTTCACGGTCACCGCAGCGAACGGCGACACGATCGAAGGCAGCTACGCAGGGACGTTCACGGTCGACGGGGCGGGCACCATCCACTACGAGCAAACGAACACGATCACCGGCGGGACCGGCCGCTTCGCCGGCGCGTCCGGCTCGTTCCACGTCAGCGGGCTGGCGTACGGTGACGGCGGTGACGTGCAGAGACTGTCGGGCGCGATCTCGCGCGTCGGCGAGTCCTGAGGGAGGGAGCGATGAGCGTGACGGATCTCGACCTCGGCGCCGAGCTCGGCGCCACCTTTTCCGGGCGCCTGATCGATCGGAGGAGCGCGGAGTACGACGAGGCGCGCCGCGTGCACAACGGGCTCGTCGACAGGCGACCGCTGCTCGTCGCGCAGTGCTTCGGCGCCTCCGACGTGATCGACGTCCTGGGTCTCGCGAGGCGAGCGGGGCTCGAGGTCGCGATCCGCGGCGGCGGGCACAGCGTCGCGGGGCTGTCGACGGTCGACGACGGCGTGGTCGTCGACCTCTCCCCGATGAAGGGCGTGCACGTCGATCCGAGCCGTGCGACCGTGCGGGCGCAGCCGGGTGTCACGTGGAGGCAGCTCAACCGCGAGACCGCGCTCCACGGGCTGGCGGTGACAGGCGGCACGATCTCGACGACGGGGATCGCCGGCCTCACGCTGGGCGGAGGCTTCGGCTGGCTGATGGGCGCGTTCGGGCTCGCGGCGGACAACCTCCGGTCGGCGGAGGTCGTCACTGCAGGCGGTGAGCTTCTTGTCGCGAGCCCCGACGAGCACCCGGATCTCTTCTGGGCGCTCCGCGGAGGCGGCGGGAACTTCGGCGTCGTGACGTCGTTCGAGTACGCGCTGCATCCGGTGGATCAGGTCGTCGGCGGGCTCGTCGCCCACCCGTTCGAGGCTGCCCGCGACGTCCTGCGCTTTTGCCGGGAGCTCGCGGCCGGGGCGCCCGACGAGCTCGGGCTCGTCGCCGCCCTCGTGCACGCGCCGGACGGATCGGGCGCTCCGCTCGCCGCGATCGCCGTCTGCCACTGCGGTGACCGGGACGCGGCGGAGCGCGACCTCGAACCGCTCCTCGCCTTCGGCTCGCCTGCGCTCACGCAGGTCGGGCCGATGCCGTACCCGGCGGTGAACACGATGCTCGACGACTCGTACCCGCCGCGCGCCCTGAACTACTGGAAGTCGAGCTTCCTCAGCGACCTGCGCGACGACGCGATCGAGCTCCTCGTCGAGGGCTTCGCAGCCGCGCCGTCACCGATGACCCTCGTCGCGATCGAGCACCACCACGGCGCGGCGACGCGGGTGGGGGTCTCGGAGACGGCGGTTCCGCACCGCAAGGCCGGCTTCAACGTCCTGCTCACGTCCGTCTGGTCCGACCCCGCGACCACCGACGCGAACGTCGAGTGGACGCGCGGGCTCTTCGCCGCGCTGACGCCCCATCTGGCCGGCCGACGCTACGTGAACTACCTCGACGCCGACGACGACGGCGAGAGCGTCGCGAGGGCCGCGTACGGCGAGAACTACGAGCGCCTGGCCGAGGTGAAGCGGAGATACGACCCGGAGAACGTCTTCCGCCGGAACCTGAACGTGCCCCCGGCAGGGTCGTGAGCGTGGTGTCATCGCGCGGCTCGCGCGCCCCTCCGGGCGGCATGGGGGCAGCACCTCGCCTAGCGCCGGCCGGCAAGCTCTCGCTCGATCTCGTCGGCCCACTCCTCGTGGACGCGCAAGAGCGCCCGCCCCAGCCGATGCACGAGCCGCAGGTAGCGCTCCCGGTGCGGGAGCGTGCGCGCCTCCTCCTCGGCCACGTCGAGACTGCCCGCGAGCGCAGCGAGCTCCGCGCGCAGTCCCCGGATGCTCTCGACGATCGCCTCGTCGCCGACGATGTCCCCTGCGAGCACGCGCACGACCGCTTCGTGCTGGATCCGGGGGAACGGGGACGGCTGGCCGCCCCACGCACGCAACGCGCGCCTGCCTTCGTCCGTGAGCCGGTAGTGCGTGCGCTCGTGCGTCCGGCCCGGCCGTCGCTCCGAGCGGAGGTAGCCCAGCCGCTCGAGCCGCTTCGGCTCCGCGTAGTAGTGGCTGTCGGCGGCGCTCCAGTAGACCCGGCCTCGCCGCATCATCTGCACGATGTCGTGCGGCCCCGCCCCTCCTTCGCCCACGAGAGCGAGGATCGTGTAGGAGAACGGTCGTAGGTCCGCCACTTGCAAAAGCTCCTTTATAGAGGTATAAACTCCTCTTTGGAGCTTAGCGAGAGGGGGGGACATGACGGAGGTAGCCGCGGACGCGGGCGCCATCTGGTTCATCGACAACCTCGTCCGGGTGCGCGTGTCGGGTGACGAGACCGGGGGACGGCTCTGCCTCGTCGAGTGCCTGGCACCGCGCGGCCACATGCCCCCGCTGCACATCCACCACGCCGAGGACGAAGCGTTCGTCGTGCTCGAGGGCGAGATCACCCTGTACGTCGGAGACAACGTCTACGCGCTCGCCGCCGGCGAGTCGGCCCTCGGCCCCAAGGGAGTGGCGCACACCTTCCGGGTCGAGTCCGCGACCGCGCGCTGGCTCGTCGCCTGCGCGCCGGCCGGATTCGAGCGCTTCGTCGCCGTCGTCGGGGAGCCGGCTCCCGAGCCGGTGCTCCCGCCCGAGCTCGTGCTGCCGAGCCCCGAGCGCTTCGAGGAGATCTGCCGCGAGTTCGGGATCGAGCTGCTCGGCCCGCCCGGGACCCTGCCCGCGGCCTAAGATCGCCGCGTGCCGGCGGCGCCGATCGACCTCGTCCACCTCGGAACCCCACGGGTCATCGGCTCGTACCTGCTCGAGACCGAGGACGGGCCGGCGCTCCTCGACTGCGGCCCGACGACCTGCGTGGAGGCGCTGAAGGCGGGGCTGCGCGAGCGCGGCCTCGAGCTGCGCCAGGTCCGCCACCTGCTCCTCACGCACATCCACCTCGACCACGCCGGCGCCGCCGGGGTCCTCGTCCGTGAGCACCCCGACCTGCAGGTGCACGTGTCCGAGGTGGGCGCGCCGCACCTCGTCGACCCCGCCCGCCTGGAGGCGAGCGCGCGCCGGCTCTACGGCGAGCTCTTCGACTCGCTCTGGGGGGAGCTCGCGCCCGTGCCCGAAGGGAACGTCCACGCGGTCGGGGAGCGCGTCGTCGGGCTCGAGTGCTTCCCCAGCCCTGGCCACGCCTCCCACCACGTCTGCTACCTCGACGCGGCGGGCACGCTCTACGCCGGGGACGCAGCCGGCGTGCGGATCTCGCCCGGACGCTTCGTGCTCCCACCCTGCCCGCCGCCGGAGCTCGACCTGGAGGCCTGGGAGCAGACACTCGAGGAGATCGAGCGCCGCGCGCCCGGGCGGCTGGCGCTGATCCACTTCGGCACCTTCGACGACGTCGAGCGCCACCTGGCCGCGCTGCGGGAAACCCTGCACCGCTGGGCCGAGCGCGTCGAGGACGGGATGGACGAGCCGACGTTCGTGGCGGCCGCCCGCTACGACGTCGGGCAGGTCGACCCGGAGCTGGTGGACATCTACGACCGCGCCGCGCCGTACTGGCACCACTTCCGCGGCCTCGAGCGCTACTTCCGCAAGCGCCGCGAGGCCGCCGCCTCGTAGTCGGTGTCAGACACCGTTTCTGTCAAGGGGTAGATGTGCCGAGAGTGCGCCAATCTTTCCACAGCCAGACCGGTGGCTACGAGACCCAGCCGACGACGAGCCAGCGGCCGCGCCGGAAGCGCACCGTCATCGCCGCAAGCCGCACGAGGATGAGCACGACGAGCGCCGCCCAGACGCCGCGGATGCCCCAGCCGCCCGCGAGCGCGGCGGAGAGCACGGCCGCGCAGGCGAGGAAGGCGGCCACCATCGAGCCGGCCAGGTAGGGCCCGTCGCCGGCGCCGATCAGGATCCCGTCGAGCGCGAAGACGGCACCGTTGAGGGGCTGCATGAGCGCGAAGAGCGGCCACAGGAGCGCCGCCTGCTCGAGCACCGCCGCGTCCCCGGTGAAGGCCTTCGGCAGGACGTGCGCCAGCGCGAGGAGCACGAGAGCGAAGGCCACGCCGGCGACGGAAGAGAGCCAGATCATGCGCGCCCCGGCCGCGTACGCACGCTCTCGCCGACCTGCGCCCAGCTCCCGCCCGACGATGATCTGCCCCGCGATCGCCACCGAGTCGAGCACGAGGGCCAGGAAGATCCAGAGCTGGAAGGCGACTTGGTGCGCCCCGATGGCAGCATCGCCGAAGCGGGTCGCGACCGCCCCCGCCAGCACGAACGAGCTCATCAGTGCCGTCGTGCGCAGGAAGATCCACCTCCCGAGCGAGAGCACGCGCCCGGCGAGCCGCAGCCGAATGCGAGCCTCGCCGGGACGGAGCCCGCGGAGGACGGCGGCGACGAACCCGGCTCCCATCCCGAGCTGAGCGAGCGCCGTCCCCCAGGCCGAGCCTGCGATCCCCCAGCCGAACCCGTACACGAAGACGACCTCGAGCACGACGTTGGCCGCGTTCCCCGCGAGGACGATGACGAGGGGCGTGCGCAGGTCGGCGATGCCGCGCAGGTAGCCCTGGCCACCGAGCGCGAGGAAGGCTGCCGGCAGCCCGATCGCCGCGATGCGCAGGTAGGTCACCGCGTACTCGGCCGCCTGGCCCTCCCCGCCCATCGCCCCGACGAGCGCCGGAGCGAGCGCTGCGACGAGCGCGGCCACCGCGGCGCCGAAACCGAGCGAGAGCCAGACGGCTTGGGCACCGAGACGGCGGGCAGCCTCGGCCTCGCCCGCCCCACCGGCGCGAGCGACCTGGGCGGTCGTGCCGTACTGGAGGAAGTTGAAGATCGCGAAGACGCCGCCGAGGACCGTGGCCGCGATCCCCAGAGCAGCAAGCTGCGGCCGGCCCAGATGGCCGACGATGGCCGTGTCCGCGAGCAGGTAGAGGGGTTCGGCCGCGAGCGCTCCGAGCGCAGGCGCCGCCAGCCTCAGGATCTCGCGGTCGTAGGGTGACCGCAGCTTCATGGGCAGCTTCCGGCAGCGCTGGGAGCCGGCTCGGAACCTGCGAAGTGACACTTTGTCACTTGGCGTGAACGCCGCCGCGATCCTGGAAGACCACCACGGGCCACGTCCTCAGGTACTCCGAGCGCAGCGACGAGCATCCCGGACGCCAGAAGCCAAGTGACACTTTGTCACTTGGCAGGTTCCGAGCCGCCGCGATCCTGGAAGACCACCACGGGCCACGTCCTCAGGTACTCCGAGCGCAGCGACGAGCATCCCGGACGCCAGAAGCCAAGTGACACTTTGTCACTTGGCGTGAACGCCGCCGCCGCCGCAGCCCGCCGCCGCGACCTCCGGCGCGCCGTCTCATGCAGCCCGGAAGGCCTCGATCGTCGCCTCGTAGGCGCCCACGTAGGCGGCCACCATCCGCTCGGGCGAGAAACGCTCCTCGACCTCTCGCCGCATCACCTTGGGATCGAGGCTTTCGGCCAGCTCGAGCACCGCAGGATCCTCCATGTCCCGGTAGTTGTCGACCAGCACTCCGGTCCGGCCGTGGTCGATGATCTCGGGTGCCGACCCACGCCGGGTCGCGATCACCGGCGTCCCGCAGGCCATCGCCTCGATCATGACCAGGCCGAAGGGCTCCTCCCAGTCGATCGGGAAGAGGAGGGCCCGGGCGCCGACGAGCAGCTCGATCTTCTCCGCGTGCCCGACCTCGCCCACGTACTCGATCGAAGGGCCGAGGTGCGGCCGGATGAACTCGTCGAAGTACCGGATCTCAGCCGGCTCCCGGCACTTGGCCGCGATCTTGAGCGGCAGGCCGGTCTCGAGCGCGACGGCGAGCGCCCGGTGCGCACCCTTGTCCGGGCTCATGCGGCCGAGGAAGAGGAGGTACTCGCCCCCGGACTTGCGGCGGAACGGGTACAGGGAGAGATCGAGCGCGTTCGGGCAGTTGGCGACCCAGGGGAAGCCCGGCCGGGGGGCGCGCTGGTTGAGCGAGATGGAGATGAGCTGCGCGCGCGGGACGAGCGAGAGCACCTCGTCGTAGAGGACGCCGGGCAGCCCGTCCAGCGGACCGTGCACGGTATGACAGAAGGGGACGTCGAGGAGCCCGCCGAGGGCGAGCCCGAGCAGGCCGGTGTGGTCGTTGACCACGTCCACATCGCGCGAGCGGCGGAGCGCGAAGACCGCATGCCGTAGCTCCCAGAAGGTGTGCCCGATCCACTCGCTCGGGGCCGTCGGGAACACGGCCTCGAGGCGCGCTCGGGTCTGCGAGTCGCCCGAGGCGAAGAGCGTCACGTCGTGACCGGCGTCGACCAAGCCGTCGGCGAGCAGGGCCACCACCCGCTCCGTGCCCCCGTAGGCCTCGGGTGGGACCGGGAACCAGACCGGGGAGATGAGACCGATGCGCATCAGGGACCCTCCCCGATACTGACACGGCCGCGCTCGACGGCCACGCTCCAGGTGCGCCCGAAGGCGCGCACACCCTCGATTCGCAGCCCGTCGAGCCAGCTCGGCAGCTCGTCTGCGACCGTGCTCACGAGTCGCTGGCGGGGCCGGTCGGGCTCGAGACCTAGCAGCACGCGCAGGAGCAGGATCGGTGTCCCCGCCGCCCACGCCTGCGGGCGGGTGGCGGTCGGGTAGGCGATGGGGAAGGGCGTCTCCGAGCGGTCGAAGCCCGCGAAGACCTCGGGCAACGACCAGCCGAAGTGGCCTGCGGCCTCGAACAGCGCGCGGGCGATGCGGCGGGCACCCTCGACGTGCCCCGCGCGGGCGAGGCCCCAGGCGGCGAGCGCCGAGTCGTGCGGCCAGACCGTGCCGTTGTGGTAGCTGAGCGGGTTGTAGGCGGCCTCGTCGCTCGCCATCGTCCTCACGCCCCAGCCCGACCAGAGCGCCTCCGAGAGGAGCTGGTCGGCGACCGCAGCCGCTCGCTCGCCCCGGACGATCCCGGTCCAGAGCAGGTGGCCCATGTTCGAGCAGCGCGCGTCGACCCGGCGCTTCTCGGCGTCGAGGGCGAGGGCGTAGAAGCCGCCTCGCTCCGGGATCCAGAACGCCTCGTCGAAGCGGCCGCGAAGATCCTCGGCCTCGCGCTCGAGCCGGTCGGCGAGCGCCGCGTCCCGCCAGGCGAGGCGTGCCACCTCCGCCAGCCCCAGCTTGGCCGCGTAGACGTAGCCCTGCACCTCGACGGGCGCGATCGGCGGTTCGGCTAGGCGGCCGTCGTGGAAACGCTGGGAGTCGCCGGAGTCCTTCCAGGACTGGTTGGCGAGGCCGCGCTCGGTGCGTCGGCAGTACTCGACGAAGCCGTCGCCGTCGCGGTCGCCGTAGCGGTCGATCCAGGCGAGCGCGCGCAGCGCGGGCTCCTTCAGCCGCGTGACGAGCGAGGTGTCGTCCGTCCAGCGGAACGCCTCCGCGAGCAGCACGAGGAAGAGCGGTGTCGAGTCGACGGAGCCGTAGTAGCGCGCGAACCAGGTCTCGGCCGCACGCCCGTGGCGGACCTCGTGGACGATCTTCCCGGGCTCCGCGTCGATCGCGGGGTCGTCCTCGGTCGCCTGCAGCTCGGCCAGCGCCTCCAGCGCGCCCGCGGCCAGCTCGGGGCCGAGCAGGAGGGTCTCGAGCGAGGTGATCGCGGTGTCGCGCCCGAACACGGTCATGAACCACGGCATGCCCGCCGCGAACAGCGGCCGCCGCTCCGCGCCGGTGCGGATGCGCAGCGCCGCGAGGTCGGAGACCGACTGGTCGAAGGCCCGCCGCAGCGCCTCCCAGCCCCCGCGCACCTTGGGCACGCGCAAGGTCCAGGCCTCGAGCACGTCGCCGAGGACCTCCTGCTGGCCCTGCAGCCGGACGACCGCCTCCTCGGCAGGAGGCGTCTCCTCGTCGAGCGAGGGGAGGACGTCGATCCGCAGCTCCCAGCGCTCGTGCGGCTCGAGCGCGAGCGGGTAGACGACCGCGCCCTCCCGCACGTGCCCGGGCTGCGAGAGGACGAGCTGCGTCCGCGCTGCCCCGCGCGGGTCGGCGAGCACGATGCTGCCGCTTCGCCCGACCACCTCCGGCACGACCGGCGGCGGAAGGATCGGCGCGTGCTCGGGGTCGCCGAACGCGAAGTCGTGCAGCTTGACCGAGATGATGTCGGCGAAGTCCGCGCCGAGCTCGAGCGCCAGCTCGAGCTCGAGCCGCTGCATGCTCTCGTTGCGGACGGTGACCCGCTCCTGCAGACCCGTGCCCACGAACCGGCGCCGTGCGACCGAGAGCGAGTCCGGCGGGAGCCCCGGAACCCGGGGGTTGCGCAGGTAGAAGGCGGCGGCGAAGTGCTCGAGCCGTCCCGACGAGAGCGGGAGCAGCCGCTCTCCGTCGATCCGGAGCACGAGGCGGGAGAGGAAGCGGGTATCCCAGGCGAAGAAGCCGGACGTCTCCCCGTCGAGGTCGCCGAGATCGTCGCTCAGGCAGAAGGTCGATCCTTCGAGGATGGTCAGCACGGAGGCCCGCTACGTCTCGCGACGGACGATTCGCGCCCCGCTCGACTGCTGGAGCGCCTTGACGACGATCTCGTCCACGTTCACGTGCAGTGGCCGGCTCAGCGCGAAGAGCACGCAGTCGGCGACGTCGTCGGCGGTCAGCGGCTCGACGCCCTCGTAGACCTGCCGCGCCTTCTCCGCGTCCCCCTTGAAGCGGACGAGCGAGAACTCCGTCTCGGCGACGAGCCCGGCGTCGACCGTCGTGATCCGGATCGGCCGGCCGAGGAGGTCCTCGCGGAGCGCGTACACGAATCCGCGCAGCGCGAACTTCGAGGCCACGTACGAGGCGCCGTTCGGGTAGGCCTGGCGGCCGGCGACGGAGCCCATGAAGACGACGTGGCTGCCGTCGCGGAGGTGGGGCAGGCAGAGGCGGGTCATGCGCAGGACGCCGTCCACGTTCGTGTGCAGGACGGCCGCCTCGTCCTCGGGGGTGGACTCCCAGAACGGGTACCGCCCGAGCGCGAGCCCGGCGTTGTTGAAGAGGATGTCGATCCCGCCGCCCAGCTCGGCGACCGCCCGGGTGACGAACGCCGCGCAGCTCTCCTCGTCGGTCACGTCCAGCGGGAGCGCGACGTCGGCCTCGACCCGCTCTACCCGCCGCGCCCCGCCGACGACCCGCACGCCGGCCTCGCGCAGCTTGCGCGCCGTGGCAGCGCCGATACCGCTCGACGCGCCCGTGACCACCGCTCCCTTGCCCGCCAGCTCCACGGCCCGCAGCCTACCCCGCACGATGGCACGCGTCGGAGGAGAAGCCTTCACCCGTTCGAGGGACGCGGGCGGGGTCGGCCGCCTGCCGACAGTCATGGCGGAATGCTGCGGCGCTCGGCAGCCCTGGCTCTGCTTGCGCTCGCCCCTACCGCCGCCGGGGCGGCTGGGGCGGGCACCTTCCGGGCGCCCGCGCCCGACCTCCTCGGCGTGCAGGCAGACGCCTTCACGGCGGTCGTCAGGTGGCGCGTCCCCGAGCCCGCCCGCGTCGTCGTCGAGGTCGGCACCGACGAGCGCTACGGCATCTGGTCGCCGACCGCGGTCACGCACGACGCCGAGACGGGCCGGACGGCCCTGACCGGGCTCGAGCCGGCGACGACCTACCGCGTGCGAGTGGTCGCTCGCTGGCGCAACGGGATCCGGGCGGAGGACCGCGGCTCCTTCCGGACGGATCCCTGGCCGACGTCCGCCGCGGCGGTGGCGGCTCCCTTCGCCGCGCGGGCGGCGGCGGGAGACGCGTCAGGCTCGCCCTTCGTGCTCGCCTCCCCCGTCCCGCCCGGAGTCACGCTGAGCGCGCCGGCCGCGGGCTCCGCGCTCCCGCCCGGGACGCCCAAGGCGGAGGCCCCCGCGCCGCTCCTCGTCAACGGCCGGCCGGTGTTCCCGCGCCTCGTCTACCGCCAGTGCCCGAACTACTTCCCCGAGAGCCTCGCGGCCGGCATCAACGTCTTCCTGGGCACGTCCTGCGACACCGACCAGAGCGAGCAGCTCGCGCGGCTCGCCGGGCGCGCGCTCTCGACGGTGGACGCGAAGACGCCCGGCGTGTCCGGGCCTGGGCTGATCGGCTGGCATCTCCCCGACGAGGCCGACGTCTCCGTCGGGATCCCCGAGAACCTGCCGGCCCCCCGCGCCCCGGGCCGGGTCACCTTCCTCACCGTCACCGACCACTTCTCCTCGCGCGCCGCGCCGCCGCCGAACGGGAAGGAGATCTACCCCGGCTTCTTCGCGCGCGCGGACGTGATCGGCTTCGACACCTACCCGGTCGAGGTGCGCTGCTCGCTCGCCCAGATCGACAACGTCTACTGGATGCAGCGGGAGCTGATCGAGCAGACCCAGGGCAAGCCGACCTTCCAGTGGATCGAGGCCGGCCCCATGGAGCACTGCCGCGAGAACGAGGACCCGACGCCGCAGGTCGTGCGGGCTGAGACCTGGCTCGCGATCGCCGGGGGGGCAACCGGGATCGGCTACTTCCCCGACTACTGGGCCGAGGACATCCGCTCCGAGATCCGGCGCGTGAACCGGGAGATCGTCGCGCTCGCGCCCGCCCTGCTCGCTCCGCCCACGCGCGCGAGCTGGTCGGCCGAGAGCCCCGTGCGGATCGCCGCGCGACGGCTGAACGGGGCGACCTACGTGCTGGCGGTCAACACCTCGACCGCCCCGGCGAGCGCCTCCTTCACCGTCCCCGGCCTCGGCGGCCGCAAGCTGCGCGTCTTCGCCGACGGCCGGACCGTGACCCCGCTCGGCGACCTCGTCGTGGACAAGCTGCCCGGGCTCGGGGTCGCGATCTACATCGCCCCGCCCCCCGGCTGGTAGGACTCAGGCCGGCCCTCGGTCGCGCCTCCGCGCGCGCTCCCGTGCAGCGTAGTACAGCTCGAACCGGCCTCGTGGTGAGGCGAGGTAGCACGCCAGCTCCTCCTCGAAGACGGCCACCTCGACCCCGACCTGGAAGGCGACGTAGTCGAGCCGGCGCTCCTCCCGGCAGACGTGGGCGGCGAGCTCGCTCCGAGCGACCGAGTCGCCGCAGTCGGGGCAGGGGAGGTAGCGAGAGGGGAACACGTGGCTCACCCGAACGAGCGCTGGCGCCGACGCATTCCCGTAGAGTCGCGGACGCGGCGGACGTTGCGCAACCCCCGCCCGGAGTCGTACCCTGGGGAGGAACGGGGCGCGGCGCGGCACTGCTGGGAGGAGGTGTCCCGGAATGACCGACAACGCCGCAATCGCACGCAGCCTGTACGACAACTGGAACGCTCGCGAGTTCGAGCGCAACGCCGAGCTGATGCTCGACGAGGGCGAGATCGTGCTCCCCGGCTCGGACACGCGCTACCGCGGTCCCGACGGCGTGCTCGCCTACAGCCGCATGTGGGCGGACGCGTTCCCCGACGGGCGCGTCGCCATCGACCGCGTGGTCGCCTCCGGCGACCACGTCTGCGTCGAGTTCACGGGACGCGGGACGCACACGGGGACGCTGCGGGCGCCTGGAGGCGACATCGCCCCGACCGGGCGCTCGGTCACGCTGCACCTGTGCGACGTGTACGAGTTCCGCAACGGCAAGATCCGCTCGCAGCACACGTACTTCGACTCCGCCTCGCTCCTCCAGCAGCTCGGCGTCCTGCCCGAGCTCGGGGTCGAGGCGAAGGCCTGAGCTGCATCCTCGACGCCGCGCCGCCCCCGGCCCAAGCGCCGCCTCCGCGCGGCCGGGGATCCGCTCCTGCGGATCGCCGGCCCTGCGCAGACGAAGCCGCGGGACGGACGAGCGCAGGCATCAGCCGCAGCGAAGCTGCGGCGCTTCAGGGGTTTTCCGCGCGGCCGGGGATCCGCTCCTGCGGATCGCCGGCCCTGCGCATGAGGTGGGCGGTGCAGGACTCGAACCTGCGGCCACCTGCGTGTAAAGCAGGCGCTCTACCAGCTGAGCTAACCGCCCGCAGCCGGAAGGGTCGCACACCGGCGCGAGTGCCCCCAGCGGGATTCGAACCCGCGCTACGGCCTTGAAAGGGCCGTGACCTGGGCCGCTAGTCGATGGGGGCCCGGCCGCAGTGTAGAGACGGCTCTCGCCGGGCTTGAGGAAGGCGCGCCCGCCGCCCCCGTCTCGGGCCCAGCCGCCTAGACTGGCTCGGCGTGGGCCGGTAGCTCAGCTGGCAGAGCAGGGGACTTTTAATCCCAAGGTCGGTGGTTCGAATCCACCCCGGCCCATCAGAAAAGCCCAGCACTTACGGGATATGTGTTGTCTCGTAAGACGCGAGCGGGTGCTCTGCGCGTACCAGGGTAGTACGAATTTCACGAGGACGCACCTTCGGCCGAGGCGTGGGTGATCTCCTCGCGAACGTCCGCGATGATTCGTTCGAGAGTCGCGTCGTCGGCATGCATGGTAATCGCCTGAAGGAGAAAGACCGCCATGTTCTTCCCCGTCTTCTCGTAGATCGGGTAGAGCGACTTGATCTCCCTCGTGAGGTCATTCACAAGATCAAGACGTCGAGACATCCCTTCCCTACACCTCCTCGCTGCTGAAGATCCAAGCTCGTTCGATCATACGGAGTCGGCCTTTGACTCGGGTAGTTCCCCTCGCTGGGCGCGCCCACCTGCGGCGGGTGACAATCGGTGACGATGGGGACGCGGCGTCCGGCGGACGACGCCGTGATCCATCGAAACCCGCACCGCCGAAGACATCCTCCATGGCCGCGATCCGAGCCAACGACAGCTACCTCCAGGTCCAGTCCCGATGATCGACGAGGACGGCCCGTGCTTCACCGCCCCAAGGGCCCGGCGACATCGGCGGCGACTACTTTCCGCCGCCGCGACGCCAGACCCGACGGCCCTCGTCGCCCAACTCGAACGCCTCGGCCACAAGAGTCACGCTCGAAACGCCTGAGCCCACCGCTCCTCGCACCCTCAGCGGCAATTGTCCCTTCAGACGCCGAACACGCCCTCCATCTTCCGCGCCTCGCGCTTGCGCTCCGAGCGCTCCCAGTGCCCGTAGACGTCGGTCGTGACCTTGAGCGACGAGTGCCCGAGGTGGCGCGAGAGCCACGTGATCTGCCGCCCGCTCTCGAGCGCCCGCTTCGCGAAGGTGTGACGGAACGAATGGAACGTCCGCTTCTCCCCGGTCGGGCCGACGCGGGGCACGTCGGCGGCCTCCATCGCCGGGTAGAGCACGCGGCGCAGGATCGTCGTGCCGACGAGGTAGCCAGAGGGCGTCTCGGCGGGGAAGACGAGCGTGCCGTCTGCGGGCCCGTCGAGCTCGCCCCACCACTCGCCGAGCAGCTCGACGACGTCCGGCGTCAGGTCGACGTCACGGCGCTCGTGGTTCTTCGGGAGGTCGAGGTGCCCGTCCGTATGCGTGCGCCGGACGCGGATCACGGCCTCCGTCAGGTCGACGTCGCCCCAGGTCAGGGCGAGGAGCTCGCCGAGGCGCATCCCGGTCTTGAGCGCGAGCAGGAAGAGAACGCGGTGGACGCCGTCCTCGACGTGGGCGAAGAGGCGAGGGAGCTCGTCGTTCTCGAAGTACGCCGCCTCTTTCCGCTGCGGCCGCGGCCGCTCCGACTTCGGCAGCTCGTTCACCGGGTTCGAGCCAGCGTAGCCGTGCGCGACCGCCGATGCGAGACAGGCGTGGAGGACGCGCAGGTGCTTCGCTCGCGTGGACGCAGAGAGCGCCTTGCCCGTGCTGTCCCGTCCGCGCTCGCGGAGGAGCTGGCCGAACCGGGCGATGTGCTCGGGGCGCAGCCTGCGGACGGGGAGCGAGCCGAAGGCCTCGCTCGCGTAGGCGATGGTCGAGCGGTAGGAGTCCTTCGTCGTCTCCTTCCGCTCGAGTGAGTCGAGCCAGCGCCGGCCCCACTCCTCGAAGGGGATGTTCGCCTGCGGGCGGTACACGCCCTCGTCGAGCTGGACGGCGATCTTGCGGAGCGCGCGCTCGGCCTCGCGCCGGTTACGTCCTACGGGCGTCTTGTGGGCTTTGCGGCCGTCTCTGACCACGACGTGGAAGAGCGGGCCCCGAGAACACGTGCAGCCGTCCGTCCGATCCGCGGGCGTCCAGGGCTTGCCCAGGGCGCACTTGCGACTATGCCGAGCCTGCAGGCTCGCCATCGTGTGCCTCCTTTCGAGGTCGACCCTTCGGGACTGGCAGCGCCCTCCCGGACCACTCGGCTACGTCCGAGCGGCGCCACACTCGCCCGCCCGCTACCCGTCCGAGTGGCTCGGGAAAGTCTGGCCGGTTCACGTAGCGGTGCGCAGTCGCGATCGACACGCCGAGCATCTTGGCGATGTCCGCCGCGCCGACGAGATCCTCGAGAGCCACGAGCACAGACCCTACGCGGAGCGAGGCAGCCGTCCCGAGAGCATGAATCATGATAGAAGTCTATCACTTTCTAGGAGCGCCCTCCAAGCGAGGCGCACCGCCGGAGTCGAGGCGGCAAGGCGCGTCTAGAACTCCTTTCCCCAGACGCCGGCCTCGTCGTCGTACCAGCGTGGCGTGCGCGTCGGATCGCCGCGGATTCCGCCCGGCTCGAGGTCGACCAGGTCGGCCCAGGGAGCGCGGTCGAGCGCGTCGGGCTCGCGACGAGGAGGAAGCGGGGCAGTGCTCTGGCGCATCGCGACCGCCTCCTGCGCCGCGAGCGCGAGCGCGATCGCTCGATCGGAGAAGGCGCCGGCGCGGTGGTCGATCCTCCACCCCGCGGCCGTCTGCGTGACGACGAGACCGAGGATCTCACGCTCGAGCTCGGCATCCTCGAAGACGCGCAGGCTGGCAGCGGAGATCAGCTCGTAGAGGATGCTCGAGAGCCTCGCCACGCTCGTGGCCGAGAAGGTGAACTCGCGGACGTAGACGCCCTCGGCCTGCAGGCGCCCGAGCGAGCCCTTGAGCTGCCAGGGATCGACGAAGACGCGGAGCTGCGGGTAGCGGCGGTGGGCATCGACGACGGCACGCTCGATCGTCCCGATGTCGACGGGTTCGCTACGGGAGCCCTGCCAGACGACGAGCTCGTCGAGGACGACGTTCTGCTCCGCGTCCAGGTGCGCGATCGCGAGCGCCGTCCGGTCCTTCGTCAGCCCGAGGTCGAGGCCCGCGACGTAGGGAGCGCTCGTCGGCACGCCGGCCGTCTGCGGATGGAGGCCCGGGTCGACGCAGCGTCGCCACTGCTCGCGGGTGACGAAGTCGCCCGACTGCGCAGCCCACACGTTCAAGATGGCGCGGTCGAAGGCAGGCCCGGGCAGGAGTGCTCGCATCTGCGCCTGCCACTCTTCCGAGACCCACGACGCAATCGGCCCGGGCGGGGAGAAGAGATACGCCCAGGGCTCGCGCTCGGCCGCCTCGCGGATGCGCCACTGCCACGAGCTGCCGGCGTCGAAGCCGGCGTTCGAGATCACGATCGTCTGCGCGTCGGCGACCTTGCCGCTGGCCGAGGCGAGCGCGATCCAGAGATCCTCGCTTCGCCAGTTCGTGAGCTCGTCGGCGATCACGCGGAAGCGGCGATGCGTCCCCCCGAGACCCCATGCCGTCGGGGCGTCGGACGCGATCACGCGGATCCGAGAGCCACGCGCCGGAACCGCGTACTCGTCGCCTCGCCGCTTGAACGAGCCGCGGAGCGAGCGGTTGCGAGCGAGGTAGGCCGCGATGTTCTCGCCTACGATCGCGGCCTGGTCGCGATCGGCCGCGGCGACGACGACGTCGGTCGACGGGTAGAGCACCGCCTCGGCGAGGGCGACGGCGCCCGCGCCTCCGGATTTCCAGTGGCCCCGGGGGAGCTCGAGGTAGCAGAGGCGGTAGCACGGCCGGCCGGCCGCGTCCTGCTCGAACAGCGGCCGCAGGAAGTCGCGCTCGATCCAGGGGTCCTCGGCGAGCGCATCCCCGACGCGGCGCCCGTCGGCGAGCTCGATCTGTTCGCAGATGAAGCGAACCGGCCCATCGACGGGATCGAGATAGTTGGTCAGGTCAGTGGGCATCACGTCTTCGTCCTCATGAGCGGCATCCGGGGGGAAGAGGTGCCCCCCCCGGGGCACACCCCCACCTCGGCGCCGGAGAAAGTGGCGGGGGTTCACGGCTTCGCCGCCGGCCCCTCGCGATCGAGCGCCGCGAGCGCGCTGGCGATGTCGAGGTCTTCGCGGCGGAGATCCGCAACGCAGCCCCGAAGCTCGGCGAGGGCGCGCATGGCGGCGTTGTGGGCGAGCCAATAGACCTTCAAGACCGCCGCCGGCTGGCCCTCCTCGTCGATCATCGGGTTTGTCTCGAGCCAACGGTCGATCGCAATCAGCTTCGCGCGGTTGCGGGCGTAGAGGTCGAGCACTTCGCGGCCAGCCCACGTGAGCTCAGCTTGTCGCAGTCCCATGCGCTTCAAAAGGGACTGTTTTACGTTCCTCGCCAGGGGGGCAAGGGCGGCACCTGAGTACGCCCCGTGGCGCACCGCAGGAGGCTTCGCGTCACTCATTCAGCGCCTCCCTCGGCGACGCTGGAATCGGTACGCGCGGCGTACGCGCGCAGGCCAAACTCCCTGCAAAACAGCCACTTTGCGGAAGCGCTGGGGATTCCGAATCCCATGGCGAGGCTCGGCGGTTGCCCGTTCGTGCCAGGGTCTTCCGAATCGCTGCCAGCTTTCGACCGAGCGTCGGAAGTACGAACGGCGCAGTTGTCTGTACGGGCGACAGCCCCTCATCGGGCTTGACCCCTCACGAGCCGGAGTCTCGGCCGGAGGCGCGGCAGGCCGAGCACGTCCTCGATCACGTCGAGCTTGGTGTTCATGTTCTCCAAGAGCGCAGTCATGTCTCGGATGAGCCTGGCGCGCTCGTCGAGCATGTCCTCGCTGCGTTCCTGAGTAGTCCCAGGCCGTCTGGCGGCCTTTGACCGCCCAGCGAATGGTCTCCTACCCCCTGAGCCTTCGTAGCCTCTGGGGCCGTCTGAGCGGCCCGAGCGCGTGGTGCCCGCGATCGTAAACGTCCTCCTTGTCATCAACGTCCTCCTTGTCATCGCGGCGGCCGCAGGAGCGCGGAGAGACGCTCGAACGCCTCCACGGCCGAGCGCCCCGTCTCGGTGGCGTTGCCACCTTGCGCGACGAACAGGCGCCGGCGCGGGTCGTAGTGAACCTCGATCCGCACCGGCTCGGGCTCGCGCTCGGTCTCGGCGCTCATAGCGCGGCCAGCTCGGCCTCGAGCTTCGCGCGGGCCTCCGCCTTCCGCGCCTCGACGATCCGCGCCTCGGTGGCCGCGATCTTCGCGTCGAAGTCGGCGAGCCGCTTGTTGTAGATCCGGTAGGACACCTCGGCGAAGCGATTGGCCGGAGCCTGCTCGAGCGCCTGCTCGAGCGCCTGCCAGAAGTCCTCCGCCTCCGCGAGCTGCCAGGCGGCGAAGACGCGCGCGAAGCCGGGGTTCCCAGGAGCGTCGAGCTTGTCGAGCTCGTGCGCATGTGCGGCGAGCAGGCTCTCGACTTCCTTCCGAGCCTGCTCTCGGCGCTGGCGGAGCGCCTCGAGCACGGCCTCGCGGAACGGCTTGGCCGTCGACTCGGCAACGAACGTCCTCCGCTCACGTTTCAGCTCGAGCAGGAGCCGCTCATCGTCGGAGAGGGCGGGCTGCTCGCCGAGCACGGCCTGCCGGCGCTCGTCGTCCGTCTTGGCTTGGCGTAGTGTGAAAAGGCCCATCGTCTTTTACCTCCGTTCTAGGGTTAGCGGTAACGCCAGCCGAGCGCGATTTCGGCGCGGCCAAGAGCGGCGGCATAGTCGTCGGCACTCGGCTTCTCGATCCCCCGCTTCCTCAGGTCGGCGCGCGCGTAGAGGTCGAGGGCGTAGCGCTGGCGTTGGCGCTCGTCGGCGAGCAGTTGCTCGAGCTGGGGATCGCCGTACTGATCTGCCTTGGCGCGCTCCTCGGCGATCAGTTGCTCGAGGTCCTCGCGCTCGAGCCCGTAGGCCTCGGCCATCGCTGCCGCCCTGGGGTCGAAGCCGAGCTTGCGGGCGAGGCGCTCGATCGCGCGCTCCTCAACGACCGAGGCACGAGCCTCGAGCAGCGCGGCCTCGTACTCGTCGGCGGTGTAGCCGTCGGCCTTGCCAGCGGCCTCGAGCACCTGGACAGCCTTCTCGTGCAGGCGCTCGCCTACCCGGAACACTTCATCGGACATCTCTACTGCTCCTTTGGACGTGGGGTTGACTGGGCGGGAATCTCCCGGCCCCGGGGCCGCAGCGGCTCACCGTGCAGACCACTGCGGCCACATGGGGCCGGGCAGGCGCGCACCAGAACGCGCCTGGGGCCAGCGGAAAGGAGACGCTGGCCGCTCTCGCCCGCGCGCTCGACGCGCAGGAAGCGCTGCGGGCGATCTGTGGCGGGAAGATCATGGGCGCGGCCACAACGGGGCCCGTATACGGCACCTGAACTGTTCACGCCGCCGCCCTCGCGAGCTCGAGCGCGACCGCAAGCTCAGCCGCCTCGGCGTGGCTCGCCCGCCTCCCCGACTCCTGGGCTGAGGCGAGGCGGCGATAGGCCCGGTGGAGGGCGAGGCGGGCGTCGCGCTCGCGCTCGGTGAGGAAACCTTCGGCGTAGCGGCGGCGAACGAAGCCCTCGAAGCCGGGCTCGCCGGCGGCGGGCGCGACGCCGCTGTTTACGCTGCTCGCCTGCTCCCGTTCCCCTTGCTGGGGGTTTTTATCCGGAACACCGGAACATTGGCTCAACCATGCGGGTTTGCGGGAATCTCGATCTGGAACATGTTCCGTTCGCGAATCGGCCGCAAACCCTGTATCCATGCGGGTTGTTCCGGTGTTCCGTTCCGAAGTGCCCAGATAGCGGGCGAAGGCATCTTCGAAGTCCTCGAGCCGGTACCCCTGCAAGGTCCTCTCGTCGTCGAGTCGCACCTTCCGCGGTCGGACCCCGAAGTGCCGAAGCCGGCGGGCGAGCGCGCGCGCGTCGAGGGATCGTCCCCGGATGTCGCCCCAGGGCGACGTCTCGATCTCGTTCAGCGCGGCGGCGAGGTCGGCCGAGGAGAGCCGATCGACGCCGCGGGCATCGAAAACGTCCCGGATGTCCCGGAGCAGCCACGGCCCGAGCGCCTCGTCCTCGGCTTCGCCCGCCGCCGAGAGCTCGAGCGCGGCGCGGCGGGCTCGTTCGGGCCACGCGCCGCCGGCCAGCTCGGCGATGGCGAGGAGCGGCTCCCAGGCCTCCTCGGCGCGGTCGTTCAGCGCCTCCGGGATATCCGGGCGCGCCGCCTCGAGGTCGGGGAGCGCCGCCTGCGCCCAGGACGCGAGCTCCTGCGCGATCGGTTCGGCGATCTCGAGCGCCTCGCGGCGGCGGAAGCGGCGGGCCTGTTCGTCGGGGCGCTTGCGCTCGAGCCGCAGGACGATCGAGCGATCGCGGACGGTGTCGGGGAGCTGCCCGATCCCCGCGAGCGCCTTAGCGCAGAAGGTCGGGAAGTCGACGAGCTCTTGCGTGGGGCCGACGCAGCGTGGAACCGACGTGCCGCGGCGGTTGCCGGCGTTGAGGAGCGCGCGCAAAGGCTCGGTCGAGCCGTTCGATTTATCGAAGATCGCGTCCGCTTCGTCCAGCAGGAGCGTCGGCGAGTTCGCCGCGATCTTGCGGTAGAGGACCGCTTCGGTCGGCATGATCGTGCGCCAGGGTCGGGCAACGATGAGCTCGAGGACGTCGAGCGTGCGGCTCTTGCCGCACCGTTTCTCGGGCGACGTCAGGTCCAGGAACGGGGTCGTCTCGAACGCGTCGAGCGCGTGCGTGTGGGCAGCCCAGAGCGCCGCCGCGTCTGCCTGCTCCGCCGACATGACGACGTAGGCGCGGATCAGCTCGACGAGCGCATCCAGGACGTCGGCCAAGTGCTCGGAGTGCTTCGCTCGCGTTCGGGTGCCGAGCCCGCCAGGGCTCGGCCACCACTCGGCGTCCTCGGCGTGCTCGAGCTGCTCGCGGGTCGTCATCATCCCGCGCACCCCCGATCGGCGCAGGCGAGCGCCTCGCCGGGCCACGTCCAGCGCCGGCCGCACGCGGGGCAGCAGAAGCTGCGCGCCGAGCTCGGGCGGATCTGCGCGAGCAACGCGCGTGCGAGCTCGGCCTCGCCGTCGTCGAGCGCCTCGAGGACGCGATCGACGATCGCGAGGGCGACGGGCGCGGTCGCAGTCACGGGCGGGGATGCGCTGCTCGGTGGGCCTCGACGAACCGCTCGAGATCGCTCGGCCGTACGAGTCTGCGACGGCCGAGCGCCACGATCGGGAGTTCACCCGTCCGAACCCGCTCCCAGAGGTACCTCGGCGAGACGCCGCAGAGACGCGCCGCCTCCGGGACCGGGATCAGGAGTGGGGATGCATCGGCGTGCGTGTTCGTGTCCATACTACGAACGCTACGCCCGCGCCTAAGGGGGGTTTTCGGGACAGCTACCCGGACAAGATCCGGTGCACGCGATTCTTCAGGCGCACATCCCCGAACACGGCGAGCGCGATCTGCCGGTACGACTTCCCTTGGCGCCGCAAGCGGCGGACTTCCTCCACCTGCTCTCGGCTCGCGGTAGCGGGTCTTCCCGGCCCGGGCTTCCCCTTCTCGAAGCCCGCAATGGCACCCTTGGCACCTCCCCACCGGCCCCACCATCGTCGCTTCGCCCGCAGCGAAACCACCGGGCGTCGTATCGAGGCCTGAGCCCAGGGGCCACCGGTACGCCACGCCTCGCGGCCGTGCTCGCCCCGCTCTCGCACGGCCACGGCTTTGACGTCGGGCGCGGCGAAGAGAGGACGCCCGGGGAGGTGTCGCACCTTGGCCCAGTGCCGTACCTTCAGACGCCCGTCACGGAGGAGGGCGTAGACGTACGGCCGCGAGCGCTTGATGCGGGCCGCGACGTCATCGATCGTGAGCAGGTCCCTGCCCGCGAGGAGCGCCTCGAACCTCTGGCGCGCGTCTGCGTGGACTCCTCTCAGCCGCGCCGCCGCGTCGGGCCGCCGCGTGCCGCTGCGAGCCTCCGACATCCTCCGTCGCGCCGCCGCGCTATGACGTTGCCCAGTCCAGACGATGATGTGGCCGTGCTCTTCGCAGCCGCCGCTCGGGCCGAGCGCTCGGCGATCGCACCCCGCGTAACCGCAAGCCGGGAGTGCGGCCAAGTCCTCTCCGAGCTCGGCCTCGTCGAACTCGTACACTTCTCCGTATCGCCCCGCTCCCGGCTTCGCGCTGAGCCGGCCCCGCACGCGACCCGCACGGGCGGCCGCGCTGAGAGTACGGGGGTTGAGGCCGAACCGCTGCGCGGCGCGGGTCAGAGAGAGCGGCCGGGGCCATTCGTAGACGGGTTTGGCCGATGCCTGGACCTTCTCGAGGTAGCGCTGCCACGCCGCTCTTTCAGCGCGAGCACGGGTTCCGTCGTAGCGCTCGTGAGGAGGCGTCGCAGGGCGGGCACGCCGGCCGATCGCGTCTGGCGCTGGCGCGGCGGCCGTGAAGAGCGCGTCGATCTCGACGCCCAGCGCCGCCGCGATCCGGTCCGCGGAGCTCACGGAGACGCGCCGGCCGATGATCCCCTCGAGCGTGGAGATCATCGCGCTCGAGGTTCTGCTTCGACGTGCCAGTTCGCTTTGACTCCAGCCCTTGTCCTCTCGCGCTCTCCGGAGAGCTCGCCCGGCGTCGCGGGCATAGAGGATGAGGGCTTCGCCAGCCGCGCTCATCGTCCCTCGATCATACGGCGCCCTCCCGACACACCCGCACTGGCGAGGTCCGCGCGTACGCCGCGCGTACGGGCGTGCCTCCACCCCATGCACTTCGGTGCAAGCGTGTGCCACGTAGAACGCTCGCGTTTACAGGGAAATCGTTGCACTGGGTTGCATCAGGCTGCGCGCAGGTACAGCACGGAGCGGACTTTTAATCCCAAGGTCGGTGGTTCGAATCCACCCCGGCCCATGTCGGGGGAACCTCCCGGTTCCCCCGAACCCCCTCCACTGGTCCGCTTCGCGGACAGGCGCTCCGCGCCGGTTCGAATCCACCCCGGCCCATGTCGGGGGCGTCGTAAGATCGGCGCATGCGCGCCGCTCAGATCGCGAAGCTGGGAGCGCCCCCTGCGCCGGTCGAGCTCGAGGGCTCGGGCGCGCTCGAGATCTTGGCGGTCGCGCTCAACCCCCTCGACCTCGCCGTCGCCGCGGGGCGCTTCTACGGCGG
>DATMAP010000115.1:0-2096 GCA_035559835.1 Gaiellaceae bacterium
GGCGGTGCACGAGGGCGTCACCTACTACTTCTGCGCCCCCGGCTGCAAGCGGCGCTTCGAGGCCGACCCCGCCGCCTACCTGCACGGGGATACGAGCGTCGCGCGGTGACAGCCCGCATCGGGGATGCCCGTCGTCCGCGCGTTGCCGACGGTCGGTCTCGGCCCAGGTGACGCGCCGCGGGCCATCGGAGCCGGGCGCTACCGGGGCGGGATCAGGTCGAAGCCCTCGCGCGCGAAGCTGCGGTCGAGCGCGAGCGCGGAGCGGACGCCGAGCCGGCGCATCACCTCGAAGCTGACCTGGTCGACCAGCGAGGAGCGCCGGCGCAGCAAGCGGAGCTGCGTCCTTGCCGCCGCCTGGTGGAGCTCTCGGTCGACCCAGACGAGCTCGAGCACCGGGACCACGTCCTCGAGCAGGCGGCGCGCGACGCCGGCTCCGAGGCGCCAGCGGGCGAGAGCCTCCGTCTCGATCAGCACGTAGTTGTGCGTGAGCGCACGCCTCGTTGCGAGCAGCTCGGCCATGCTCGCGACGACCTCCTCGTGTCGAGCCGCGTCGCGATCGAGGAAGGCGAGCAGCCCCGACGTGTCGACGAAGGTCACGAGCGCGGGAGCTCGGCGAGGTAGTCGTCGTGGCGCTCGGCAAGGTCGCGAACGCCCGACGCACCCGAGCCGGCGGCGCGCAAGGCCCGCTCGACCGCCGCTTCGCCGCTCTCCCGCGCCAGCAGAAGGCCGAGCGCCTCCCGGACGAGCGCCGCCTTCGAGACGCCGCGGCGACGGGCCGCGCGCTCGAGCGCAGCGGCCTGGTCCTCGGGAAGCTGGATGATGGTTCGCACCATCTCGCGCATGATATCGGTCTGCTGCCAAACGATGACGCGCCGCGCGGGGCGAGGACCGGACGATCCGAGCCGGCCGACCGCGTCGGCGGTCGCGGGCCGTGCCTGCGCTCGCTCCGGAAGGTGGCTGGGCGCCCGCCGCTGCCGCTCAGCAGCCGAAGCCGAACTCGCACTTCTTGCGCAGGAACTCGGCCTCGCTCGCGGTGAAGAAGTGGCGCACGCTGTTCGGCCTGCGCACGAAGTAGAGGTACCCAACCCGGGCCGGGTTCGCGGCCGCCCGCAGCGAGGCCAGGCCCGGGTTCGAGATCGGGGTCGGGGGCAGGCCGAGGCGCCGGCGCGTGTTGTAGGGATCGTCGCTCTCGAGGTCGGAGCGCTTGAGCGGCTCCGTCCCGGGCACGCCGCGCCCGTAGCGGACGGTGGCGTCGATCCCGAGCGGCATCCGCAGCCGCAGCCGGTTGTAGATGACCGCCGCGACGAGGCGGCGCTCGGCCGCGACGGCGGCCTCCTTCTCGACCATGGAGGCGATGATCAGCACGTCGTAGGGGGTCAGGTTCTTCGAGCGCGCGTAGCGGAGGTCGAGCGTCCGCCAGCGCTGCCGGAAGGCGGCGAGCTGGTCGCGGACGAGGCGCGCCGAGGTCGTGCTCTGCGTGAACTCGTAGGTCGCGGGGAAGAGGAAGCCCTCGAGCGAGCGGCCCGGCCAGTCCTTTCGGAACTCGCGCGGGGGGAGGAGCGCGGCGCTCGCGCGCAGGTACCCCGCCCGCGTCAGGCGCGGGGTCACCCCCCGGCGCACGATCGCGATCTCGCGCACAGCGGCGACGCGGTCGGCCATCTCGCGGCGCGTGAAGCCCTCCGGGAAGATGATGCGCAGGCGCGTAGGACGCGACGTCGCCTCGGGCGGAGGCGCCGGCTCCTCGCCGCCGGCGACGAGCGAGGCGCCCGCCCAGCCGGCGAGACCGAGCAGAACCGCCCCGACGGCCGCTCCGGCCATCCGGCGGCGGGCGCTGCGAGAGCTCTGCGGCGCCCGCGCCCGCCTCAGCTCCGGCTCGCGCCCGTCCATGCCAGGTAGCTCTCGAGCAGGTGCGCAGCTGCGCGCGCGTCCTCGGGGGCGTCCCCGGCCGCACGCGCCGCGAGCGCGGTCGTGAAGCGCTCGTCGTAGGTCTCGACCGGGACGGCGAGCGCCGCGCGCAGCGCGCGGACGAACTCCTCGGTCTCCCGCGCCTGCTCCCCCCGCGCGCCTCGCAGCGTCAGCGGCAGGCCGACCACCAC
>DATMAP010000116.1:0-18549 GCA_035559835.1 Gaiellaceae bacterium
TCGGCAGCGCGGAGCCGCTGACGCTCCAAGATCGCTCCTTGCAAGCGCTGACCTGCATCCCAGTCGTCGGCGGCGTGAGCGGCACTCCTACGCATATTACTTACGTTGTGTAACGTAACTGATTGTCGGAACTGCTCCAAGGCGGAACTCCCCACCCACCCTGAGCCGGTCTACGAGGGGCGCGACGCTCCCTCCAGGAAGTGCGCGGTCACGAGGGCGGCTGCGTCCTCGCTTCCGAGTCCCGCGCGGTGCGCGTAGTCGATCGCCGCCAGCAGCGTCGTTCCGAAGGCCTGCACGAGCCAGTCGAGCGGGACGTCGTCTCGGAGCTGTCCCTCGCTCTGGCCTCGTGCGAGCAGGCCGGAGATGTACGCGACCAGCTCGGAGTCCTCGGGCGGGGCCTTCGCGATCGGCTGCTCGCGGGCGAGGACGACGAAGCGGCTGCCGACGGCGACGAGCGCGCGGGCGGCGCGGGCGAGCGCCTCGGGGAAGGCGACCGTCTCGAGCTGCGCCTCGCCCAGCCTGCGCTCGGCCTCCTCCTGCGCCGCGACCATGAGCGCCTCAAGAAGCGACTCGCGGGTCGGGAAGTAGCGATAGAGCGTCGCGCGCCCGACGCCGGCGGCCTCGGCGAGGTCGGACATGCTCGGCTCGGAGCCGGGCGCGGCCAGAAGCTCGGCGGCCGCTTCCAGGATCGCGCCGCGAACGTGCGCGCCGACGCGGCCCCGCCGTTCCTGCGCGCCCGGAGACCCGCTCGCGCTCAGTCGGAGGCCTCCGTCGCGAGGGGCCCCCGGCGGGCCTCCGCCATCATCGGCTCCTCGGCGACCGCCGGCTCGATCGTGAGCCTCGGCAGGACGCGGTCGAGCCAGCGCGGGATGTACCAGGAGCGCTCGTCGAGTAGCCACATGAGCGCCGGGACGAGCGTGAGCCGCACGAGGAAGGCGTCGAGCATGATCGCCGCCCCGAGAGCGACACCGAACTCCTTGATGATCCGGTCGGGGCCGAGGATGAAGGAGAAGAAGACGGCGGCCATGATCAGGGCGGCGGCGGCGACGACCCGCCCGATCGCGCCCACCCCGTCGATGATCGCGGGGCGCGCGGCGTCGCCGTGCACGTACTCCTCGCGGATGCGACTGACCAGGAAGACCTCGTAGTCCATCGAGAGCCCGAACAGGATCGCGAACACGATCACGGGCAGGAAGGACTCGATCGGCCCGGTGGTGTCGAGCCCGATGAGGGCGTTTCCCCACCCGAACTGGAAGATGGCGACCAGGATCCCCGCGGCCGCGAGCGCCGAGAGGAGCGTCGTGAGCGAGGCCTTGATCGCGATCACGACCGAGCGGAAGGCCATCGAGAGCATCACGAAGGTGATCCCGACGACGACCAGGAGGAAGAGCGGGAAGCGGCGCAGGATCTTGCTCGCGACGTCCTCGAAGGCTGCGGTCGAGCCCCCCACGTACGCCACCGCGCGCGAGCCCTGAAGCGTCTCCGGCACCGTCTCCGTGCGCAGGCGCTCGACGAGCTTCCGCGTCTCCTCCGAGTCGGGCGCCGTCGTCGGATAGACGACGATCTGCGCCGTGTCGCCCTCGTCGTTCAGGGCCGGCTTCGGGACCGAGGCGACGGCCGGGTCGCGCCGGAAGGCGGCGGCGAGTCGCCGCGCCGCGCCCGGGTGCGCGCGCTGGTCGACGGCGACGAGCAGCGGCCCGTTGAAGCCCGGGCCGAACCCCTCGGCGAGCAGGTCGTAGGCGCGGCGGGTGGTCGTGCTCGTCGCGTTCGAGCCGGCATCGCTCGAGCCGAGGTGGATCCAGCCGAGCGCGGGCAGGGCGAGCAGGATGAGGAAGGCCACCGACCCCACCGCGGCCGGCCACGCGTGTCCTGTGACGCGGCGGGCCCAGCGCGCCGGCAATGAGCGCCCACGCGCCTCGTACGAGTCGTCCGGCTCGCGGATGAACGGCACCCTGCCCCTGTCCACCCGGTGCCCGAGCAGCCTGAGCACCGCCGGCAGCAAGGTGGTGGCGGCGATCACGGCCACGACCACGGTGATGGCGGCGCCGAAGCCGAGCTTGGTGACGAAGTCGAGCCCGATCACGACGAGCGCAGAGATCGAGATCGCCACCGTCGCGCCCGCGAAGATCACCGCGCGGCCCGCCGTCGCGACCGCGGCGGCAGCGGCATCCTCCGGCGAGAGCCCGTCGTGCAGCGCCTGCCGGAAGCGGGTGACGATGAAGAGCGAGTAGTCGATCCCCACGCCGAGCCCGATCATCGTCGCGAGCGTGGGCGTGATCGTGTTGAAGTTGGTGAAGGCCGCTGCGAGCAGGAGCAGGGAGAGGCCGAGGCCGAGCGAGACGAGGGCGAGCAGGATGGGAAGCCCCATCGCCACCACGCTCCCGAAGACGACGAGCAGGATCACCATCGCCGCGAGCAGGCCCACGAGCTCGCTCGTCCCCGGCTCGGGGGCCTCCTGGGCCTGGATCACGATGCCCGCGAACTCGACCCGAGCCGGCGAGCCCTCGAGGGCTGCGCGAACCTCGTCCTGAAGCTGCTCGACGTCTCCCTTCGGGATCTCGAACGCCTGCGCGCCGAACTGGACGTCGGCGTAGGCGATGCGCCCGTCCTGCGAGAGGTCGCCACCGTCGGTCGCGAACGGCTTGCCGACGCTCTCGACGCCCGGAACCTCGCTCGCGACCGTGAGCGCACGCCGCACTGCAGTACGCGCCTCGCCCTCGAGCAGCGTTCCGGTGTCGGTGGTGAAGACAAGCGTCGCCGCGTCGCCCGCGCGCGCCGGGAAGCGCTCCTCGAGGAGGTCGATCGCGCGCTGGGCGTCGGAGTCGGGAATCGAGAACTCGTCGACGAGCGTCCCGCCCACGGTCGCGCTGGCGCCGACGATCGCGGCCGCCGCGACGAGCCAGAGCATGATCGTCCGCCAGGCGTGACGGGCACACGCGCGCCCGAGGCGCGCGAGCGCACCCTCGTGGCGGTCGTGGTGGCCCGCCGAGATCGGCGCCGCCCGAATGCTCAGCTCTTTGTCCGTCACGGAAAGGTCCTGAGACCGAAGAGATCCAATCTGATACGCGAGCGTATCAGGGCTGCAGGAAGAAGTTGGGCCCGCGCCGTGCGCGTCCGCGCCACTACCGAGAGCGACTGCGCGTTGGAGCTGCCGGGAGGGCGCCGGCGTGCCCGGTGCTCCAGCGTTCCATCTCGGCGATCACCCCGCGCAGCGCGGCCCCGGCCGGCGTCAGCGCGTACTCGACGCGGGGCGGGATCTCGGCGTACTGGGCGCGAGTGACGATGCCCGCCGCTTCGAGCTCGGCCAGGCGCCGGGTGAGCATCTTGTCGCTGAGACCGGGCACCGCGCCGAGCAGGGAGGAGAAGCGTCGCGGGCCCTCGAGCAGCGCCCACACGATTTGCGGCGTCCACTTGCGCCCGAGCAGCTCGAAGCAGGCAAGACCGGGGCAGTACTCATCGCTGTCATGCATTGGCGAAGAAATATCGGTAGCTGATAGAAGTACGGTAGACGAGAAAAGGACGGGACGACGATCTGCAGAGCCGGATGATGCCTGTAGCGGATACGAGAGGAAAGCTCGCGCCCGCCGATGCGAGCCCCGCGCTTGACTGATGTCCGCCGAGCCGCGGATCGTCCGCCTCGGATCCGACGCGCCGGACTTCGCGCTTCCCGCCCCCGGCCGGGGGACGGTGCGCCTCTCCGATTACCGGGGCGAGACGGGCGTGCTCCTCGTCTTCATGCGCGCCTATGGCTGACCCTTCTGTCGGCGACACCTGGCGCAGTTGCGCGGGAGGTACAGCGAGATCCGGGAGCGGGGCGTCGAGGTCCTGGCCCTCGCTCCCGGCACGGTCGAGGAGACGGGCGCCTTCGTCGCCGCCCGCGAGCTGCCCTTCCCCTGCCTGGCAGACGCCGAACGCGAGGTCTACCGCACCTACCAGGTGGAGTCGCACCTGCTCTCGCTCGGTCAGCGGCCGGCGCTCTACGCGATCGACCGCCACGGGATCGTGCGCTACGCCTTCCTCGGCACCCAGCAGTGGCAGGTCGGGGACGTCGACGAGGCGCTCGCCGCCCTCGAGAGCACTCAGGAGCTGGGTGCGCCCGCGGATCGCAGGTGGACCCAGCAAATCGAAGGAAAGGAGATGTCGTCGTGAGCGAATTCACTCCCGTCGCCCAGACGTCCGAGCTTGCCCCGGGCGAGATGAAGCGCGTGCTCGTCGACCGCGAGCGCGTCCTGCTCGCGAACGTCGAGGGACGCTTCTACGCGCTCCGCGACAACTGCGGGCACCAGAAGGCGGCGCTCAGCAAGGGAAAGCTCGAGGGGAAGGTCGTGGAATGCCCGCTCCACTTCGCCTGCTTCGACGTGACGACCGGGAAGGCGCTCTCGGGGCCCGATCTCGGGCGCCGCTCGATCCCCGGTCTCGAGACGCTGGGCCCGGAAGCCATGCAGGCACTGCAGGAGGTGGGCGAGATCATCGACGACGTCCCAACGGACGACGTCCCCGTCTACGAGGTGCGGGTCGAGAGCGAGACGGTCTCGGTCAGGCTGTGAGCGGGAGAGCCGGGCGATGAGCGAGGTCGAGTTCCGGGAGGTCGCGCTCCCCGACGGCGGCGACGGCGTCCTCCCCGCGGCCCTCGCGTTGCCTGCGGCGGAGCACCCCCGGCCGGGCGTCCTCGTCCTGCACGAGCTCTGGGGGCTGACCGAGGACATGCGCAGGATCGCCCGCCGCCTGGCGGGCGCCGGCTACGTCGCGCTCGCGCCCGAGCTGTACGGCCCCGGGCGCCGCCGCGCCTGCGTGGCGCGCGCCGTTCGCGACCTGCGCGGAGGCGGGGAGCTCGGACTCGGGCGCGCGAGCGAGGCCTTCCGCGAGCTCTGCCGGCGCCCGGAGGTCGACGCGGGCAGGGTGGGCGCGATCGGCTTCTGTCTGGGCGGCGGCTTCGCGCTCCTGCTCGGAGCGCGCGAGCCCGCAGGCGCGGTTTCCGTCAACTACGGCCGCGTTCCCGAGCGCTCCGAGGAGCTCGAAGGAATCTGCCCCGTCGTCGGAAGCTACGGCGGCCGCGACCGGCAGCTGCTCCCGCACGCCGAGCGGCTCGAGCGCTTGCTCTCGGAACGGCACGTGCCCCACGACGTCAAGCTCTACCCCGAGGCGGGAGCACAGCTTCCTGAACCGGAGCGTGCCGCCCTCGCTCGCGCGCATCCTGCGCCCGCTCGCCGTCGTCGGCTACCGCCCCGAGGAGTCAGAGGACGCCTGGGGAAGGATCCTCGCCTTCTTTCGCGAGCACCTCGAAGCCCCGGCCCGATCATGACGGCGCTCCTCCGGCTCGCGATGTGGCTCCACCGGACGCTCTACCGGGCAAGCGGCGGCAGGATCGGCGACCGGCGCGGCGCCGTCCCCATCCTCCTCCTGACCACGGTCGGCCGCGTGACGGGGAAGCGACGCACGGTCCCGGTCCAGTACCTGGACCAGGGGGAGAGGCTCGCCGTCGTCGCCTCGAACGGCGGCAGGCCCAGGCATCCGGGCTGGTTCTTCAACCTGCGCGCGGAACCCCGGGTCGAGGTCGAGATCGGCCGCGAGCGCACGGCGATGCACGCTCGTGTCGCGACCGAAGAAGAGCGGGAGCGCCTCTGGCCGAAGGTCGTCGAGCTCTGGTCGGGATACGAGGAGTACCAACGCGGCACGACCCGCCGGATCCCGCTCGTCATACTGGAGAGCTCGCGCTGATGCCTTCCGCACTCCACCCTGAGCTTCCCCGGCGGCAGGGGCCGCGCCCGCGCACGACGGCGACGAATCCGCACATGCAGCTCGACCAGCAGCCCGCGAGCCGGGCGCTCCGCGACGAGCTCGCGGGCCGCCTGTTCGCGCTCCCGGACGTGCGCGAGCGCCCGAGCCTCGTCTCCGTCCCGGGAGCTCGTGCCCTCTGGCTGGACGAGAGCGTTCCGGCCGGGCCGCGGGAGGCGTTCCTGGTCGGCCGCGAGTTCGCGCACCTCCACCCCTTTCCGGACGAGAGCCTGCACGTGATGCTCCCGCCCGAGCTCGCGGAGCGCGTCGTCGAGGCCGGCTGGGGGGAGCCGCACCCCGCCGCCCGCCTTGGCCTCGTCCCCTCGAGCGCGCTGATGCTCTACGCGCCGCGAGACGAGGACGAGCTCGAGCTCGTCGCGACGCTCGTCGAGGCCGCGTACGGCTTCGCGCGCGAGGCCGCACGCTAGCGGAGGCTCGGCCGCTCACAGCCAGAGGAAGGCGACCGTGCCGACTGGCCCTCGGCCCGGCGCGAGCATCGGGAACGCGGTCAGGGCCGCCTCCTGCCGCGGCCGCCCTCTCGGTGCGATCGAGAGTGCAAGCTGGCGAGGTCTGTCCGCCCCGAGCGCGGCGGCGAGGGCTGTCTCCTCCGACGCCTCGGTCCCGAGAAGGCCGAGCAGCTCCGCGGCGGGAACACGGCCGAGCTCGGGGAACGTCGTGCCGAGGAGCTCCTCCGCCGCCTCGTTGCAGAAGGCGACCGCTCCGTCCGCGGCGACAACGAAAGCTGGGGTCGCGAGGTACGACGTGAGCAGGCGTGCGAGCAGGAGCGCGACCGGAGGGGCGGTCACACGTTTCCTTCGCTCGAGCGAGGCCGGGAGAGGACGGGCTCGGTGACGCGGGCGGTGGCGATCGCCGCCGTCGCCGCCTGCTCGTCGCAGCGAGGGCAGAAGTCGCGCTCCGCAAGCGCGAGCACGTGCGCCCGCCGCTCGGATGAGGGATGCTCCCGCGTCACGCTCCGGCTGCGGCTCGCACGGCTGGCGCCGGCGCTTCGAGCACCTCGTTCAGCTCGTCGAGCAGGAATACGAGGCGGGCTTGATCCTTCTCGGGCATGGCGGCCAGGCCCCGTGCGAGCGCCTCGACGAGCCGCGCTCTGCGCTCGGCGAGGAGCTTCACCGCCTCCGCCGTGGCGACGACGAGGACGCCGCGGCGGTCGGAGGGGTCGGGCTCGCGGCGGAGAAGCCCCATCGCCTCGAGCGAGTCGACCGTGCGGCTGGCGGTCGCGTCGGTCGTTGCCATGCGCTCCGCGAGTGCGCCGAGGCGAAGGGGTGAGTCGTCGACGGCAGCGGCAAGCGCGAGCCGCTGCGTCCAGGAGAGCGGGCGCTCGTCCGCCTCTCGGAGGGCGCTGCCGGAGCGCGCGAGCAGGAGGATTAGCCGCTCGAGCTGCTCGGCGAGCCGGATGGACTCGGGGTCGGTCACTCGCTCGCCTCGAGGACGGGCACGAGGCGGGTGCGCGGCCGGCGCGGGGTCGCAAGAAGGGCGACGAAGACAGCCACGAGCGCCGCTGCCGCCCCGATCGAGAAAGCGGCCACGAAGGCGGACTCCGCTGGGATCTGCGTCCTGCCGATCGTGTCGGCGGTGAGGATCACCGCCCCCACCTGACCGCCGATCACGCCTCCGACCGTCCGCATCACCGTGTTCATACCGGTCGCCACTCCGGTCTCGCTGGGACGAACCGAGTCGACGATGATCTTCGCCATGGAGGCGAAGGTGAAGGGGACGCCGCCGCCGAGGAAGACCATCCCGAGCACGATCTGCCAGGGCTCGTCGTGCCAAAGGGCGAGCATCGTGAGCCCGATCGAGGCCAGGAGCATGCCCAACGCCATCGGCCACTTCGACCCGTAGCGCCGACCCAGAACGCCCGCCAGTGGGCCGGTGACGAACCCCATCACCGCACCCGGCAGCAGGTAGAGACCGGCCATCGTCGTACTCGCGTCGAAGCCGTAGTCGACGAAGCGCGCGACTGAATCCGGAAGCCCTTGCGGCGTCTCCACGAAGAGGGGGATCAGGACGAACGAGCCGAACATGGCGAAGCCGGCGATCAAGCCGGTCACGTTCGAGAAGAGGACCGGCCGGTGCGCGAGCATTCTCATGTCCACCATCGGCTCGGCAACGCGCAGCTCGACCACGCCCCAGGCGAGCAGAAGCACCGCCGCGCCGAGGAAGAGGGCAACGATCGGGGCGGAGCCCCAGCCCCAGTTGTTCCCCTCGGTGAGCGCGATCAGCAGTGAGACGAGCCCGCCAGAGAGCAGGAGCGCCCCCGGGAGGTCGAGCCGAGAGGGCGTCTTGATCGGCGACTCCGGCACGAACAGGTAGACGAGGATCATCGCAGTGCCGACCGCCAGCGAGCCGACGACGAAGATCCAATGCCAGGAGAGGCTGTCGACGATCACGCCCGAGAGGACGAGGCCGAGGCCGCCCCCGACTGCGAATACGGCCGAGACGACGCCCACTCCGACGCCGACCTTCTCCTCCGGGAACTCGTCCTTGATGATCGAGAAGCTGAGCGGGAAGACGGCACCGCCCGCGCCCTGAAGGATGCGGCAGCCGATCAGGACCCAGATGTTCGGGGCGAAGATCGCCGCCACCGAACCGGCCAGGAAGATGCCCAAGCTGATGAGGAGCATCCGCTCCTTGCCGTGCTGATCGCCGAGCTTGCCGAGAAGAGGCGTCGCGACCGAGGCGCTGAGCAGGAACCCGGTCAGAAGCCAGGTGACCCACGTGGTGGTCGTGTCGAGCTCGCGCTGCAGCGTGGGGAGGGCCGGGATGATCATCGTCTGCTGCAGCGCAAAGGCGATGCCCGCAAAGGTGAGCGCCGCGAGCGTGACGTTGTAGTGCTGCCGCCCGCTATCTCCTGCGTGCGTCACCTCGATCTCTCCTTCACGAGTACATCCTCTCGAAGAACCAGACGAGGGCGAGCCAGGTGGCGATCAATCCCACGAGCACCCAGAGCTGAAGCGACCAATCGCTCATCGTCCGCCCGCCCTTCCGTAGCTCGCGCGCGGCTCGGGGGCGAACTCGTCCCCGATCTCGTCGAAGAGCTCGCGCCCGGCCTTGGCCGGCCGCTCGTGCACCGTCTGCCGCAGCTCCCGCCGCTCGATGAAGAGCGTGGCGACGAAGGCGACGGCCATCATCGGCAGTCCGATCACGAAGATCGGGTGCATGGCCGCCGCGAGCGCGTCGCGCAGCGTCGCGGCGACGTCGGCCGGGAGACCTTGCGCGCCGCCGGCGACGAGCGCGCCCGGCGAGCTCGCACCGCCGAGCTTCGCCAGCTCCAAGGCGGGGAGGCGCTCGGCGAGCTCGACGTGCAGCCGGCTCGTGAGCAGCGCGCCCATCACCGTCACCCCGACGGTGGCCCCGATCGTGCGGAAGAACTGCGTCGTCGAGGTGGCGACTCCCATCACGCTCTGCGGGACGGCGTTCTGGACGACGACCACGAAGGTCTGCATGCCGAGGCCGAGCCCGATCCCGACCACGATCATGTCCCGCGTCGTCTCAGCGGTGGTCGAGTGGACGTCGAGTTGGGCGAGCAGATAGAAGCCGACGGCGAGGACGAGCGGGCTCGCGAGCAGGATCGCCTTGTAGCGGCCGGTGCGGGAGACGACCTGGCCCGAGAGGACGCTCGCCCCGACCAGGGCGAGCATGAGCGGCGTCAGGATGGCGCCCGAGCTGGTCGCGCTCTCGCCGAGTACGCCCTGGACGAAGAGCGGGATGAAGATGATCGTCCCGAACATGGCAGCGCCGGTGACGAAGAGGGCGACCTGGCTCGCCGCGAACGTCCTGTTTGCGAACAGGCCGAGCGGAAGGATCGGCTCCGGGACGCGCCGCTCCCAGAAGAGGAAGGCGCCGAGGAGGACGGCGCAAGCAAGGAAGAGGCCGACGATTTCGGGGGAGCCCCACGGGTACTCGATTCCTCCCCAAACCGTCGCCAACAGCCCCGCGCTCACGCCGCCGGTGAGGAGCGCGGCGCCCACGTAGTCGACGCGGTGCGAGCGGTGCGCCGGCTCCATCGTGAAGCCGCGCCAGACGACGGCGAGCGCGAGCGCGCCGAAGGGGAGGCTGACGAAGAACGCCCAGCGCCAGCTCGCGTTGTCGGTGATCCAACCCCCCGTGGCCGGGCCGACGACCGAGGCGATCCCGAAGACGGCGCCCGTCAGGCCCTGCCACTTGCCCCGCTCGCGGGGGGCGATCAGGTCGCCGATCACCGCCATCACGAGCGGGATGAGCCCGCCCGCGCCCAGCCCCTGGATCGCGCGCCCGAAGATGAGCACGCTCATCGAGGGGGCGAGCCCGCTGACGACGGAGCCGGCCATGAAGAGGACGATCGCGAGCGCGAAGAGCGGCCGCCGCCCGTAGATGTCGGAGAGCTTCCCGTACAAGGGCACGGTGACGGTCGCGGTCAGCATGTAGGCGGAGAAGACCCAGGAGTAGTGCTCGAAGCCGCCGAGGTCGGCGACGATCCCCGGAAGCGCGGTCGAGACGATCGTCTGGTTCAGGGCCGCGAGCAGCATCCCCAGCAGCAGCCCCGCGAAGACGACAAGCGTACGCCGCTTCCCGAGTAGGTAGGCGCTGTCCTCCGCCGTCGGCACCGTGGAACTATATTACGTTGCGTAACGAAATAAGCATCGGAAGAGGTCAGATGAGCACGATCGTGGTCGGCTTCGACAGCTCCCCGCACGCGCGGGCCGCGCTCGAGTACGCGGCGCGAGAGGCGCTCGCGCACGGATCCGATCTGCGCGTGGTCACCGTCTGGCACGTGCCCGCGATGGCGTACGCTGCCGGGATCGGCCCGGCGCCGGGATTCGACCCGCACGAGCTCGAGGAAGTCGCTCGCGCCACCGCCTCGCACGCGCTCGAGCAGATGGGACGCGACGCGACGAGGCTCGCGGTCGAGACGCGCGTCCGCGAGGGGCAGCCCGCGCACGTGCTCGTCGAGGAGGCCGCCGACGCCGACCTGCTCGTCCTCGGCTCGCGCGGCCTCGGCGGGTTCAGAGGCCTCCTGCTCGGCTCTGTCAGCCAGCAGTGCGCCGCCCACGCCCGCTGCCCAGTCGTGATCGTGCACGCGCGGACGGAGCGCTAGAAAGGCCGGGGCAGACGATGCCTGTCTGGACGATCTCCTTCGAGGCGGGAAGCGGCGGCGAGCTCGTCGCCCGCGAGCTCGCGGAGTGCGCCCAAGCCCCGCTGATCGACCGGCAGGCAGTCCTCGCCATCGCCCACGCATTCGGCGTCGAGATCGAGGATGCCGACCACCTCGAGCACCATCCGCCCGGAAGCCCGCTCGAGAAGTTCGGGCTTGGTCTTGCCGCCCTGGCACCATTGGGAGCCAGCGCGGTCGCCGAACTCGTCCGCCAGCCGACTCTCCGCGCCGTCACCGAGCGGGTCGTCCACGAGGCTGCGCGCCAGCGTTGCGTCGTCCTCGGCCGCGGCGGGTTCATCATCCTCGCTGATCACCCGGGGGCGATCCATATCCGGCTCCACGCGCCGCTCGAGTGGCGGACGGCGCGCTACGCGCGGGAGGAGTGCGTCTCGCGGGAGGAGGCGCGGAAGGCGCTCCTCGCCGAGGACCGTGCCCGCGACGCCTACCTGCGACGCCTCTACGGCCGCCACTTCGCCGATTTGCGCGGTTTCCACCTCGTCATCGACGCGAGCCGCTTCTCGACCCGAACCATCGTCGAGATGGCGCTCGTCGCAGGAGGCGTCGTTCCTTCGAACGAGCGCCCCTCATCGTCCACCGCGTTCGGTGTCGAGGAAGAGGGCAGAAACGGCTCGAACGAGACTAGGAACGAGCCAATCGAGAAGCGCCGCGGGCCGGGCGGCGGGGACACCGCTCCCGGAAGGCCCGTCGAGATAGGCTAGACACGTGGCCTCGTCGGAGCCAGCGCGGCGGAGTCAAGCCCCTTCGCGCTGCCTCGTCTGCGGGGAGCCGCTTGGTATGGCACTAGCGCCTGCGACCCGACCCGGGTCCGCGGTGCACATCAACTGCCTCGCCCGAGGCCACGACCGACGAGAGGCCGATGAACAGCAGGGGCCGCCTCGGCGCCCGGACGAGTAGCCTCGAATCCACCGGGATGTCTGCCGGTGTCCGCCGGTCACTGTGCGCGCGGCAGCGCCCGAGTCGAGTCCTCCGGGCTCACCTCGCCGCTGTTCGCGGCGGCTCTCGTCTTCGTCGTCTTTCTGATTCATGGGCTCGATCGGGGCGGCTTTCCCACTCGCGCTCTTCTAGGCGCTCACTGGGCTGCCGGGCTCGTGGTCGCTGTCCCGACGCTGGCTGTCGCGGGCTTCTTGAGCATCCCTTTGATCGTGCTCGTGATCTGGACGGCCGCGACGGGGATCTGGCTGATGCGACACGTGCCATCTGAGGCGATCTGAGCGCGGCCGATCCTTGCAGGCGATCGCCAAGGCTCAGGGTGGCCGGCATCGGCCCCGGGGGCGGCTCTACGGCCGCAGCTTCGCCGACCTGCGTGGCTTCCTTCCACCCTGTCATCGACGCGAGCCGCTTCCCAACTGAGACGATCGCCGAGATGGCGCTCGCCGCCGCAGGCATCGATATCGCCGCGGGCGAGAGCCGTGCGGCCGGAACGCCTGCTTGAACCCAGGTCGCGTTCGTCGGCAACCGGGGCTACCCCGCAGTCCGCTACCGACGTCCCCGCCTGAGCGACGGCGCGCTGAACCGCTACCCGGCGTGGGGGGATCCGAACGCAAGTCCGGGGGTGCGGGCAAGTGGCAGGCTAGCTTTGAGTGACCTCGAGGACGCCCTTCATGCCCGCGGCAGCGTGGCCCGGGATCGTGCAAAGAAATGGATACTGTCCCGGTCGAGGAAACGTCACATCAAGAACGCCCGTCTGGCCCCTGTTCAGGACCGCGCTCCTCTTGCCGGCGACCTGAAGGTCATGCCCTACGCCACCCTTGTTCACTAGCCGGAAAGCCACCGTGCCCCACGGAACGCTCTCCTCCGACAGCTCGAAAGCAAAATCGGTCATGTCCACGTCGACCGTTGTAGTCAGGTTGGGGGCGACGCTGAAGAGGCCCGCAACCCGGCTCCGCTGGGTGCAAAGGTACCTGTAGGAGCCCGGTCGGGTGAGGGTGACGCGAAGCGTTGCGCTTCGCCGCGGCGCGACCACGCCACTCGTCTTCGCAGCAATCCGGAACTTGCAGGAAACCTTGCTCCGGTTGACGAGGCGGAAGACGACGGTGCCAGCGGTGGCGACCTTCGTCGAGAGCGTGAAGCCCGACTTCAGGATAACGACCCGCACGGTCGTCGTCGCCTCCGTCGCGGCCTCCTCGCCCGTACCGCTCGGCGCTCGCGTCGCGGCGAGAGTGGGCAGCGCCGTAGCAAGCACGGCGAGTAGGGCTCCAGACAGCCAAACGGCAAGGCGTTTCCGGCTCACGGCGTGTTACCTCCCATTTTACTGGACGTCTCATCCAGTCTACTGGCGGTTGGACAGAGGGGTCAAAACAACGTCTCGTCCAGTTTGTTGACAGTTCCATCCCCTTTGCTGGATACTCCCACGGTCCTTTCCTCACACCTTTCCTCACACCCGAAGTAGGGGCCACGTGACCGCACACGTCGCGCTGTCCCGTTAGCACCACGAGCCGGGCTCATGTGCGCTGGCCGGTTCAGCTCTACGGTTCGAAAGGAGAGATCGATGCACGAGGACTTGGTGGACTCCGAGTTAGGCGGTGGCGAGCCAGTGGACGAGAGCGAGCGCCCATCGCGCGTCGACCGGACTGCGTTTCTGGCGGCGGCGGGGGCGGTCGTAGCGGGAGGCGCGCTCGGGGTACCGGTCGCGACAGCCGCGCGCAGCCCGTCCCGCAAGGTCCGAACCTGGAATCGGACGGCGGACGTCGTGGTCGTCGGAAGCGGCGGTGCTGCGTACGCTGCTGCGGTAACAGCGCAAAGCCGGCGTGCGAGCGTGATCATGCTCGAGAAGGCGAGCCAGGCGGGGGGCACGACCGGCAAATCTGGAGGTATGTGGTGGGTCCCGAACAACTCGCTCATGCGCGCCGCAGGCTTGAGCGACCCGCGCGAGGACGCGATCCGCTACATGGTCCGCTGCTCGTACCCCACGCTCTACGACCCGAACGCTGCGCGATTCGGGGTTCCGGAGTGGGAGTACAGCCTGATCGCTGCCTACTACGACAGTGCCTCGGTTGCCACGGACGCTCTCGCACGATTGGGCGCGCTTCAGGCGACTGTCCAGATCGGGCTGGTTTTCCCCGACTATTACGCGCACCTGCCCGAGGACAAGGCCCCGTACGGCCGCGGGCTCTTCCCGAAGGCGCCCGACGGTACTCCCGGGCAGGGCGCCGAGCTGATCCGCCAGATGAAGGCGGCCGCGGACAGGCGGCGGATCCCGCTCCTTCTCAACCACCGCGTGACCCGTGTGCTCACGAACGCGAAGGGTCAGGTCATCGGCGTTGAGGCGGCGAGCCGCGGTCGGACCATCGCCGTGCGCGCCCGGAAGGCGGTCGTGTTCGGGAGCGGCGGCTTCACGCATAACCGTCAGATGGCGCTCAACTACCTCCGGGGTCCGATCTTCGGCGGATGCGCGGTTCCCACGAACACGGGCGACTTCGTCGAGATCGGGCTCGAACTCGGCGCTGAGTTCGCGAACATGAACAACGCTTGGTGGGGAGAAGTCCCGATCGAGCAGGCGCTCGAGTCTTCAAGCACGCCGAGCCTCGTCTTCAGCGTTCCGGGCGACAGCATGATCCACGTCAGCCGCTACGGCCGGCGGGTCGTGGACGAGAAGAGCCAGTACAACGAGCGTGCCCAGGACCATTTCTTCTGGGATCCGGTGCGAGGCGAGTACCCGAACCTCGTTCTGTTCATGATCTACGACCAGCGCACGGCCGACGCCTTCGCGGGCAACTACCCGCTGCCGGCGCGTGGCGCATCCGCGCCCTACGTCATTGCCGGCGCCAGCCTCGACGAGCTGACGAGGAACATCGAGGCCCGGCTCCAGCAGCTTTCAGGCCGCGGCAGCGTTGCGAGTCGCGTGCTCGCGAACCTCCGGCTCGATCCGGCGTTCGCCGCGAACCTTCGCGAGACGATCGCTCGGTACAACGGCTTTGCCGAGACTGGGAAGGACCTCGACTTCAACCGAGGCGAGGCGCCCATCGACGTCTTCTTCCACGCGTTCGCAAACTCGCCGAAGCACGATAAGCCCAACCCAACCATGTATCCGATTTCCTCGAGCGGACCGTACTACTGCATCTTGCTCGGAGCCGGGACGCTCGACACGAAGGGCGGTCCGAAGGTAAACGCACGGGCCCAGGTACTCGATACGAAAGGAAGGCCGATCCCGGGTCTTTACGGCGCGGGCAACTGCATCGGCGGCCCGGCCGGCCAGGCCTACTGGTCGGGCGGGGGGACGATCGGGCCCGCGCTCACCTTCGGTTACCTCGCTGGGGTCAACGCGCCCAAGGAGTCGGTGAAGTCTGAGTGAGCGAGCGGAAGGTCGAGTTCGAAGCAGAAGGGGGCGCCAAGGCGCCCCCTTCTCGCACGACAAGCCGAAGCGTGCTCGTCTACCGGACGGTAGAGCCCGAGGCGAGCTCGGCTCGAGCCACCCTCGTCGCCCTGCACGGACGCGACGCGACGCTCGACGAGCTCGTGCCGCTGACCCGCTCGCTTGGACCCGACCTCCGCGTGATCCTCGCCGAGGCCCCGCGCGTCGTATACGTCGCCACCGTGCCCGTGAGCTTCACTTGGTTCCGTACCGGCGACCCTGGCCACGTGGAGCCGGCGAGCTTCGGCGACAGCCTCTACCAGGTCGAGCAGTTCGTCTACGACGTCGCCGAGCGCCACCCCGGCGAGCCTCATCCGTTCCTCCTCGGCTATGACCTAGGTGCGGTGCTCGCGCTCACGGCCGCCCGCGTGATCCCGGACTTCCTCTCGGGCGTAATCGGAATTTGCGGCTACCTCCCAGCCATATCAGGCTGGTCGCCGCCGATGGAGGACCTTGCCGGATTGCCGGTCCTGCTCGTCGAGGACCCTGCCGACGAGCGCGTACCCGCGCAGCTGCGGAAACGGACAGCCAAGCAGCTCGCCGCGAGAGGCGCGGACGTGCGGCTCAAGACGCTTGAGGGTGCATGCGCGCTCGACCCGCGTGTTGAGGAGGTCGTCGGAGGCTGGCTGGGCACACGCCTATAACCCTGAGACATCGGTCCGTAAGCGCCCCTCGGAGACACGGTTCCGGGGGCTCCTGGGAGGTCGAGATTTCGGTCGCTTCCTGCCCAGAGGCTTGACAAGCCGGTAACCACATTCCCTACTTCCTCTCGCCTGTGGAAAGGGAGGAAGCGACACCAGCCTGAGCCGCCCGCCCGCCCGGCTGGCTTAGTTCCGAGTTGACTTCAGTTGACTTCAGCGCGCCCGTCCTCGCGCCGACGCCCGCAACCCGGTCGTCTTCCCGCGTACGCGCGGCGACGGCTCGGCCGATCTGCACGACCCGGCGTTGACCTCGCGCACTTGCGGACGCGAAGGAGGCCCCTACCCACCGCGCGACGAAGCTCTCCCGCGCCCGGATCTAGCTTGAGATCCGGCACCCGGCTAGTGTGGTCATCATTCTGCGGGCGACTAGCGAGGAAGCAGCGTTTCCAATCTGATGAGTCCTGTCAACAAGTCGAAGGTGGGCGGTGAGAAGCTGGAGCAGGCTGCCGCGGGCGATGTGGGCCGGCGGTTGCGCGAGTTTCGAACGGAACGAGGTCTGTCTCTCGCGGAGGTCGCGAAGGCGACGGGGATCTCCACTTCCTTCCTCTCCCTTGTCGAGACGGGTCAGAGCGACATCACGTTCGGGCGCCTTAGTCGCCTGATCAACTTCTACGGGCTCGAGTTCGGAGATCTCGCGTTGGCGTCGCGACGCAATCCGGTTGTGCTGCGGGCAGGGGAAGAGACCCACGCCGTCTCCTTGGGGGAGGGGATCGACGTCTTCTTCCTCGCCTGTAAGCCGCACGCGCCGATAACGCCGGTCATCGCCATTTACGAGCCGGGCGGCGAGACCTCCGAGCCGATCCAGGTCGCAGGTGACGAGTTCGTATACGTGCTTGAAGGAACTCTCGAGCTGACGATCCAGGGAGAGCGGCCGATCGTCCTGCGCGCTGGCGATAGCGCCTACGTGTCGTCGAAGTCGGCGCGTGCGCACACCTACCGCAACGCTGCTCGCCGCAGGACGCGGGCGCTTTTCGCAGTGTCGCCAAAGCGCTGAACTCTGCACTCGAGATGAACGCAGAAAGTCGAGCGTGCAAGGCTCGCGAAAGCCCTGGGAGGAAGGATACTCACCTGGGCCTGCAAGCCGACACCCGCCAGCGCTGGCGGTTCTGATTACGAGTCGCAACATGCAAAGACGGGGAGAAATCTCTCTCGTGCCCCTCGTCAGAGACGCCCGGCGAATCGCACGCCGTGCGCAGCCGATTCGCAGGCAGATTAGCCTTCAGACGTGTCAAGTTAGCCTTTCTGTGGTAAGCTCCGCGCATGGTTATCGAGAACCCCTTTGTCACGCGCGAGGATCTCCGCGAGGCACTCGACCCGTCGGGGCGCTCGCCGGCGACGGCCGTGCGGCGTCTGCGAGAGGCCGGCTTGATCAGTCACGGCATCGAGCTCCGACCACACCGGCGTGGCCGGCTTCGCGGTGCGGCCGTGTACTACTGCGCGCTGAACCTCGACGCAGCGGAGGCGGTCAGAGACGGCGATGAGGAGGCCGCACGGCAGCTTGCGCGGGCGGCTGCTTCGGTGGAGGCGAGCACGGCGGCGCGGTCGCTGGCAGAGGCGCTCTTCGAGGTTCGCGATCTCCGCGAGCTTCCAGCGAGCAAGCGGAAGGCTGCATCGACGCTTGCCGCACGGATCATGCGCGTCCGTAACCGGCTAGCTCATGGCGTGAATCCGCTGGTCGGATTGGTCGTCGACGCCGACGGAGACTTCGGGACGGTACAGACAGACCATGAGACGGTGGTGCTCCCGCGGGCGACGCTCCGGGCCCGCGGCCTCGACTGGCCCGGCGCCCCCGTCGCAATCCGTGCCCACAGCCTCCGCACGGGCGCGATGGTGCACTACGTCGACGAGGCACTCGCGCTCGACGACGATGACCGACATGGAGCGCGGCCGTTCGATCCGTTCGCGATGCGTGCCGAGCGGCGGGGAAGACGCGTAGAGGCGCTGGTCGAGGAGGCACTTGCGGGACGAGAGCCCATCCGGCTGCTAGCGCCGCTGGCTATCGCCCGCTGAGTGGGCGAACCCGAGTCTGAGATCCAAGCTCGCAGGGCGGATGCTGCCGACGCGCGCGCACTGCGCCGCTTCCGCTGTGACAGAGGCGGTTGGTTCGCGCGCGACGTACAGCGGTTGGTTCGGGGACGGGTTGCCTCAGCAGTCGCGTCCGGGGATCCGGTCGACATCCTTCTGTTCGAACGCGCGAGCGAGCTCGTCGCCATCGCCGCACTCGAGATCGATGCACGCGATCCGTCGACATGCGACCTTCATGTCGTGGCAATCGCAAACGGCGACCAAGGCCGCTCCGTGCGAACGCCAGCGAGTCGCCAGCCGTTGGTGAAGGTGGTTCTCGACACCGCGCTCGCGCTGGCACGCGACCTTGGTGCGACACGCGCGCGCACGATCGTGGCGCGGGACAACGCACGAAGCATTCGCATGCTCGCGCGCGAAGGGTTTTCGCGTGTTGAACCCTTCGACTCCGACTACGACGAGTACGCAGCCCGACTCGCGTGATCGTCCACCGGACGGCTTCTTCGGGCAGCAAACGGGCAGCAAAC
>DATMAP010000117.1:0-6967 GCA_035559835.1 Gaiellaceae bacterium
TGGGCGAGCGCATCCTCGACGCCCGCCCGCGGCTCGGCGGCCGCGCCCCGGCGCAGACGTGCGAGCGCATCCGCCAGCTCGCGCTCGCGGCGCTCGACGGCGCCGACCCGCTCCACCAGCTCGCGGCGCAGCCTGCCCAGCTCCTCCTCCGCCGCCCGCCGAATGGCGTGCAGCCGCTCCCGCTCGCCCTCGAGCGTGAGGGGCTCGCGCCGGCGCCGGCCGAAGAAGGCCACGCGCCGATGATATTCGTGCGCCGGGTGGCCGCCCCGGCTCAGGCAGCGCGCTCGAGGCGCTCTTCGGCGCGAGCGCGGCGGACGATCTCCTCGCGGTCGCCGAAGCGGATCCGCGCCTTCTCCTGGCGGAGGGCGTCCCACAGCTCCTGCAGGCGCGCGTCGAGAGTCCGGATCTCGCTCCGAACCTGGGGGTCGAGGCCTTCCGAGAGACGCTGCCAGAGCTGCTGGCGCTCTTCGGAGAGGCGCTCGATCTCGTCGTGGATCTCTCGCACGGTCACGCCCGCAAGAACGTCCGCGCGGCCTGGGACATTCCCGACCAGCTCAGCCGTAGCCCAGCTCGGCGATCCGGTCTTCATCGAGCCCGAAGTAGTGGGCCAGCTCGTGCAGCACGGTGATCCGGATCTCGGCCTCCAGCTCGTCGGGGTCGGGGAAGGACTCCTCGAGCGGGATGCGGTAGATCGAGATCTTGTCCGGGAGCAGGCCGGCCGCGTCGCCGCGCTCGGGGAGGGGCACACCCTGGTAGAGGCCGAAGAGGTCGGGGTCCTCGGGGTTCTCGTCCTCGACCACGACGGCGACGTTCTCGAGCGCCGCCGTCAGGTGCGGCGGGAGCGCGTCGAGCGCGGCCCGGACGTGTTCCTCGAAGGTCATCAGCGGATCACGAGCGCCATCAGCGCCTTCTGCGTGTGCAGGCGGTTCTCCGCCTGCTCCCAGGCGAGGCAGCGCGGCCCGTAGAGGACCTCGGCCGCGATCTCCTCGCCGACGTGGGCGGGGAGGCAGTGCAGCGCGACCGCCTCCGGGTCGGCGAGCGAGAGCAGACGGCTGTCCACGCGGTAGGGCTCGAGGTCGCGCAGACGGCGCTCCCGGCTCTCCTCCTGGCCCATGCTCGTCCAGACGTCGGTGTAGACAGCCTGGGCGCCGCGCACGGCCTCGCGCGGATCGGTCACGACCTCGACGCTGCCGCCGTTCGCGCGCGCATCCTCGGCGGCGGCGGCGACGAAGGCGGGGTTCGGCTCGTACCCGGGTGGCGTCGCGGCCACGAAGCGCATGCCGAAGCGCCCGGCGATCCGCATCAGCGAGTGGCAGACGTTGTTGCCGTCCCCGACGTACGTCAGCCGCACGCCGGCGAGCGTCCCGAAGCGCTCGCGCAACGTCATCGCGTCGGCGAGCGCCTGCAGCGGGTGCGTCTCGTCGGTGAGGCCGTTGATGACGGGGATGGAGGCGTGCTCGGCGACCTCCTCGACCTCCGCCTGGGCGTAGGTGCGGATCATGAGCGCGGAGAGGAAGCGGGAGAGGACGAGCGCGGTGTCGCGGTAGGACTCGCCGCGCGCGAGCTGCAGCTCGGCGGCGGGGAGGAAGAGCGCCATCCCGCCCAGCTCGGCGATCCCGACCTCGAAGGCGACCCGCGTCCGCGTGGAGGGCTTGTGGAAGATCAGCCCGATCGTGCGGCCGGGGAGGAGGCGCAGCTCGCGGCGGCGCGCGCGCTCCGCCTTCAGCTCGTCGGCGAGGTCGAGCAGCAGCTCCAGCTCGGCACGCGTCCAGTCCGCGACGCGCGTGAAGCTGCGGCCCTTCAGGTCGAGCGGGACTCCGGGCATGGCACGGATGCTACCCGCGATACGAACTTGCGCAAAAGGCACTAAAGTTTCATAATGCGAGCGTCAGTAGATCGTAGTTCGTTGAACTCGTGCTGAAAGGAGGTTCCCGATGACGACGCTCGTGCGCTGGGAGCCGTTCCGTGAGCTGGCTTCCTTCCAGAGCGAGATGAGCAGGCTCCTGAACGGCCTCTTCGAGGGGCCCGGCCGGGTCACTCAGACTTGGGTGCCGCCACTCGACGTGTGGGAGACCGACTCCGAGGTCGTGTACGCGTTCGACCTGCCCGGCATCCCCGAGGACAAGATCTCGATCGAGGTCAAGGACGACACGCTGACCGTGTCCGGGGAGCGGGAGAAGACCGAGGAGGTCAAGGACGAGGGCTACTACCGCTTCGAGCGCCGCTTCGGCAGCTTCGCCCGCGCGATCGGGCTCCCGCAGGGGGCCGATCCGGACAAGATCTCGGCGCGCTACGAGAACGGCGTGCTCGAGGTGCGCGTCCCGAAGCCCGAAGAGCAGCGGCCTCGCAAGATCGCCCTCACCTCCACCGTCGAGGGCACGGCGAAGAAGTCCTGACCGGGCAGCGAGGAGCGGGGGGCCGGTCTCCGGCCCCCCGCTCGTGCTCGCCGCGGTAGAGTCCCCGCCGTGTCCAGATTCGCCGACGCCCTGAACGAGCAGATCGGTTACGAGTTCACGGCCTCGCAGCAGTACATCGCGGTCGCGGTCTACTACGACGCCCAGACGCTGCCCCAGCTCGCCGGCCACTTCTACCGGCAGGCGGTCGAAGAGCGCAACCACGCGATGATGATCGTCCAGTACCTCCTCGACTCCGGCGAGCCCGTGGTCATCCCCGGCGTCGCCGCGCCGAAGACCGACTTCGCCGACGCCACGGAGCCCGTGGCGCTCGCCCTCGAGCAGGAGAAGCGGGTGACCGACCAGATCGTCGCGCTCGTCAAGCTGGCCCGGGAGGAGGGCGAGCTGGTCGGCGAGCAGTTCCTGCACTGGTTCCTCCAGGAGCAGCGCGAGGAGGTCGCCTCCATGACCGACCTCCTGGCTGTCGTCGAGCGGGGCCGCGACAACCTGCTCCTGGTCGAGGAGTACCTCGCGCGGCAGGCGGGAGGGGAGAGCCCGCTCGAGGCGGGCGCGCCGCCGGCTGCGGGCGGCGCTCTCTAGCCGTCGTGCGCGAGATCCGGGTTCGCACCGAGCGGCGCAGCCAGCTCGTCGAGATCACGCGCGAGGTGCGTGAGGCCGTCGCCGGCGAGCCCGGCTCGGCCGTCCTCGTCTACGTCCCGCACACGACCGCGGGGGTGACGATCAACGAGCACGCCGACCCAGCGGTCGCCCGCGACCTCGAGGCTGCGCTCGAGCGCATCGTCGAGGACGGCTGGCCCTGGCAGCACGTCGAGCCCGGCGAGGAGAACGCGCCCACCCACGTCCGCGCCTCGCTGATGGGGCCGAGCGTGCTCGTGCCCCTGCGCGAGGACGGCACGCTGGCCCTCGGCACCTGGCAGGGGATCTTCTTCTGTGAGTTCGACGGGCCGCGCGCGCGCAGCGTCTACGTCAGCGTGCTCCGCTAGGTCGTGGCCGCGCCCGTCCGCCCCGGGGAGGAGCTCGAGCTCTCCGTCGACTCGCTGGCCTACGGCGGGAACGGCGTCGCGCGCCGGGAGGGCTTCGTCGTCTTCGTCCGGGGCGGGCTACCCGGGGACCGCGTCCGCGCCCGGGTGAGAACGGTCAAGCGCGGCTTCGCCGAGGCGACCTGCGAGGCCGTCCTGGAGCCGAGCCCCGCCCGGGTGCCGGCTCCCTGCCGTCACTTCGGGGTCTGCGGCGGGTGCCGCTTCCAGGACCTCGACTACGCGGCTCAGGCTGCCGCCAAGGAACAGCAGGTGCGGGACGCGCTCACCCGCATCGGGGGGATCTCCGAGCCGCCTCTCGAGCCGATCGTGCCGGCGTCGTCGCTCTTCGCCTACCGGAACAAGCTCGAGTACGCGTTCGCGGCCGGCCCGGAGGGCGTCGAGCTCGGCTTCCATCGCGCCGGCCGCTGGGACGAGGTGGTCGGGATCGACGAGTGCCTGCTCACGACCGACCTCGGGAACGCGGTCCGGCTCGCGGTGCGCGACTGGGCGCGCGAGGAGGGCCTCGAGCCCTACGACCAGGCCACGGGCGAGGGCTATCTCCGCCACCTCGTGTACCGGGAGGGCCGCCGCACCGGGCAGGTCCTGGTCGTCCTCGTGACCGCGCCGGGCGAGCGGTTCGAGACCGGGTACCTGGTCGACGTCCTGCGCCGCTTTCCCGAGGTGCGCTCGGTCCACTGGGCGGTGAACGACGGCCCCGCCGAGCGCACGAACCTCCCGACGACGCTGCTCTGGGGCGAGGAGGCGATCGAGGAGCGGATCCTGGGCCTCCGCTTCCGCCTGCGGCCCGGGGCATTCCTGCAGACGAACACGGAGATGGCCGAGCGGCTGTACGCGCTGGCGCGAGACTTCGCCGGCCTGTCCGGGGTCGAGCGGGTCTTCGACCTCTACAGCGGGACGGGGACGATCGGGCTCGCGCTCGCCGCGCAGGCGCGGGAGGTGTGGGGGCTCGAGATCTCCGGGGAGGCGGTCGCCTGCGCGATCGAGAACGCGGAGCTGAACGGGATCGCGAACGCCCGCTTCTTCGCCGGGAACGTGGGACAGTCTCTCCAGGAGCTCGTCGCCGAGGCGGGACCGCCCGACGTCGTCGTCGTCGATCCCCCGCGCGCAGGGCTCGCGGGGCGGGCGCTCCGGCGGGCAGGCGGGCTCGGCGCCCCCCGGATCGTGTACGTCTCCTGCAATCCGACGACGCTCGCCTCCGACCTGAAGGTGCTGGGCGAGGAGCACGGCTACGAGCTCGTGCGCTGCCGGCCCGTGGACATGTTCCCGCACACGCCGCACGTCGAGTCGGTCGCGCTCCTCGAGCGGCGCCGCGCCGCCTGACGGCGTCTCACCCGGCCGGGGGCGGCCCGCCGCTCCGACGCCGTTTGCGCCACTCGCGGCGGGCGTCGCCCCAGAGGAGGTCTGCGTTCGGGAGGAGGAAGCCGAGGCAGACGGCGGGAAGCGCGGGGAGGCCGGACACGTCGGCAAAGACGACGAGCGCGAGCGTGACGCCGAGCAGCGCGGTCATCGCGAGCCACGTCGGCGCCGGCCGGAGCCTGAAGCGGACGGTGGCGGCGAGGAAGAGCGCGAAGAACATCACGTCCGGGGGGCCGAGGTAGATGGCGGCGTTCTCCCCCGGGAACGGCGAGGCGACCGCGATCCGCTCGAGCAGCCCCGGCTGCTGCTCGAGGACCTGGCGCGTGGGACCGGCCGCGACCGACCACACGTCCGCGAGCGGGACGAGGACGGCGACGAGGCCGAGCCACCAGAGGGTCTCGAAGGCACGCAGGAGCGCGAACCCGACGAGGGCGAAGGAGATCAGCTTGGCGACGGTGAAGGGGCCGTCGAGGTCGATGCGGTCGAGGCCGGCGGCGAGGGCGCCGGCGAGCACGATGAGCGCGGCGAGCCGGCGGCCCGAGGCGGCGGCGAGCGGGAGCGCGAGCCAGATGAGACCGGTGCCGGCGGGGAGGACGAGGAGAGCAACGAAGGCCACGTCCCAGGTCCGGCCGAGGGCGAACAGGTGCTCGGCGGCCGAGCCGTACCCGGCCAGCGCCGCCGCCCACACGGCCAGGGCGAGCCGGCGGGGGCCGCTCAGTAGGGGGGCTGCTCCGCCCACCAGGGACCGAGCGTCTTGAACGCACGCCAGAAGCGGGTCTTCGCCGCCTGGTCGTCGAGCGACTCGTCCAGATCGGGGGTGACGAGCGCTTCGATCGTCGGGGTGAGGCGCTGCAGCGTCCCCTCCGCGCGGGGGTCGAGCCGGTCGGCGAGGGGGAAGCGGAGGTCGTTGAGGAAGGCGACCGCGCGCTCGCCCATGACCACGAGGAGCTTGGGCTGGACGATGTGCAGCTCGCGGGTCAGCCAGGCGGCGGCGTCGGCGGGATCCTCGGTGCCGAACTTGAGGCAGTTCGTCCCGTACACGGCGAGCGGGTCGACGCGGAGGCGCTGGAGCGACTTGAGGATCGCCTGGCCGGCGCGACCGAAGAAGGCGACGCCCTCCTGGATCTCCGCCGGGGTGGGCGCGTACTTGAGCAGGAAGATGTCGGCGAGCGGATGGCCCGAGCCGAGGACGGGGACCCGCAGCTCGTCGCCGGCACGCGCGAGCTCCTCCCCGAGCTGGTTGATCTCGGCGATGGCCTTCTTCAGGTAGCGCTCGTAGATCTCGTCTGAGGGCACGGCCGTGGGCACGGGGTCCGCGCCCACCTTCGGCCTCAGCGGACCTTTTCCTTGACCTGGGCGGCCCACTTGAGCGACTGCAGGTAGGCGAGCGACTTCGGCCGCCGCAGCACCTCCGCCGTGCGCAGCGCGAGCAGGAACTCCTCCGGCCCTTCGAAACGGCGCAGGCGGAGGGCGCCGGTGCCGACCCCCTGGAGGACGTGCGCGTCGGACCCCGCTCCCTGCAGCAGGCCGTACTTGCGCGCGAAGCGGAGGGCTTCGTCGTTGAAGGCGTCCCGCAGGAGCCGGGCGTTGAAGACCTCGAAGACGTCGATCTCGGCCAGGTGGCGGTGCAGGGTCGCCGGGTCCGGGATGGCGTGCAGGCGGTCGAAGGGGTGGGGCAGGTAGACGAGCCCGCCCTGCTCGCGGATCGCGGCGAGCGTGTCGGCGAAGGAGAGCCCGCGCGGGATCTCCTCGCGCAGGAAGAGGCCGATCACCTCGCCTTGGCCGTCGGTCTTGATCTCCTCGCCGGGGATGACGACGAGGTCGCGGCCGCGGGCGAGCTGGACGGCCTCGAGCGCGCCGCCGAAGGCGTTGTGGTCGGTGATCGCGATCGCCCCCAGGCCGATCTGCTCGGCGTGGTCGAGGAGGTCGGGGACGGGGATGGAGCAGTCGTGCGACCAGCTCGTGTGCAGGTGCAGGTCGCAGAGGACGAGGTCGCGGCCGGCGAGCGGGTCACGTGCGCGCGGCTGCGCGGGCCGGCGGCGCTTGCGGGTCAGGCGCCGATAGAGCGCGTCCAGCTCCGCGCCGAGCCGCTCGAAGCTCTGGCGCTCGGCCTGCGAGCGCGCCGCGGCGGCCAGCTCCGTCCGCCGGGCGGGGTCG
>DATMAP010000118.1:0-2693 GCA_035559835.1 Gaiellaceae bacterium
GAGGCATCGTTGGGGAAGATCCCGACGACGTCACTGCGGCGGCCGATCTCGCGGTTGACGCGCTCGAGCGGGTTCGTCGAGCGCAGCTTCGACCAGTGGGCCTCGGGAAAGCGGTAGAAGGCGAGCAGGTCCTCCTCGGCCTCCTCGAGCAGCTCCGCCACCCTCGGGCACGGCCCGCGCAGCCGCTCGATCACCTCGCCGCAGCGTTCGCGCGCCGCCTCGTATGACTCTGCGTTGAAGACCTCGCGCAGTGCCGCGGCGACCATCCCCCGCTGCGAGGGGCGGCAGTGCTTTTGCATCGCCCGGACGAAGTGGACCGTGCAGCGCTGCCATGGGCAGCCGAGGATCCGGGCGATCGCCGCTTTGAGCCCCGAGTGCTCGTCGGAGACGACGAGGCGGACACCCTCGAGGCCGCGCTCGCGCAAGGAGCGCAGGAAGCGCACCCAGTAGGCCTCGGTCTCGGTCTCGCCGATGTCGAGCCCGATCACCTCGCGGCGGCCGGACTCGTGGACCGAGTAGGCGATCACGAGCGCCTTCGGGTAGACGTGGCCGCGGTCGCGGACCTTGACCACCTTGGCGTCGAGCCACAGGTAGGGGTGCTCGCCCTCGAGCGGCCTGTTGCGGAAGGCCTCGACCTGCTCGTCGAGCCCCCTGCAGAGCGCTGAGACCCGGTCCTTGGTCATCCCGTGGATCCCGAGCTGCTCGACCAGGCGGTCGACCTTGCGGGTCGAGACCCCGTTCACGTAGGCCTCCATCACCACCGCGACGATCGCCTGCTCGCTTCGCTTGCGCGGCTCGAGGAACGAGGGGAAGTAGGAGGAGCCGTCGCGCTTGCGCGGTACGGCGAGCTCGATCTCCCCGACCCGGGTCTCCCAGGCCCGCGGCCGGTAGCCGTTTCGGTGGGTCTGGCGCTCCGCGGAGCGCTCCGAGTGGGCGGCGCCGATCTCGGCGGTTATCTCGGCCTCCATCAGCTGCGCGGCGACCATCGCCACCGCTTCCTTTAGGAAGTCGGCGTGCTCGTCCAGCAGGGTCTTCCGGACGACCTCGGCGGTCGTCATGCTTTGGCTCTCGGCCATCGTGGTGTTCCTTTCGTCAGTCGACTTGCCGTCTACCGACGAGTCTGGGGCCCACGGTGGCCGGAACTTCGTTCCGGCCTACCCCGGGCCAGTTACACCACTTCTGATATGGAATCTCACTCCTCATCGTCGATGGGGATCTCCTTTCCGATCACGAGCAGGCGACCCGGGCGCCGGCGCCGTTCGCGACGCGCGGTCAGACTGATATTCGCGGATCCGGATGGCCGCAGGACCGTGTTTCGTCGTGGGGGCCGCCGTCTAGGAACGAGCGTCGCCCAACCGGGGTGGTCGAACTGCTCATAGAAGTGCCGCGGATCCCCTCGCGCGTGGGCCGGAGCCCGGGTCGCCTGCTCGGTTGCGTCGATCATCGTCAAAGCTCAGTCCTCGACCGCCGTGATCGCCCAGCAGAAGCCGGCCAGCTCGCGCGCGACCGCGACCACGACGATCCCGGGCCGCTTGCCTCTCCCGCGCAGCCTCGTCCAGGTGCGGTGCAGGCGACGCTGCGCCGACCAGCCGATCGCCACGGCGGCGGCGGGCTGGCCCGCTTGGCGCTCCGCGAGCGCCTTGCCGACGAAGGGACGGTGGCGGTAATGCCACCCGCCCTCGACCAGGAGCCGGCGGGCGTGGCGGGAGCCAGTCTTGGTGATCGACCCCAGCCTCCTCTGCTCGCCCGTCGTCGACTCGGACGGCACGAGCCCGACGTAGTGCATCAGCTGCCCGGCCCGGGCAAAGCGGCGGAAGTCACCGATCTCGCAGCAAAGCCCGATTGCCGAGAGGGTGTCGATCCCGCGCAGGCAGCGGAGCAGGGCGACCTCGCGCTCCCACCCCGAGCCCGGGATCGCAGCCTCGATCCGGCGCTCGAGCTCAGCCCGGCGGTGAAGCAGAGCCTCGATCGCGCCGCGGTAGTCGTCAAGCGTTGCTTGGGCCGTCTGCTCACTGAGCTCAATCGAGGAGAGCCATTCGCGGTGTCGCTCGCTCCACGACCTGCCGGGGCCCTCGTAGCGCAGCCCGTGGCGCAGCAGCAGCTTCTGCAGCCGGTGGCGGGCGCGCATCAAGTCCCCGCGCACGTCCTCGCGGGCGCGAACGAGATCTCGAAGCGCCTCCTCGCTCTCGCCTGGGACGCGGACGGGGTGAAGCTTGCCGGCGAAGAGCAGCCGCGCCAGGTGCTCGGCGTCGCGGCGGTCGGTCTTGACTCGATCTCCGGACGCGCGCGGGATCTTCCCCGGCGCCGCGACCACGCACTCGACCTCGCGGGCTCGGAGCTCGCGCGCGAGCCCGTAGCCCGTCGGGCCTGCCTCGTAGGTCGCTCTGACCGGGGCCGGCAGCGCCGCGCAGAAGCGCGCCGCCTCCTCGGCGCATCCTCCCAGCCGGAAGGACTTGAGCTCTCCGGTCTCAGTATCGAGGGTCGCGGCGACGATCTTTGCCGCGTGGACGTCGAGACCGATCACGGTCCTAGCCTGTGCCATGTCGGCACCTCCTGTGATGTTGTGGCCTCGCCGCGAGCTGGTACCTCGCGGCGTATGCACCCGCCGCACGTCCGGGCGGGTGCCGGCTGTTCTTCTACTCGCTCAGCCGGACGGCAGCGGCCGGCGAGCCATACGGTCTACCGACGTGACC
>DATMAP010000119.1:0-3014 GCA_035559835.1 Gaiellaceae bacterium
CCGCCGCGGAGCCTGCGGCGCGGCCCGCCGAGGCCGGCCGGCCGCGCGCCGAGCGGGCGCAGCCGGTGACGGTCGACGCCGACCGCATGGAGCGGTTCGGCCGCGAGAGCCTGGTCGTCTTCACGGGGAACGTCGTGGCCCGTCACGACAACTCCGTCCAGTACGCCGACCGCATGGAGGTCTACCTGGACGAGCGCGGCGAGCGGGTGCTCCGCACCGTCTCCACCGGCAACGTCCGCATCGTCACCCGCGACTGCAAGACCGGCACGGCCCGCCGCGTGGAGTACTTCGACCTCGAGCAGCGCATGGTGCTCACGGGCAACGCGCGCGTGTGGCAGGACGACAACGTCGTCACCGGCGAGACGATCACGATCTACCTCGCCCAGGACCGCAGCGTGGTGGAGGGGGGCAAGCAGGAGCGCGTCAAGGCCGTCTTCTACCCCCGCGACCAGAACGGCGGGCCGGCGCGCGGCGCCGCGACCCGGCCCACGTGCGTGAACTGAGCCCGCCGTGGAAGGCCTGGTCGCCCAGGGGCTCGCGAAGTGGTTCCGGGACCGGAAGGTCGTCGACGGCGTCTCGCTCGACATCCAGCGCGGCGAGATCGTGGGCCTGCTCGGGCCGAACGGGGCCGGCAAGACGACCTCGTTCCACATGATCGTGGGGCTCCTGCCCGTGGACCGCGGCCGCATCTTCCTCGAGGGGCAGGAGATCACGCGCCTGCCGATGTACCGCCGCTGCCGCCTGGGGATCGGCTACCTCCCCCAGGAGTCCTCGGTGTTCCGCGGCCTCACGGTGGAGGAGAACCTGCTGGCGATCCTCGAGACGCTCGACCTGCCCGCGCCCGAGCGCCGGGCCCGCGCGCGGGCCCTGCTCGGCGAGCTCGGGCTCACGCCGCTGGCCCGGGCGCGCGCGTCCACGCTCTCGGGCGGCGAGCGGCGGCGGCTCGAGATCACCCGGGCCCTGGTGACCGGGCCGCGCTACCTGCTCCTCGACGAGCCCTTCACGGGCATCGATCCGATCGCGATCGCCGAGATCCAGCAGATCATCGCGCGGCTCCGCGACCGGGGGATCGGCATGCTCATCACGGACCACAACGTCCGGGAGACGCTCGCCATCACCGACCGGGCGTATATTCTCTACGAGGGCCGGATCCTCGTGTCGGGCACCGCCCGCGAAATCGCGGGTGACCCGGTGGCCCGCGAGATCTACCTCGGCGAGCGGTTCGCGCTGTAGGGAGCTCGACCATGGCGATGGAAACGCGACTGTCGCTGCGACAGAGCCAGCGGGTCGTCATGACCCCGCTGCTGCAGCAGGCGATCCAGCTGCTGCAGCTCTCCACGCTCGAGTTGCAGGAGGTCGTCCAGAAGGAGCTGCTCGAGAACCCGCTCCTGGAGGAGGTGCCCGCCGAGGCGCCCGAGCCCGCCGACGGGGCGGCGCCCGCCCCCGAGGCGCCGCCCATTCCCGCCGCGACGCCCGTGGCCGCGGAGCCGGCGCCCGTGGACGGCGACCGACGCACCGAGGACCTGCCCTTCGACCTGGCGCAGGTGATGTTCGACGACCACGGCGAGGAGCGCTCGCTCGTCCACCAGGAGGAGCGCGACGAGCTGCCCTTCGAGAACCTGGTGCGCGCGCAGTCCTCGCTGACCGACCACCTGGACGAGCAGCTCCGCCTGGCCACGGACGACCCGCTCACCCGCCGCATCGGCGTCGAGATCATCGGCAACCTGGACGAGGACGGCTACCTGCGCGCCGAGCTCGCGGAGATCGCCGAGCGGTGCCAGACGACGCCGGCCGAGGTCGAGCGCGTGCTCGCGCTCGTGCAGACCTTCGACCCGCCGGGGGTCGCGGCGCGGAGCCTCCAGGAGTGCCTGCTGATCCAGCTCCGGGCCGACCCGACGCCGGACCCGGTCTCGGTGGAGATCGTCGAGCGGCACTTCGACGACCTCTCCCGCCGCCGCTACGCCGAGATCGCGCGCGCCATGAAGCTGCCGCTCGACCGCATCATGGAGTCGGTCGAGGAGATCATGGGCCTCGAGCCCAAGCCGGGGCGGCGCTTCGGCGGCGGCGACCCGCGCTACATCGTGCCGGACGTCATCGTCCAGAAGATGGGCGGGGAGTACGTGGTGATCCTCAACGAGGAGGGGATCCCGCGGCTCCGCGTGAACGCGCTCTACCGCTCGCTGCTCCGCAACGCCGGGGACGAGGCGCGGCAGTACGTGGAGCAGAAGCTGCGCTCCGCGCTCTGGCTGATCAAGAGCGTGGACCAGCGCCAGCGCACCCTGCGCAAGGTCACGCAGTCGATCGTGAAGTTCCAGCGCGAGTTCCTCGACAAGGGGCTGCCCTACCTGCGCCCGCTCTCGCTGCGGGACGTGGGCGAGGACATCGGCATGCACGAGTCGACGGTGAGCCGGGTCACCACGAACAAGTACGTGGAGACGCCGCAGGGGCTGTTCGAGCTCAAGTTCTTCTTCCACAGCGGCATCCAGACCGGCAACGGGGAGATGGTCTCCTCGGTCTCGGTCAAGAAGATGATCCAGGACCTGCTCGCCAACGAGGACCCGTCCAAGCCGCTGAGCGACCAGGAGGTCGCCCAGATCCTCCGCGGCCGGGGCCTGATCATCGCGCGCCGGACGGTCGCCAAGTACCGCGAGGAGCTCGGGATCCTGCCCTCCCACCAGCGCCGCCTCGCACCCCGCAAGCGGTGAGGGCGGGCGCCGAGCGAGGCCACCCGTGCAGGTCATCTGGACCGCGCGCAACGTCGTCCTGACGCCGGCGTTCAAGGCGCTCGTCGAGCGCAAGCTCGCGCGCCTGGCCCGCGTGGGCCCGCCCATCCGGGAGGCCCGCGTGGCCTGCGTCGCCGAGAAGTTCCGCCGCACCGCCCGCCTGACCCTCCGGACGCGCCGGCACACCTACGCGAGCGCCGCCACGGCGGGCGACCTCCTGACCGCGCTCGACGCGGCGCTCGCCGCGCTCCGCCGCCAGGCGCGCGACGACAAGGACCGGCGGCGCGCGCG
>DATMAP010000120.1:0-24463 GCA_035559835.1 Gaiellaceae bacterium
GGCATCGCCGACGCGGGCGCCGTCGAGCTGCTCGAGGAGGCGGAGGGCGCGCTCGGCGCCGGCTCGGAGCTACGCGTGCGCGTGCTGGGCGGGCTCGCCCGCGCGCTCGACTTCCGCGGGGAGCACGAACGTGCGGCGCGCGTCCGCGACGAGGCGATCGGGCTCGCGCGGCAGCGCGGCGACCGCCGCGGCCTCGCCGGCGTGCTCGCCGCCTCGTACTGGTCGCGGGGGACGAGCACGCTCGGGGAGATCTTCGCGATGCTGACCGAGGCGTACGCGATCGGCGGCGAGCTCGGCGACGTCGAGCTGCGCGCCGAGGCGCTCTCCTGGCGCGTGCCCACGCGCGTGGCGCTCTGCGACCACGCGGCCGCCCGCCGCGACCTCGCCGAGCTGTTCGAGCTCGCCGGGAGGATGAACGAGCCGTTCCGCCTGCACGTGGCCGAGCACTACGCCTCCGCGCTCGCGCTCTGCGACGGCGACCTCGCCGGCGCCGAGGCCGCCGCCCTGCGCTCGCACGAGTGGAGTCGGCTCCTGACCGGCCGCGACGCGTCCGGCGTTCACGGGATCCAGATGTTCGGCATCCGGCGCGAGCAGGGCCGCCTCGCGGAGCTGGCGCCGCTCGTGCGCCTGCTCGCCGGCGGCGAGCGTGCCGGCTCCTGGCGGCCCGGCCTCGCCGTGCTGCTCGCCGAGCTCGGCCTGGAGCCCGAGGCCCGGCGCGAGCTCCGCCGCCTCGCGTCGGAGGGTCTCGAGGGCCTGCGCCCCTCGCTCTGGCTGGCGTCGCTCGCCTACCTCGCGGACGCCTGCGCGTCCCTTGCCGACGCCGACCTGGCCGGGGTGGTGTACGCCGAGCTCGAGCCCTACGCGGGGAGCAACGTGATGGTCGGCCATCTCGTCTCCTGCTACGGCGCGGCCGACCGCTACCTCGGCATGCTGGCCACGACCCTCGGCGACTGGGAGCGGGCCGAGCGCCACTTCGAGGCTGCGCTCGTGCTCAACCGCCGGCTCGGCGCACGCACGTGGCTCGCGCACACGGCGTTCGAGTACGCCCGCATGCTGCTCGCCCGGCGCGCCGGCGACGATCGGGCCCGCGCCGCCGGGCTGCTCGGGGAGGCGGTCGCGCTCGCGGACGACATCGGCCTGCGCGCGCTCCTCGCGCGCGTCACCCGGCTCGGGCCGTCGGTGACGCTCGCGGCCCCTCTCCCCGACGGGCTCTCGCCTCGGGAGGTCGAGATCCTCCGCCTGGTCGCCCGCGGCCTCTCCAACCGCCAGATCGGCCGGGAGCTCGTGATCAGCGAGCACACGGCCGCGAACCACGTCCGTAGCGTCCTTCGCAAGACCGGCTGCGCCAATCGCACCGAGGCGACCGCGTACGCGTACCGGCGCGGGCTCGTGGCCGAGTGAGACGGCCCGAGGTACCATCGCGCGATGCCGCTCTACGTGATCGAGCGCACGTTCGCCGAGCAGCTCGACCTCACGAGCGAGGACGTCAGGCTGATCGAGGAGATCAACGCCGACGAGGGCGTGAGCTGGCTGTTCTCGTTCCTGACGGCCGACCGGCGCCGCTCGTACTGCCTGTACGAGGCGCCCTCCCCGGACGCGATCCTCGCCGCCGCCCGGCGAGCGAACGTCCCGGTGGACGCCGTGATCGAGGTCGAGCGCTTCGTCCCGGCCGAGCACCGCTAGGGCGGAAGGCCGGCGCCGCCGTCCGTAGACTGCTCTCGTGCCCTGGGAGCCGCTGACCGACGAGCAGCTCGAGGTGCGCGAGCTCGTGCGGACGCTCGCGCGCGAGCGGATCGCGCCGCGCGCGGCCGAGATCGACGCCTCGCACGAGTTCCCCTGGGACGTGGTCGAGCTCTTCCGCGAGCACGGCCTCTTCGGCCTCTTCTTCGGCGAGGAGTGGGGAGGAACCGGCACCGGGACGCTCCTCTCGCTGGTGGCGATCGAGGAGATCTCGAAGGTGTGCGCGACGAGCGGGCTCATCCTCGCCGTGCAGGAGCTCGGCTCGCTCGGGCTCAAGCTGGCCGGGAGCGAGGAGCAGCAGGCCCGCTACCTGCCGCGGCTCGCCTCGGGCGAGTGGCTCGCCGCCTACGCGCTCACCGAGGCAGGCTCGGGCTCCGACTCGGCCGCCATGCGCACGACCGCCCGCCGCGAGGGCGACGCGTATGTCCTCGACGGCTCCAAGCGCTTCATCACGAACGCGGGGGTCGCGAGCCTGTACACGGTCTTCGCGAAGACCGACCCCGACGCAGGTCACGCGGGGATCTCCGCGTTCGTGGTCGAGGCGGACACACCCGGGTTCGAGGTGGCGCGGCTCGAGCCGAAGCTGGGCATCTCCGGCTCCACCACGGGCGAGCTCGTGTTCGACGGCTGCCGCGTGCCGGCCGAGAACCTCCTCGGGCGCGAGGGGGAGGGGTTCAAGATCGCCATGCGCGTCCTCGACCGCTCGCGGCCCGGCGTCGCCGCGCAGGGCCTCGGGATCGCGCAGGGCGCGACCGACTACGCGCTCGAGTACGCCCGCACGCGCGAGACGATGGGCAAGCCGATCGCGGAGCACCAGCTGATCGCGGCCAAGCTCGCCGACATGGAGACCCATTGCGAGGCCGCCCGCGGCCTCCTCTACCGCTTCGGCCGCATGGTCGACGAGGGCGCACCCGACCACGAGCTGACGAAGGCCTCGGCGATGGCGAAGCTCTTCTGCACGGACACGGCCATGTGGGTCACGACCGAGGCGGTGCAGATCCTGGGCGGCTACGGCTACATCAAGGAGTACCCGGTCGAGCGCATGCTGCGCGACGCCAAGATCACGCAGATCTACGAGGGCACGAACGAGATCCAGCGGCTCGTGATCGCGCGCGAGATGCTCAAGGAGACGCGCGCCTTCCTCCTCGCCGGCGTCGCCTGACGAACCGGCGCCAGGCGCGCCGGTGCGACGACGTCGCTCGTCGGCTCCACCGTCCATGGCGCAGCCGCGCGACGACGGCGCTCTCGCCTGCGCTCGGAAGGCGCTCGGTGAGGATGTCTGGGCCTCGGAGCTGGCGGTAGGTGCGGCCATGTCCCTCGAGGAGGCGGTTGCCTACGCCCTCGAGGAGACCGTCGAGTAGCGCCCTCCGAGCGTCAGGGCAGTACCGGGAAGCCCTCGCGCCGCGCGGCCAGGGCGAGCCGCTCGTCGAGGGTCACGAGCGGAAGGCTCGCAGGCTCGCCGTCGCTGAGCACCGTCGCCGCGGCTATCTGCATGGCGTCGGCTGTGCGAACGTCGTGCGTCCGCACGATTCTTCGGGCGGCCGCACGCACCCGCTCGCTCGGGGGGCACTCGACCCACGCCTCCTCGAGCTCCGCGAGCGAGGCGAGCGCCCGGCTCACATCCTCCCCGGCCAGCGCTCCGGCGCGCTCACGTCGGCCGATGGCACCGAGGCACTCCACCGGCGTCGCCCACCAGACGGCGGGCCTCGGTTCCTCGGCGAGAAGGGCTCGCACGACGGGCGAGAGCGGCTCGTCGAGAAACGTCGAGACGATCGCGGAGCTGTCCCAGAATCTCATCTGGTGTCCTCGCGGCGCTCCTCGAGCAACGCCTCGAGCACGCTCTCCCGCGACCGCACGAGCGGCCGAGCCAGGAACGCCTGAACGTCCAGCTGCTTTCTCGGAAGTCGGATGACGCCTTCGCGCGCGAGTCGTTCCAGGCGCTCGTCCCAGTCGACGTCGGCGGGCGGGACCGGAACGATCCGCGCGACGGGCTTGCCACGGTCGGTGATCGTGATCTCCTCGCCGGCCTTGACGCGGTCGAGGAGCGCGCTCAGCTTCGCCTTCGCCTCCGAGATCGACGCCCTCGTCATGTGACCATCCTAGTCACATCTATCTGACTAGCAAGGTAGCAGCGCCGGGGACGCACGATCCTGCTGCGCGCGGCGGGCGGCCTAGCCGCGACCGCAGTGGACGAGGGCGTTCAGGCAGTCGTCCACGAGCTTGCGCAGCGCGCCCGGCTGCCAGGCGTTGAAGAAGTCGGCGTGCGCGCTGTAGATCCCGCCCGAGGCGAGCGAGAAGCCCTCTCCGCCGCGCGTCGGGTAGCGGTAGATCTGCGTGAGCTGCGGAACCGCGACCGGGTGCGACGACGGGCACGCGCCGCGCACCGCGTAGGCCATGTGGCTTCGGTGGTCGGGGCTGTCGAGGCGGCGACCGTCCCAGCACTCCGGGAAGCGGATGTGGAGGCGGAGGAACGAGCCGCGCTGGTCCGGGCACGTCGGGACCGACGCCGAGCGCTCGACGCCGCTCTCCACGCCGCAGCTCCAGAAGGTGACGCGCATGCTCTGCGGGCTGGTCGCGGTCGCGTCGCCTGCGATCAGGCGCAGGCCGTTCGGGAACGGGCGCACCTCGGCGAGCGTTCCGCGCCGGTAGTAGATGGTCGCGCCGAGGGGCAGGACGAGCTCCGTTCCCCGGTAGAGCGCAGGCACCCAGTAGGCGGCCGTGTCGTCGGGGCGCTGGCAGGTGGTTCCGCCCGAGCGAAGCGACCCGAAGGTCGAGGACGCATCCGTCGTGCGGTTGCCGACGAACGTGTGCAGGTGCGAGGCGCCAGGCCGGCCGGGGAAGACGATCGGGTCGTCGGGTGCCAGGTGGGAGAAGCGGCAGCTCTCGACGAAGTTCACGCCGACGAGGTCGGCGCGAGAGAGCGCAGCCCGACCGTCGTCGGGCTTCGGCTGGCCTGCGAGGGAAGCCGGGCCGAGCATCACCGCGACTGCGAGCGCGCCTGCTGCGATCGGTGCGAGCCCCTTCATCGTCGTCCCTCCCTAGCTGGCAGGATCGGTCGTAGTCACGCACGGGGCCGTTCGGTCTCCTTGAGCAAGCTGTGACGAAGCCGTAAGCATTCCGTTCGGATCCGCGCGGGACGGCGCAAGTTCCGAGCGGTCCGCGCATCCTCCAGGTGTCGCGACCCATGGAGAAGGAGGGAACGAGATGAAGCGAACGACGATCCTCGCCGCGCTGGCGCTGGCCGCCGCGACCGCGCTCGTCGCCGCCGCCGGCGCAGGGGGCAAGCCGCCGAAGGGAAGCCCGAAGCTCTCGGCGACGCCCGTGTTCAAGCTCAATCTCCGCCCGAGCCAGGAGGTCCCGGCGATCAAGGGTCTCAGGGCGGATGCGGTCGGCAGCGTCACCTTCGACCTCGAGCGGACCGGCAACACGATCACCTCGGGCGAGGTGATCTTCTACTTCAACTACGCGTTCCCGGGCTCGGTGACCATCACCGGCCTGCACATCCACCAAGGCGCGAAGGGGACGAACGGGCCGATCGTCGTCGACTCGGGCGTCGGCACCTTCACGGACGCGGACGGGCAGGGCAACGTGACCGCCATCGTCAGCGGCGTCGCCGGACCGACGCTGCAGGCGATCCTGGACAACCCGCGCGGCTACTACGTCAACCTGCACACGAGCGCGAACCCGGGCGGCGCGCTCCGCGACCAGCTCCACAACCCGAAGAAGCGCTAGCGCCGAGCGGTGGGCGGCGCGGGGTCCGGCTCCCGCGCCGCCGGCCTCCCACCCGGCTGCGCGAGCAGGCGGCGCTCAGGGGACGAGGCCGCGGCGCCGCGCCTCGGCGACGGCTGCGAGTTGCGAGTGGCAGCCGAGCGCGGAGAGGATCGCCCGGATGTGGTTGCGCACGGTCACCTCCGCGATCCCGAGCTGCTGCGCGGCCAGCTTCGCGGGGATCCCCTCCGCGAGCAGGCGGAGCACCTCGAGCTGGCGGGGGGTGAGCACGCTCTCGGCCGCGGCCCCGTTCGCGGCGGTCTCGTCGCCGTCGCGGAGGAGCTGGAGCACGAGCGGCTCCTGCCCGGGCAGCCGGACCGCGATCGTCGAGACGAAGACGAGCCGGCGGCCCTGCTTCGTGCGGATGGACAGCCGGCGGCACGGCACCGGCCAGCCCTCGCGCGCGAGGCGGGCCCCCGAGCAGCCGGGATGGCAGACGACCGCGCCGTTCTCGTCCACCCCGTGCAGGACGTCCCAGCACCAGCGTCCGACCGTCTGTGCAGCCGTGAGTCCGGTCAGCCGCTCGGCGGCGGCGTTCCAGGCCACGATGTGCATGCTCGAGTCGACTGCGAACAGAGCGTCGCCCGAGCGGACCACCTCCTCGGCCATACCGCAGCAGCTAGCAGGAGGCGACGGAGGTCGTAGCCGGGGCGGCCCGGATCCATGGTGGGGAGAAACTACGGACTCGCGCTCACGCGTGGGCACCCTCGTGCGGCCGGCCGCGGATCATGTCCGCCGGCGCCGTCCGCAGCAGCCAGACGGCGAGCCCGAGGCAGGCGGCGGTGGCGAGGAGGAGGCCCACGAAGCCGAGCGTGTACGTGCCGGTCACGTCCTTGACGACGCCCATCACGAGCGGCGGGAAGAAGCCGCCCAGACCGCCGGCGGCGCCGACGATCCCGGCCGCAGCTCCGGTGTCGTTGGGGAACTCGGCGGGCACGAGCTTGAAGACGGCGCCGTTCCCGCCGCCCAGGAAGGCTGCGAGGGTGAGGGAGGCGATCGTGATCGGGACGATCCGCGGGGTCGCCGACGCGGTCGCGAGCACGGCCGCGTCCACGGCGATTCCCGCGAAGGCGAGGACGAGGATCGGGTACGCCCCGAAGCGGTCGGCGAGCCAGCCTCCGGCCGGCCGCGCGACGGTGGCGACGAGGGTGAAGCCGGCCGCGCGCAGGCCGGCGTCGACGAGCGAGAGGTCGAACCAGTCGCGCAGAAGCTTGGGCAGCAGCAACGCCACCGCCACGAAGCCTCCGAAGGTGACGAAGTAGAACACGGCCAAGCGGTAGAGGCGCCAGCCCGAGCCCAAGACGGCGGCATAGCGCGTCCGCGGCATGCGCGGCGGGTCGGTGGCCAGGGCCCAGAACAGGACCCCCGCGGCGGCCAGCACGGCGCCCGCGAGCAGGCCGAGCGCCGGCCGGCCCCACGCGTTCACGACGGCCGGGGCGGTGAACGCGGCGACGGCGGTCCCGACGTTGCCCATCCCGTAGATGCCGACCGCGAATCCCTGACGCTCGCGCGAGAACCAGCCCGCGACGAAGGGGACGCCGACGGCGAACGAGGAGCCGGCCAGCCCGAGCAGGAAGCCGACGCCCAGGAGCGCCCAGTAGCTGGAAGCGAAGCCGAAGAGGGTCGCCGGCACCGCCGACGCGAGGAGGAGGAGCGCGAACATGCGTCGCCCGCCGACGTGATCCGTGAGGAGCCCGACCGGGATCCGGGCGAGCGACCCGAGCACGACCGGGATGGCAGTGAGGAGGAAGGTCTCGGTGCTCGTGAGCCCTAGGTCGTCCTGGAACTTCGACGCGAGCGGCGCGATCAGGCCCCAGGCGCTGAAGCAGAGCGCGAACGCGAGCGTGGCGAGCGCCAGGTTGCGGACCGGTCGCGACATCGGTTCCTCTGCTGCCTCCGAGCGGTGACGCCGAGGGCAACACAGTGCAACGCAGCCGCGCGCGGCGGTTGATCAATTGTGATCACGTGGCCCCCGGCGGCCGGAGCTAGCGTCAGCGCCGTCCGAGAGAGACGGGAGGCGCGTCCGTGGGTTCGAGCATGCAGCGAGGCGGAGGCTCGGGGAGGTGGAGCGCGGCTGCAGCGGCGGTTGCGGCGGCCCTGGCTGCGCTCGTCGTCGCGCTCGGGGCGGGAGCCGCGAACGAGGACGGGCGCGCCCTCTTCGACCGGCTCTGTGTCGGGTGCCACACGATCGGAGGCGGCAAGCTCGTGGGCCCGGACCTGCAGGGGGTCGCCGACCGGCGCGACGCCGAGTGGGTTCGGCGCTTCCTCGCCGCGCCCGGCGAGGTGATTCCGGGAACCGCGATGCCGGACCTCGGGCTCACCGCAGCCCAGGTGGAGACCCTCGTCGCCTTCCTCGGCTACGAGGGCGAGGAGACGACACCCGCCCCGGCTCCCTCCTCCGAGCCTGCTCCGCTCCCGGGGGACGCCGAGCGCGGCAAGCGGCTGTTCGAGGGCGAGGACCGCTTCGAGGCAGGCGGGCCGCCGTGTCTCTCCTGCCACTCGGTCGCGGGCGTGGGCGCGCTCGGCGGCGGCCAGCTCGGGCCCGACCTGACGGGTGCCTTCGAGAAGTACGGCGGCGAGCAGGGGCTGCGCGCCGCGCTCGAGTCCGTGCCCTTCCCGACCATGGCGCCGATCTTCTCCCGCAAGCGGCTGAGCGCCGAGGAGCGGGCGGACCTGACCGCCTTCCTGGAGGCGGCGGCGCAAGAGGAACGGCCGGCACTGGCGGCGGGCAGGCTCGTCGGGCTCTCCGTGGGAGCGGCGGCACTGATCGCGCTCGTCGCTCTCGGCATCTGGCGGCGGCGCCTGACGGGCGTCCGCCGGCCTCTCGTCGAGCGCGCGCGAAAGGAGTGAGGGAGTGGGCTGGATCCGGGATCTCGTGCAGCCGAAGACCCGCCGCTGGGAGGAGTTCTATCGCAACCGCTGGCAGCACGACGCCGTCGTCCGCTCGACGCACGGGGTGAACTGCACGGGTGGCTGCTCGTGGAACGTGTATGTCAAGGACGGGATCGTCACCTGGGAGATGCAGGCGCTCGACTACCCCCTCCTGGAGCCGGGCCTGCCCCCGTACGAGCCCCGGGGCTGCCAGCGCGGGATCTCGGCCTCCTGGTACGTGTACAGCCCGATCCGGGTCAAATACCCCTACATCCGCGGCGTCCTCGCCGACCTCTGGCGCGAGGCGCGCAAGGAGAGGGGACCGGTCGAGGCCTGGGCCTCGATCCAGGACGACCCCGAGAAGCGGCGGAGCATCCAGCAGGCGCGCGGCAAGGGAGGCTTCCGGCGGACGACCTGGGACGAGGTGCTCGAGATCATCGCCGCCGCCTGCCTGCACACGGCGATGCGCTGGGGCCCGGACCGGGTCTTCGGCTTCTCCCCGATCCCGGCCATGTCGTACCTCTCCTACGCCGGCGGCTCGCGCTTCCTGCAGCTCTTCGGGGGCGTGAACATGTCCTTCTACGACTGGTACGCGGACCTCCCGAACGCCTTCCCGGAGGTCTGGGGCGAGCAGACCGACGTCTGCGAAAGTGCCGATTGGTACAACTCGAAGTTCATCGTCTCCATGGGGTCCAACCTGAACATGACCCGGACCCCGGACGTGCACTTCATCTCCGAGGCACGCCACGAGGGCGCGAAGTTCGTCGTCCTCTCGCCCGACTTCAGCCAGGTGGCGAAGTACGCGGACTGGTGGATCCCGGTCGAGGCGGGGCAGGACACGGCGCTCTGGATGGCTGTCGACCACGTGATCCTGACCGAGTTCCACGCGCAGCGGCAGGTCCCCTACTTCCAGGACTACCTGAAGCGCTACACCGACGCTCCCTTCCTCGTCGAGCTGCACGAAACCCCGAACGGGCTGCGGCCGGGGCAGTTCCTGCGCGCGAGCCGGCTCGCGCGCTACGAGGCGGTCGAGCACGGTGACTGGAAGCTGCTCGTGTGGGACGGGGAGTCCGGGCAGCCGCGCATGCCGAAGGGGACGCTCGGCTTCCGCTGGGCGGAAGAGGAGAAGGGGAAGTGGAACCTCCTGCTCGAGGACGGTCTCGACGATGCGCCCATCGAGCCGGTGCTCACCTTCCTCGGCGACCCGGAGGCGGAGACGGCGCAGGTCGCCTTCCACGAGTTCGCCGCGCACGAGACGAGCCTGCGCGGCGTCCCCGTCCGGCGGGTCGCGACCGCCGCCGGCGAGAGCGTGCTCGTGGCCACCGTCTACGACCTGCTCTTCGCCCAGTTCGGCGTCGGCCGCGACCTCGACGGCGACTACCCGGAGAGCTACGACGACCCGCGCCCGTACACGCCGGCCTGGCAGGAGCGCTACACGGGCATCGGCCGAGACACGGTCGTCCAGCTCGCCCGCGAGTTTGCCTCCACGGCAGAGGCGACCGGCGGCAAGTCGATGGTGATCATCGGTGCCTCGATCAACCACTGGTACAACAACAACCTCTCCTACCGCGCGCCCATCACTGCCCTCCTCCTGTGTGGCTGCTGCGGGGTCAACGGCGGGGGGATGAACCACTACGTCGGGCAGGAGAAGCTCACGCTCTTCGCGCCGTGGACGGCGATCGCCTTCGCGCTCGACTGGCAACGGCCGCCGCGTCAACAGCAGTCGCCGACGTGGCACTACGTCAACTCCGACCAGTGGCGCTACGAGGGCGACTTCACCGAGTACGCGCCCGTGCCGCCGGAGACGCGCTGGGCCAAGGGTCACGCCATGGACCTGGAGGCGATGGCCGTCCGTCTGGGGTGGATGCCCTACTTCCCCCAGTTCGACCGCAACCCGCTCGAGCTCGCACGGGAAGCGGAGGCGGCAGGCGCCTCGACGCCGGAGGAGGTGGCGGCCTGGGTGCGCGACCGGATCGTCGCCGGCGACGTCCGTCTCGCCGTGGACGACCCGGACGCGCCGGAGAGCTGGCCCAGGGTCTGGCTGATCTGGCGCGGGAACGCGATCTCCTCGAGCGCGAAGGGGCACGAGTTCTTCCTCCGCCACTACTTGGGTACGCACGACAACGTCGTCGCCGAGGAGCGCGCGCAGGGGAAGGTCGAGACGGTCACCTTCCGCGAGCCCGCGCCTCGGGGGAAGATGGACCTCGTCGTCGACGTGAACTTCCGGATGGACACGTCGGCGCTCTACTCGGACATCGTCCTGCCGACGGCGACCTGGTACGAGAAGAACGACCTCAACACCACCGACCTCCACTCGTACGTCCATCCTCTGCAGGCAGCCGTCCCACCGGTGTGGGAGTCGAGGACGGACTGGGAGATCTTCAAGACGCTCGCGAAGAAGGTGAGCGAGCTCGCCCCCTTCGTCGTCGGCTGGGCGCCGCTCAAGGACGTCGTCTGGTCACCGCTCGCACACGACACGCCGGACGAGCTCGCCCAGCCGGCGGTGCGGGATTGGCGCAAAGGCGAGTGCGAGCCGATCCCGGGCGTGACCATGCCGCACATCCGCGTCGTCGAGCGCGACTACCCGAACCTCTACCACCGCTTCGTCTCGCTCGGGCCGGGGGTACGTGACAACGGCCTCTCCGCGCACGGGATCACCATTCCGGTGGCAGACGTGTACGAGGAGCTCCTCGCGAGCCCCGTCGGCGGCACGCCCGACCTGCGGCACACGCGCACGGTCGAGTGGGGCGGGCGGCGCTACCCGAGCCTGGAGGACGCGCTCGACGCCGCGAACGCGATCCTCGCCCTCGCCCCGGAGACGAACGGCGAGGTCTCCTGGCAGGCCTTTCGCGCGGAGGAGGAGAAGGTCGGTCTCCCGCTCACGGATCTCGCCGAGGGGATCCGCAAGGTGCGCATGACCTTCGGCGACCTCGCCGCGCAACCGCGGCGCACGCTCATCAGCCCCTGTTGGACGGGCATGGTCAACGATGGGCGCGCGTACGCCGCCTGGTGCCTGAACGTCGAGCGGCTGATCCCGTGGCGGACGCTGGCGGGCCGCCAGCACCTCTACGTCGACCACCCCTACTACCTGGACTTCGGCGAGCACCTGCCGACCTACAAGCCGAAGCTCGACCCTCGCCAGACGGGGGACATCGTCGCGAGCCCGGTCGGCGACGACGCGCTCGTCCTCAACTACATCACCCCGCACGGCAAGTGGCACATCCACTCGACCTACGGGGACACGCACCGGATGATGACCCTCTCGCGCGGGATCGAGCCCTGCTGGCTGAACGACAAGGATGCGGCCCGCGTCGGCATCGTCGACAACGACTGGGTCGAGGTCTACAACGACAACGGCGTGATGGTCACGCGGGCGGCGGTCTCGTCCCGCGTCCAGCCCGGCACGTGCATGATCTACCACGCTCCCGAGCGGACGCTGACGATGCCCAAGTCGCAGGTGCGGGGGCGCAGGCGGGGCGGAGCGCACAACTCCCTCACGCGCACCCGCATCAACCCCGTGGAGCTCGCGGGAGGCTACGCGCAGTTCACGTACGGCTTCAACTACTGGGGCCCGATCGGGGTCTTCACGCGCGACACCTACGCCGTCGTTCGCAAGCTCGAGCGGCTCGAGTGGTGAGCGCGGGAAAGGAGCAGGCCGGGATGGACGTTCGCGCGCAGGTGTCGATGGTCTTCCACCTCGACAAGTGCATCGGCTGCCACACGTGCTCGATCGCCTGCAAGAACATCTGGACCGACCGCAGGGGCGCGGAGTACATGTGGTGGAACAACGTCGAGACGAAGCCCGGCACGGGCTTCCCGACGCTGTGGGAGGATCAGGAGCGCTACCGAGGCGGCTGGGAGGTGGACGGCGATCGCCTCCGGCTGCGCCTGCAGGGCAAGGCCTCGACGCTCGGCAACATCTTCGCCAACCCTGCGCTGCCCACGGTCGACGACTACTACGAGCCCTGGACGTACGACTACGAGCACCTCTTCGACGCGCCCGCCGGCGACGACCAGCCGACGGCGCGGACGGTCTCGATGATCACGGGCGAGCCGATGGACGTGGAGGCAGGCCCGAACTGGGACGACGACCTGGGCGGCTCTCCGATCTACGCCGCCAACGACCCCAACCTCGAGCACGTCTCGGAGGCAGAGCGCGCGCAGCTGAACGAGCTCGAGCAGATGATGTTCTTCTACCTCCCGCGCATCTGCAACCACTGCGTGAACCCGAGCTGCGTCGCCGCCTGCCCCGCGGGCGCGCTCTACAAGCGCGGCGAGGACGGGATCGTGCTCCTGAACCAGGAGCGCTGCCGGGCCTGGCGCATGTGCATCTCCGGCTGCCCGTACAAGAAGACCTACTACAACTGGGCGACCGGGAAGTCGGAGAAGTGCATCCTCTGCTACCCGCGCCTGGAGTCCGGGCAGGCCCCGGCCTGTTTCCACTCGTGCGTTGGGCGCATCCGCTACCTCGGCGTCCTCCTCTACGACGCCTCGCGGCTCGAGCGGGCGGCGACCGCACCGGACGCCGAGCTCGTGGAGGCACAGCGCGCCATGATCCTGGACCCCTTCGACGAGGACGTGCTCGCCGCCGCGCGGGCGAGCGGCCTCTCGGAGCCGATGCTGACGGCCGCTCAGCACTCACCCGTGTACCGCTTCGTGAAGCGCTGGCGGCTGGCGCTGCCGCTCCACCCGGAGTTCCGCACGCTGCCCATGCTCTTCTACGTCCCGCCGATGCTGCCGGTCATCGCGCGCTTGGAGGGCGGGCGCTACGAGGTCGACGGTGCGAGCGGGAACGGCACTGGCGCCATGCCCTCGCTCTCGAACCTCGAGCAGACGCGCGCGCCGCTCCGCTACCTGGCGAGCCTGTTCGCGGCCGGCAACGAGGAGGTCGTCGCCGCCGTCTACCGCAAGCTCTTCGCCGTCCGTGTAGTCATGCGCGCGAAGTCCGTGGGGAACGTTCCCGAGGAGGAGGTCGAGGCCGCGCTCGCGGCGGCGAAGCTCGGCCGCGAGGACGCGGAGGCGATCTTCGAGCTGACCTCGAAGCCCACCTTCCAGGAGCGCTTCGTGCTGCCGCCGCTCGCCCGCGAGCTGCAGGTCGAAGCCGTCGAGAGCCCAGAGCGGCGCAAGCAGGAGGCCGGGTTCGGGTTCCGGCAGCCGGGGGAGCGGCGGTTCTGAGCACGACGTCTCCCACCGGCGTCGGCCTCCGCGTCCTCGCACGCGGCTTCGCGGACGTGCTCTCGTACCCGTACGAGTGCCCGGCCGCGGCGGCGCGCGCGTGCGCGGAAGCCGTGCGCAGCGAGTCGGCTGAAGCTGCGTCGCTGCTCGACGCGTTCGGCGCCGTCGCCGAGAAGACGGGGCTCGGAGAGCTGCAGGAGGAGTACACGCGTACGTTCGACCTCGACAGCCTGAGCCGGGCGGAGCCCACGTGCTACCTGCACGTCGGCCATTACCTCTTCGAGGAGACGCACAAGCGCGGCGCCTTCATCCTCGGGTTGCGCCGGCGCTTCCGGGAGGCCGGCTTCGAGGACCGGAGCGAGCTCGCCGATCACCTGGTCGTGCTCCTGCGCTTCCTCGCCGTATGCGAGGACGACGGGCTCGCGGAGGAGCTCGTGGAGGAGGCGCTGCTGCCTGCGCTCGCGCGTATGGGCATCGTCGCCGTCGCCGGTAAGCCGGCAGGGGTGCGGGCGGCGTACCTGGCCGTGCTCCGGGCACTCGAGCTCGCACTCGCCGCCGGGCGGCCGGGCCGAGACCCGGAGGCGATCGAGACGGAGCGTGAGTGGCTGCGGGGACGGGACAGCCTAGGGATCGACCGCAACCTCTGCGGGCACTAGGAAGGAGGTGCCGCCGTGTGGAACACCCTGCTCTTCGCCGTTCTCCCGTACGTGGCGGTGACGGTGGCGGTCCTGGGCGGGATCGCTCGCTACCGGGTCGACCGCTTCTCGTACTCGAGCCAGTCCTCGCAGTTCCTCGAGGCCAGGACGCTCTTCTGGGGCTCGGTCTTCTGGCACTACGCGATCCTGCTCGTGCTCGCCGCCCACGTCCTCGCGCTCATGTTCTGGGATCCCTGGGCGGCGCTCGTGAGCGACCCGACTCGGCTTTACGTGCTCGAGGTGGTGGGGCTCGCGCTCTCCGTCCTCGCCTTCGCGGGGCTCGCCGTGCTTCTGGCCAGGCGGCTCGTCGTGCGGCGCGTGACCTCGGTGACGACGGCCATGGACTGGCTGCTCCTCGCCGTCCTGCTGGCCCAGGTCGGCCTCGGAATCTGGATCGCGCTCGGCTACCGGTGGGGGTCCGACTGGTACGTGTACACGGCCGTTCCCTGGCTGCACTCGCTCGTCAAGCTCGACCCACAGGTCGAGTACGTCGTGTCGCTGCCGGCGGTGGTGAAGATCCATGCCCTGCTCGGCTTCGGTCTCGTCGCGCTCTTCCCGTTCACCCGCCTCGTCCATGTGGTGACCCTGCCGGTGACGTACCTGTGGCGCTCGTACCAGCTCGTCGTGTGGAACCGGCCGCGCGCGCGCTGACGGCACCCGCGTCCGGGGGGCCGCTTCCATGCGTCCCGGTCACCGTCCTCGCCGGCTTCCTCGGCGCGGGCAAGACGACGCTCTTGAACCGGATCCTCGCCGGCGAGCATGGGCTGCGCGTGGCCGTGCTCGTGAACGACTTCGGCTCGGTGAACGTGGACGAACGCCTCGTGTTGCGCCGCGACGCGACCATGATCGCGCTCGACTCGGGCTGCGTGTGCTGCTCGCTGAGCAACGACCTCGTCTCCCAGCTGACGCAGCTCCTGGAGGGGCCGGCGGCGCCCGAGCACGTCCTCGTCGAGACGAGCGGCGTCTCCGACCCGGGTCGGGTGCTCGTCGCCCTGCGCGATCCCCACCTGCGCACGATCGCGCGCGTGGACGGCGTCGTCACGTTGCTGGACGCCGCCTCGGTGGACGCGATTCCGGTCAGACACCTCGAGCTCGTCCGCCGCCAGCTCGCAGCGGCGGACGTGATCGTCCTGAACAAGGCCGACCTCGTCTCGGGCGAGGAGCTGGCGGAGGTGCGGCGGCGCTTCACCTACCCGGCGGCGAGGGTCGTGACGGCCGCGTACGCGCGCGTTCCGCTCCCGCTCCTGCTCGGGATCGGGGCGGAGCACGACCGTGTGGCTCCCGTCGCGGGGGAGGACGCCGGGCTCACGACCTGGACGTGGGCCTCGTCGCGGCCGCTCCGCTACGAGCGGGTGCGCGCGGTGCTCGCGTCCCTGCCCGACGGAGTCTTCCGGGCGAAAGGGTTCCTCCAGCTCGCGGAAGCGCGGGAGCTACGAGTGGTCGCGCACGTGGTCGGGCGACGCGTGGAGCTGCGGCCGCTCGGGCCCTGGAGCGGCAGTGGCCCCTGCAGCGAGCTCGTCTTCGTCGGCCTCGACCCGGACGTGGACGCGGAGGCCGTCTGCGCGCGGCTCGAGGAGACAGTGGCCGAGTGAGCGGGGGCTCGGCGCGCGGCTTCCAGCCGGCCGCTCTCGCGTGCGGCGTCCAGCGGAGCCGCGCTTGCATCCCGCGTGCGGGGGGAGTTGAATCGACACAACTCGTCCGAAGGGAGTGGAGATGGCCACCTACGTCAGCCTGATCAGCTGGACCGACCAGGGGATCCGGGGGTTCAAGGACACGGTCGACCGCGCGGAGGCGGGCAAGCAGCTCGCGGCGGCGTTCGGCGGCGCGCTCAAGGAGATCTACTGGACGCTCGGCCCGTACGACATCGTCGCGGTCTCGGAGGCTCCGGACGACGAGACGGCGACCGCGTTCGCGCTCGCGCTCTCCTCGCAGGGCAACGTGCGCACGACGACGATGCGCGCCTTCTCCGCCGAGGAGATGCGGGGGATCGTCGCGCGGGCGGCCGGCTAGCTGCGCGGGGTCGCCGGGGGGTAGCGGGAGCGCAGCTCGTCCACGTACGCGGCCAGCCGGTCGGCGAGCGCCGCGTCCCGGATCTCGAGCATGTTCTCCGCGTTCCGCTCCCCGGAGCGGGAGAGGTTGAAGCTGCCCACGAAGGCGGTGTCGTCGGCGACGACCACCTTCGCGTGCATGAAGTCGTGCACGGAGCCGGGCGACCACGGGGTCGAGGCCTTGCCGCTCCAGGGGCACGCCTCGAGGACCCGCCGCAGGAGCGGGATCTTCCAGGCGCTCACCCCGTTCGTGCGCCACTGGCGCAGCACCTCGTCGACCTGGGTGTCGTCGACGACGCCGGCGATGCCGCAGCGGCGCTCGCTCGCGACCTCGGCCAGCGTGGCCAGGATCGGACCGGAGGTCAGCACGGGAGAGGCGATCCGGACGCGCTCCCTGGCCTTCCCGATGTGCTTCGCGATCCGGTGGGCGAGGGCCTCGCCGTGCTCGGGGCAGAACCAGGCGCGGACGCGGGCTCCGTCCACCTCCTCGGGGCGCGGGTCGACGTCCCCCGATCCGGCCACCTCGCCGCGCTCCCAGAGCTGCTCGAAGTCGAGGGTGTAGGCGTAGGCGATCTCCGCCGAGCGAACGGTGACGACGACGTTCTCCTGGCGCGACCAGGAGTCGTCCGTCCAGTTCGTCGAGCCCGTCCAGACGGCGCTCCCGTCCCGCACGACGAACTTGTGGTGCATGAGGTCGGGGATCCCGGCCACGCCGCGGGTGGCGACGGGCAGGGCTTCGAGCGCCTCTGGCTTCGTCTCCGGCGGGGGCGGGACCGGGATCGGCCCTGGGTGGTCGACGTTGTAGAGGAGGCGCACCGCCACCCCGCGCTGGTGGGCGGCGAGCAGCGAGGCGAGCACGAGCCCGCCCGCGTCGGTCTCGAAGCGGACGTCGTACATGGCGATGTCGAGCGACCGCTGCGCGCCGGCGAGGAAGGCGGCGATCCCGCGGGCGACGTCGGCCGGCCGCTGGCCGCCGTCGGTCAGGGTATGGATCTCGATCGCGGGGCCCTCGCTGTCTCGAGCTCCGCCCGCTGCGCCGACTTCCCGGGACGTCAAGCTTCCCTTCCGCCGCTCAGCGCGTTGAGCGCGAGCAGGAGGTCTCGGAGCTCGCCGAAGCGCTCTGCGCCGAGCTGCCGCGCCCACGTGGCCTCCATCTCGGCAACTGCGTCCCGCATCACGTCGATCACCGCTGCGCCGCGCTGGGTCAGAGCGATGCGCTTCGAGCGGAGGTCGTGGGGATCCCCCTGTCGCTCCAGGTAACCCAGACGCTCGAGGGCTCCGAGCAGATGATTGAGCGCCTGCTTGCTGATCCGGAGGCGCGCGGCCAGCTCGGACGGCCTCGTGCCCTGGGGCCCCGGATACTGGAAGACGATCAGGTACGCGGGATCGAAGTCGTCGAAGCCGGCCTCGTGTAAGCGCTCGAGCATGTGTCGTTGCACGTCGTCCCAGGGCATGCGCAGGAGCGCACCGATCAGAGGCGGCGCGAAGGCCTCTTCCGGCCAGCCCGAAGGTTTCGTAAAGGGATTTGACGAACTGCCGTTCGACATGTATCGTCAAACCACTTTACCATTCAGCCCCATAGAGGAGGAGGCACGATGCCGACCGTCATGCGCGAGGAGATCAAGGTGGGGCAGCTGGCGATCCGGTTCCTGGTCGAGGCCGGGGAGTCGGACGGGTCGGTCGCGGTGTTCGAGTTCGACGTCCCGGCCGGATCGAAGGTCGCCGCGGGACACAGTCACGACGGCTACGAGGAGACGATCTTCGGGCTCGAGGGCGTCCTGACGTGGACGATCGCAGGCGTTCCCACGGACGTCGGGCCCGGCGAGGCGCTCGTCATCCCGCGGGGCGCCGTCCACCACTTCGAGAACACGGGCGCTGTCGACGCGCGGCAGCTCGCGATCGTGACCCCGGGCGTGCTCGGCCCGGAGTACTTCCGCGAGGTCGCAGCGATCCTCGACGCGGCGGCCGGCGGTCCGCCCGACCTTGCGGCGCTGGGGAACGTCATGCGCAGGCACGGGCTCACGCCCGCCGGCTGAGGGCTCGCGGGAGCCTCCGGCCGGCGCCGACGTGCGCCCGGCGCGTCGTGGCCTAGATGCTCACCGACGCTCGACGAGCGCTCTTTTGCGCTCGCTTCGCCGCCTGATAGGCGGCGAGCGCCCCGGGTGAGTCCACGTCCCCGAGCGTCGGGTGGTCGGGTACGAGGGGGTCGGCCACGGAGACCCCGAGCCGCTTGGCGAGCACCGAGCCGAGCGCCACGACCTTCATCGCGCCGAAGCCGGGGAGCTCCTCGATCCGGCGGCGGAGGTCGTCCGCGTCGGCGGCCTCGCGCCAGAGCCGGGAGGCGTCGCCTTCGTACCGATCGGCGACGAAGGCACAGAGCTCCTGCACGCGCCGGGCCATGCTCCCCGGGAAGCGGTGGATGGCCGGCTTCTCGCGGAAGGCCTCCTCGAGCCGGGCAGGATCCATGGCCGCGATCGTGGCCGCGTCGAGCGTGCCGATCCGCTCCAGCAGCTTGTGCGGGCCCGCGAACGCCGCTTGCACGGGCACCTGCTGGTCGAGCGCGAAGCCGATCAGCAGCGCCAGCGGTTCCCGGGCCAGGAGCCGGTTGGCCTCGTCGGAGCCGGTGAAGTGGAGCGCGGGGGGCACGGGCCGAGTGTAGTCGCACCCGGGTGCGAATCCGGGAGAAGCACGATGCGGGGGCTCGCTCGGGCGGCCATCATGGAGGCATGGAGACGCGCCTGCGAGCGGTCCTCGGGGAGACGAGGTTTCGCGACCGGACGGCCGCGGGCCGGGAGCTGGCCCGCGCGCTTCTCGCCGGCGGCGTGCTCGAGGGCGAGCGCGGCCCGCTCGTCGTGGTCGGGCTCGCGCGCGGCGGCGTCGTCGTCGCGGCCGAGGTGGCCTCGGCGCTGGGCGCCCCGCTCGACGCCCTCGCGGTGCGGAAGGTGGGGCACCCGTGGCACCCGGAGTACGCGATCGGCGCAGTCGCCCCCGGGGGCATCAGCTTCCTGCGAGCGCACGACGGCCTCACCGAGGTGCAGGTGGAGGCTGCCGTCCGGAAGGCGGAGGAGCAGGCGAGCGCGCTCGATGCCCGGCTGCACGGCGAGTATCCGGCACCCTCCCTCGAGGGGGCGACCTGCATCCTGGTCGACGACGGGCTGGCCACGGGGGCGACGATGGTCGCCGCCGTCCGCTGGGCGCGGGCGCAGGGAGCGGAGCGCGTCGTCGTGGCCGTGCCCGTGGGAGCCCCGGAGACGGTCCGGCGGCTGGAGGAGGAGGCGGACGAGGTGGTCTGCCTGCTCGTGCCCGTGGAGCTGTGGGCGGTCGGCGCCTGGTACGAGGACTTCCGCCAAGTGTCCGACGAGGAGGTGCTCGGACTCCTCGCCGCCGCCCGCCGCCCGTTCGCGACCGCCGCGGAGATCGAGGCGGATGGTGTGCGGCTCCCGGCCGACCTGACCGTCCTGCGCGGCGCCGCCGGCTGGGTGGTCTTCGCGCACGGGAGCGGCTCCAGCCGGCGCAGCCCGCGGAACGTCCGCGTCGCCGAGGAGCTGCACCGGGCCGGGCTGGCGACGCTGCTCTTCGACCTGCTGACCGACGAGGAGGCCCGCGAGCGGCGCAACGTGTTCGACGTCGAGCTGCTCGCGCGGCGGCTGCTCGCCGCGACCCGCTGGCTGCGCGGGCGGCCGGAGGCGCGGGGCCTGCCGATCGGCTACTTCGGCGCAAGCACGGGCGCTGCCGCCGCCCTGCTCGCCGCCGCCGAGCTGGGCGACGCGATCGCCGCCGTCGTCTCACGGGGCGGCCGGCCGGACCTCGCCTGGGAGCGGCTGCCGGAGGTGAAGGCGCCGACGCTCCTCGTCGTCGGCGGCGCGGACACGGTGGTGCTCGAGCTGAACGAGCGCGCGGCGCAGCGGCTGACCTGTCCGCACGAGCTGGCGGTCGTGCCGGGAGCGACGCACCTCTTCGAGGAGCCGGGCGCGCTCGAGCAGGTCGCGCAGCTCGCCTGCTCCTGGTTCACCGCCCGGTTCGAGGAGCGGGCGCGGGCGCTCCGGGGGGCGCGGGCCCGAAGCTAAGCGCGGGCGCTACCCTCGAGCGCGTGGACCCGCTCGCCGTCTTCTCGCCGCGGACGAGGGAGTGGTTCGAGCGCGCCTTCGCCGCTCCCACCCCGGCGCAGGCGCTCGGTTGGCCGGCGATCGCGCGCGGCGGGCACGTCCTCCTCCAGGCCCCGACCGGCTCGGGGAAGACGCTGGCTGCCTTCCTGATCGGGATCGACCGCCTGCACTCCTCGCCGGGCGAGGGCCTGCGGCTCCTCTACGTCTCTCCGCTCAAGGCGCTCAACTACGACGTCGAGCGCAACCTGCGCGTCCCGCTCGCCGGGCTCGAGTCGCAGCTCGCCGTGGCGGTGCGCACCGGCGACACCCCCGCGGCGGAGCGGCGGCGGCTACTGCGGGAGCCGCCCGACCTTCTGATCACGACCCCCGAGTCGCTCTTCCTCCTCCTCACCTCGCAGGCCCGGGAGACGCTGCGCGGAGTCGAGACGGTGATCCTCGACGAGGTGCACGCGGTCGCGGGGAGCAAGCGCGGCGCCCACCTCGCCCTGAGCCTGGAGCGGCTGGAGCGGCTCGTGGAGCGGCCCTTCCAGCGGATCGGGCTCTCCGCCACGCAGCGCCCGCTGGAGGAGATCGGCCGCTTCGTGGCCGGGACGGGGCGCGCGATCGAGCTGGTCGACGCAGGCCTGCGCAAGGAGCTCGACCTCGAGGTCGTCGTCCCGGTCGAGGACTTCCGCGAGCTGCCCTCGACCGCCGGACTCTCCGTGCCGCCGCTCGCCGACGGGGTCGAGCTGGGCTCCGGCGTGGAGGCCTCGAGCCGGTCGATCTGGCCCTCGCTCTACCCGGCGATCCTCGAGCTCGTCCGGCAGCACCGCTCGACCATCGTCTTCGTCAACAACCGCCGGCTCGCGGAACGGCTCGCCTTGCGTCTCAACGAGCTGGCCGGAGAGGAGCTCGCCCGCGCCCACCACGGCTCGCTGGCGCGGGAGCAGCGGGTGCAGGTGGAGGAGCTGCTCAAGGCGGGGAAGATCCCCTGCCTGGTCGCCACCTCCTCGCTCGAGCTGGGCATCGACATGGGCGCGGTCGACCTGGTGATCCAGGTGGAGAGCCCGAAGTCGGTCGCGCGCGGGCTCCAGCGCGTCGGCCGCGCCGGGCACGAGCTGCACGCGGTCTCGAAGGGCAGGATCTTCCCCAAGTTCCGGGGCGACCTGCTCGAGTGCGCCGTCGTCGCGCGCGCGATGCGGGAGGGAGCGATCGAGGAGACGCGCATCCCGCGCAACCCGCTCGACGTCCTCGCCCAGCAGGTGGTCGCGATCTGCGCCGACGAGGAGATCGGCGTCGACGAGCTGCACGCGCTCGTCCAGGGCGCCTACCCGTTCGCGGACCTCTCGCGGACGCAGCTCGAGAACGTGCTCGACCTGCTCGCCGGGCGCTACCCCTCCGACGAGTTCGCCGAGCTGCGGCCCCGGATCGTCTGGGACCGGATCGCGGGCGTCGTGCGCGGCCGGCCGGGCGTCAGGCGGCTGGCGGTCACGAACGCGGGCACGATCCCCGACCGTGGGCTCTTCGGCGTCTTCCTGGTCGAGGGCGGAGGCCGGGTCGGGGAGCTGGACGAGGAGATGGTCTACGAGGCGCGCGAGGGGCAGACCTTCCTGCTCGGCGCCTCGAGCTGGCGGATCGAGGAGATCACGCGCGATCGCGTCCTCGTCTCCCCGGCCCCCGGCGTGCCCGGGGTGGCGCCCTTCTGGAAGGGCGAGGGCGTCGGCCGGCCGGCGGAGCTGGGGGAGCGCATCGGCCGGGCGACACGCGAGCTGGTCGCCGCGAGCGACGAGCTCGCGGAGCGCCTGCTGCGCGACGAGTACGGCCTCGACGGGTGGGCGGCGGCGAACCTCCTGCGCTTCCTGCGGGAGCAGGAGGCCGCGACCGGGGCCGTCCCCTCCGATCGCACGGTCGTCGTCGAGCGCTTCCGGGACGAGATCGGCGACTGGCGAGTGTGCCTCCTCACCCCCTTCGGCGCGCGCGTGCACGCACCCTGGGCGCTCGCGCTGGGCGCCCGGCTTCGCGACGCGCTGGGCGTGGACCCGCACCCGCTCTGGTCGGACGACGGGATCGCCCTGCACTTCCCGGACGCGGACCAGCCCCCGCCGGTCGCCGACCTCCTCCTCGACCCGGACGAGCTGGAGGACCTCGTCCTCGCCGAGCTGGGGCAGTCGGCGCTCTTCGGCGCGCGCTTCCGGGAGAGCGCCGCCCGGGCCCTGCTCCTCCCCCGGCGGAGCCCGGGCCGGCGGACCCCGCTCTGGCAGCAGCGGCTGAAGGCCCAGGGCCTGCTCGAGGTGGCTCGCCGGCACCCGCAGTTTCCGATCGTGCTCGAGGCCTACCGGGAGTGCCTGCAGGACGTCTTCGACCTGCCTGCGCTGCGGCGCCTGCTCCGCGGCCTAAAGGCGCGAGCGGTCGACCTCGTCGAGGTGGAGACGCCGTCCGCCTCGCCCTTCGCCTCCGCGCTCCTGTTCGAGTACGTCGCCACGTACATGTACGAGGACGACACCCCGCCCGAGGAGCGGCGCGCGCAGGCGCTCTCGCTCGACCGCGACCTCCTGCGCGAGCTCCTGGGCAGCGAGGAGCTGCGCGAGCTGCTCGACGCCGGCGCGATCGCGCAGGTGGAGGCGTCTCTCCTGCCGCAGGCACGGAGCGCCGACGAGCTGCACGACCTCCTCCGCCGTGCCGGCCCGCTGCGCGACGCGGAGGCCGACCCCGAGCTCGCCCGGACGCTCGTCCGGGAGCGGCGGGCTCTCCGCATCCGTCTCGGCGGCGGGCGGGCGCTGGTCGCCGCCGAGGACGCCGGCCTCGTCCGCGACGCGCTCGGCGTCGCCCTGCCCGGCGGCGTTCCGAACGCGTTCCTGGAGCCGGTGGCGGGAGCGCTCGGCGTCCTGCTCGCCCGCTTCGCGCGCACGCGCGGGCCGTTCACGACCCGTGAGGTCGCCGCGCGCTTCGACCTCGCTCCCGCCCGGGTCGAGCGCGAGCTGGGCGCGCTGGAGCGCGCCGGGCGGCTCGTCCGCGGCGAGCTCCGGCCGGGCGGCAGCGAGCGCGAGTGGTGCGACCCCGACGTCCTCCGCCGCATCCGGCGGGCGACGCTCGCCTGCCTCCGGCGCGAGGTCGAGCCGGCCGAGCAGGCTGCGCTCGGCCGCTTCCTCCCGGCCTGGCACGGGATCGGGCGGCGGCAGACGCTGCGGGAGGCCCTCGTGCCGCTGCAGGCGCTCCCGCTCCCGGTCTCGCTCTGGGAGAGCGAGCTCTTGCCGCGGCGGGTCCCGGGGTACGGCCCTGCCGAGCTGGACGCGCGCTGCGCCTCGGGAGAGCTCGTGTGGGTCGGGGCCGGGCTCGAGCGGGTCGCGCTCTTCTTCCGCGAGCACGCGCCGGAGCTGGGGCGCCCCGCGGCCGAGCCGCCGCCCGCCGGGAGCGAGCACGCCGCGATCCGCTCCGCGCTCGCCAGAGGGGCGCTCTTCTGGCCCGATCTCCTCGCGGAGACCGAGCTCGACCCGGCCGCCGCGCTCGCCGCCCTCTGGGAGCTCGTCTGGGCGGGCGAGGTGACGAACGACTCCTGGGCGCCGCTACGGGCCGCTCGCCGCTACGACGTCCCGCGCCCCGAGCGGCGCGGACGGCGCTTCGTGCGGGCCCGCCCGAGCACACCCTCGCCGGTTCAGGGCCGCTGGTCGCTGGCCGCGGGGCTCTTCGCGCCGGCAGGCTCGCAGGCGAGGCGGGCGGACCGCCGGGCGCTGGCCGAGCTGCTCCTCGAGCGCCAGGGGATCGTCACCCGGGACGGCGTCCGCGGGGAGGGCATCCGCGGTGGCTTCGGTGCGGTCTACGGTGAGCTGCGCGCGCTGGAGACGCTCGGCGTCTGCCGCCGTGGCTACTTCGTCGAGGGTCTGGGCGGCGCCCAGTTCGCGCTCCCGGGGGCGGTCGAGCGGCTGCGCGAGCTGCGTGCAGCCCCGCTCGGCTCCGAGCCGGAGGCCCTGGTGCTCGCGGCCGCCGACCCGGCCCAGCCCTACGGCGCGGTGCTGCCCTGGCCACGGCGGGCCGGGGCGCGGGCGGCGCGGGTCGCCGGCGCCTGGGTCGTGCTCCTGGGCGG
>DATMAP010000121.1:0-4755 GCA_035559835.1 Gaiellaceae bacterium
CGGCGCGGCGAGACCGAACAGGTCGCGCGCGGCGGCGGCGGCCTCGTCCGCCCCACCGGAACCCGCCCGCTCCCGCAGGCGGACGGTCGGCTCGTGCAGGAGCTTCTTCACGAGTGCGCGCGAGAGGCGCTCGATCCGCTCAGCGGTCTCGGGATCGACGTCGCCCAGCTCGCGCAGCGTGCGCTCGACCTCGCGCTCCCTGATCGCCTCCGCCCGGCGACGCAGCGCCGCCAGGAGCGGCTCCACCTCCAGCTCGCGCAGGCGGCGGCCGAAGCTCTCGACCTCCTCCTCCACGATCGCCTCCACCTTCGGCACCTCCCGCAGGCGGGAGGCCATCGCCTCGTCCAGCCCCGCGCGGAGGTCGTCCACGTCGAAGAGGCGCACGCCGGCGACGTCGCCGGCCGCGCGCTCGACGTCCGCGGGCACGGCCAAGTCGACGAGGACGAGCAGGCCCCTCGTGCGCGCGGCTGCGGCGGCGCGGACGAGCTCAGCGGTCAGCACCGGCTGCTCCGCGCTGGTCGCGGTCACGGTCACGTCCGCCCAGGCGAGCGCCCGCTCCAGCTCGGCCAGGCGGTACACCCCGGCCCCGAACGCCGAGGCGACCTCCAGCGCCCGCTCGTAGGTCCGGTTGGCGACCGCCACCTCGGCGATCCCGCGGCCCGCGGCCGCCTTCAGCGTCTGCAACCCGATCCGCCCGGCTCCGACGACGAGCACCCGCCTGTCGCGCAGCCCGCCGAGGACGCCCTGCGCGAGCGCGAGCGCCATCGAGCTGGCCGTGGCCGGGTTGGCGCCGATCGCGGTCTCCGTCCGCGCGCGCCGGCCGGCGCCGATCGCCGTCCGGAAGAGGAGCGCGAGGACGGGCCCGGTGGTGCCGGCGGCGCCGCTCGCCTCGAAGGCGCCGCGCACCTGCCCCAGGATCTCGGCCTCGCCGAGCACGAGCGAGTCGAGGCCGGCAGCGACCCGGCAGAGGTGGCGCGCGACGTCCTCGCCCGCGTGGACGTAGAGGTGGTCGGCGAGCAGGTCGCGCTCGACCCCGTGGCCCTCCGCGAGCACGCGGATCAGCTCCTCGCGGGCCTCCTCGACGCCCCCGGCGAGCCAGGCGTACAGCTCCACCCGGTAGCAGGTCGCGAGCACCGCGTGCTCCTCCACCGCCGGGCAGCGTCCCGCGGCCGGGCCGAGCGCGGTCAGCCGCTCGCGCAGCTCGACGGGGGCGGTGCGGTGGCTGAGCCCGAGGCAGACGAGGCGGTCCACGTCGCGGGAAACTCTACTCGGCCCCGCGCCCGCCCGGGCCTGGTCGAGAATGCGGCCGTGCGCGCGCTCGGGATCGACGTGGGAGGCACCTTCACCGACGCCGTCCTCGTCGACGCCGGAGAGGTGCGGACGGCGAAGGTGCCGACCCGTCGGCGGCAGGAGGAGTCGGTGCTGGCCGCGGCCGCCGCCGTCGGCGCGGACGGGATCGAGCGCTTCACGCACGGCACGACCATCGCCACCAACGCCCTCCTCGAGCGGCGCGGCGCCCGCACCGCGTTCGTCGCGACCGCGGGTTTCGAGCACCTCCTCCACCTGCGCCGCCAGACCCGCGCGCATCTCTACCGGCCCTGCGCGCAGCACCCCGAGCCGCTCGTCCCCCTCGAGCGCTGCGCCGGCGTCCGCGGCCGCCTGGGTCCGGACGGAGAGCTCGTGCCGCTCGACCTCACCTCGCTCCCGGAGCTGGACGCCGAGGCGATCGCCGTCTGCCTGCTCCACTCCTACCGCCACCCCGAGCACGAGCGGGCGGTCGCGGCCGAGCTGCGCCGCCGCCATCCCGACGCCCACGTCGTCGCCTCGCACGAGGTCTCGCCCGAGCTCCGCGAGTACGAGCGAGCGTCGACTACGGTGGTGGACGCGTACCTGGGCCCCGTGCTCGGCCGCTACCTGACCGCGCTCGAGGAGGCCTGTCTCCGGCAGCGCCTGCCCGCCCCCCTCGTCATGCGCTCCTCCGGCGGCCTGACCACGCTCCGAGAGGCGGCCCGGCATGCCTCCTTCGCCCTCCTCTCCGGTCCCGCCGCGGGCGCCGTGGGCGCGGCGCGGATCGCCGCCTTGGCCGGGTTCGAGAACGCGCTCTCCTTCGACCTGGGCGGGACCTCGACCGACGTCTGCGCGATCGTCGCGGGCGAGGCCCGCCGCGAGCACGAGCGCACCGTCGCCGGCTACCCCGTGCGGCTGCCCACGCTGGCCGTGCACACGGTGGGAGCCGGCGGCGGCTCGCTCGTCTGGCAGGACGCAGGGGGCGCGCTCCGCGTCGGACCCGAGAGCGCAGGCGCCGACCCTGGTCCGGCCTGCTACGGCAAGGGTGGCACGCAGCCGACCGTGACCGACGCGAACCTGCTCCTCGGCCGGCTGCCGGCGGAGCTGCCCGGCGGGATCGTGCTCGACGAGGAGGCTGCCCGGCGTGCGCTCGGCCCGCTCGAGCCGGAGGCGGTGCTCGCGGTCGTGAATGCGGAGCTGGCCCGCGCCCTGCGCGTCGTCTCGATCGAGCAGGGGCTCGACCCGCGCGACTTCGCCCTCGTCGCCTTCGGCGGCGCGGGCCCGCTGCACGCCTGCGCGCTGGCGGAGGAGCTGGGGATGGCCACAGTCCTCGTCCCGGCCGCGGCCGGCGTCCTCTCCGCCCTCGGCCTCGTCGCAGCCGACGAGCGGCTGGACGCCGTGCGCTCGTACGTCGTCCCGCTGGACGAGGCCGGCGAGCTGCCGGCGGAGGGGGAGGCCGACCTCCGCTACGCCGGCCAGTCCTTCGAGCTGACCGTGCCCCTCGGCCCCGGCCTCGCGGAACGCTTCCACGCCGCGCACGAGGCGCGGTACGGCTACGCCGACCGCACGCGCCCGCTCGAGCTCGTCGCCGTCCGCACCGCGGAGGTGCGGCCCGCGCCGCCGCTCACCGTCTCCGGGCCGCGACTCGCCGTCTCCGGCCCCCGGCTCGTCGCGCTCGCCGGCGCGACCGCCTGGATCGCCGAGGGCTGGGCCGGGGAGACCGACGCGCACGGCACGCTCGTCCTGCGCAAGGAGGCGCCGCGCTGATGGACGTCGAGCTGCAGGTGATCGGGAGCGCGCTGCGGGCGATCGCCGAGGAGATGGGTGCGGTGCTCGTCCGCTCCGCCTTCTCGGCCAACATCAAGGAGCGCCGGGACTGCTCCACCGCCCTCTTCGACGAGCAGGGCCGCATGGTCATCCAGGCCGAGCACATCCCCGTGCACCTGGGGGCGATGCCGGAGGCGGTCGCGGCTGTGCGCGCGCACGACCCGGCCCCGGGAGAGCCGTGGCTCTTGAACGACCCCTACGCGGGCGGGACGCACCTCCCCGACCTGACCATCGTCACGCGCACGCCGCTCGGGTTCGCGGTCAGCCGGGCGCACCACGCAGACGTGGGCGGCGCCGAGCCGGGCAGCCTGCCCGCGGGCTCGAGGTCGCTCGCCGAGGAGGGGGTCGTCATCCCCCCGACCCGGCTCGACGCGGACGAGCTGGAGCGGCTGGTGGCCCGGATGCGCAACCCCGCCGAGCGGCGCGGCGACCTGCGGGCCCAGCTCGCCGCCCACCACCTCGCCGAGCGGCGCCTGGCCGAGCTGATCGAGCGCCGCGGGCGCGACCGGGTCGCGGCCGCGATGGAGGAGCTGCTCGCCTACTCCGAGCGCGTCGTGCGGGGGGCGATCCGCGCGCTCCCGGACGGCTGCTACCAGGGCGCGGATGCGCTCGAGTCGCCGGAGGGCCTGCTCGAGATCCGGGCGAGGGTGGAGATCGCCGGGGAGGAGATCGCGATCGACTTCGCCGGCACCGCCCCCCAGCATCCCGGCAACCTCAACTGCCCCCTCGCCGTCACCCGCTCGGCCTGCTTCTACGCCGTCCGCTGCCTGACCGCACCCGACCTGCCCGCCTCCGGGGGCGCCTTCGCCCCGGTCAGGGTGACCGCCCCCGAGGGCTGCCTCGTCAACGCGCGTCCGCCGGCGGCCGTGGCGGCCGGCAACACGGAGACCTCGAGCCGCATCGTCGACGCCGTCTTCGCGGCCTTCGCGCAGGCCCTCCCGGTACCTGCCCAGGGCCAGGGGACGATGAACAACGTCGTTCTCGGCAACGAGCGCTTCACCTACTACGAGACGATCGGGGGAGGCCAGGGCGCCTGCCCTGACGCCGACGGGCCCTCGGCCGTCCACGTGGCGATGTCGAACACCCTCAACACCCCGGTGGAGGCGCTCGAGCTGGCCTACCCGCTCCGGGTCGAGCGCTACGGGCTGCGGCTCGGCTCCGGCGGGGACGGACGCTTCCGCGGCGGGGACGGGGTCGTACGCGAGCTGCGCGTCCTCGAGCGCTGCCGGCTCTCGCTCCTGACCCAGCGGCGGGCGCTCTCCCCGCGCGGGGCGGAGGGAGGCGCAGACGGGCTCCCCGGCCGCAACCTGCTCAACGGGCGCGAGCTGCCCGCGTTCGCCTCCGTCGAGCTCGAGCCGGGCGACCTGCTCCGCATCGAGACTCCCGGCGGGGGCGGCTACGGGCGGGCCGGCAACCGGTAGAGCACGAAGCGCGGGTCGCGGTACAGCTCCTGCGCCGAGAGCGCGCGCGGCAGCCGGGCGCGGTCGATCACGAGGTACTCGGCGCCGTAGCCCTCCGGGATCGCGAGGTCGCCCGTGGCCAGGAATCGCCGCGCGTCCCGCGCCCGCGCGAAGGGCCGGTTCTCGGGCGTGTTCGCGACGTGGCCGGGCGGGGCGACCGCGATGTAGACGGGCGCGGCCG
>DATMAP010000122.1:0-2460 GCA_035559835.1 Gaiellaceae bacterium
ACGTGGACGACCGCGACGTCCGGTTCGTACCAGGTGACCCAGCCCGCCTGAGCGAAGCGGTAGCAGAGGTCGAGATCCTCCATGTACAGCCAGTAGCCCTCGTCGAAGAGCCCGACCTCGTCGAGCGCGCGGCGCCGGATGAGCATGAATGCGCCGTTGACCGCATCGACAGGGCCGCGCTCGACGTCGGGCGCCCTGTACTGGGCAAGCCGCGCCGGCGCGCGCGAGTGCCGGCCGACTCGGAGGAAGTGACCGAGTGCGCCGAGAGGGGTCGGGAACGAGCGCCGCGCGGCGTGGTCGAACGTCCCGTCCTCGCGCTCGAGCCGACAGCCGGCGATGCCGACCGTCGGCTGTCGCTCCATGAGCGCGAGCATGTGGTCGAGCGCGCCCTCGGTCACGCGCGTGTCGGGGTTGAGCGCAAGCACGAAAGGCGCCCGCCCCCGGCGGATGGCGAGGTTGTTGGCGGCCGAGAAGCCGAGATTCGCGGTGGCGGCGATGAGCTCGACCTCGGGAAAGCGCTCGCGGACCATCTCGGCCGTCCCGTCGTGCGACGCGTTGTCCACGACCCGGATGCTGGCGCCTGCTCGCGGCGGGTGCGCGCGGAGCGACTCGAGGCAGTCGCGCAGCAGCTCCCGGGAGCGGTACGAGACGATCACGACGTCGAGCAAAGGCTCGCGCATCGCGGCGAGTGTAGTGAGGCGCGGTGTCTCGGCTGTCGGGGAGGGCCGGCTCGCTCGCGGGCTACGATGGCCTGGTGAGCCGCCGTTCGCTCACGCTCCGCTGGTTCGCCGTCCTCGCCCTCGCGGTCGCGCTCGGCACGCTGGCCGCCGTCGGCCTCGCTGCGCGCGAGACCGCAGGCAGCGATGCCGTTCGCGTGACCCAGCTCGCGATCCCGGAGCGCCCTCTGCGCACGGCGGTTCTCGACCCCGACACGCTGGGTGGGCCCGAGGCTGTCGGCGGGTACGCGAATCTCCGGCGGACGGGCGCCCGCTTCGTGCGGATCTTCGTCAACTGGGAGAACGTCGCCCCGGCAGGGGAGCGGAAGCCAGCCGGCTTCGACGCCCGCGCGCCGGGCGCGAAGGAGTACGACTGGGCGCGGCTCGACGCCCAGGTGGAGGCGGCCGCGAGGCGCGGGTTCACGCCGATCGTGTACGTGCAGACGGCGCCCAGGTGGGCACAGGGGTGCTCGCGCGGCCCCGGGCCGTGCCGTCCCCGCCCGAGCGACCTCGCGGACTTCCTCACCGCGGCTGCGCGGCGCTTCAGCGGCGGCTTCCGCGGCCTGCCGCGCGTCCGCTACTGGCAGGTCTGGAACGAGCCGAACCTCAACTTCTACTTGATGCCCCAGGCCGACGCCTCGGGGCGCCCTGTTTCGCCCGACGTCTTCCGACCGATGCTGAACGCGGCGTACGACGCGATCCATGCCGTACGACGGGACAACTTCGTAGTCGCGGGCGGGACCGCCGCATTCGGGAACGACGACCAACAGGTCGACGAGGTGTCTCCGCTCCTCTTCCTGCGGCGGCTCTTCTGCCTCTCCGATGATCCCACGCCGCGCGTCGTCTGCAGGAAGCGCGTCCGCCTCGACGCGTGGGGTCACCACCCCTACACCTCGGGTAGCCCCACGCACCATGCTCGCCTCGCCGACGACGTCTCGCTCCCGGACCTCTGGAAGATGCGGCGGCTCCTCCAGATCGCCCAGAAGGCCGGCACGCTGCAAGCGCCCCGGCCCGTGGAGCTCTGGGTGACCGAGTTCGCCTGGGACACGAGCCCGCCCGACCCGAAGGGCGTGCCGGAAGAGCTGCACGCTCGCTGGGTCGCCGAGGCCCTGTACCGCATGTGGGACCAAGGCGTCTCGCTCGCGACGTGGTTCCTCCTGCGCGACCAGGAGTGGGGGAAGGGGGGCCCGTTCCAGTCCGGGCTCTACTTCAACGGCGGTAGCGGCGTGGCGTCCGACCGTGCGAAGCTGGCTCTCACCGCCTTCCGGTTCCCGTTCGTCGCTTTCCGGGAGCCGAGGCGGAAAGCGGTCCGCTTCTGGGGTCGCTCGCCGGCAGGAAGGGCCGAGGTCGTGGTGGAGCGGGAGGCGGCGGGGTCGTGGCAGAAGCTGGTCGTGCTACGGCCGAACAGGTTCGGGGTGTTCGCAGGCCGGTTCCCGAGCACGGCGAGGGACGGGTTCCTGCGCGCGCGGCTTGCGAGCGGAAGCGACGCATCGCTCCCGTTCTCGCTCGTCGTCCCACCCGATCGCCCGGGCTGCCCCTGGGGCACCTGCTAGGCCCGCCGGCCGAGGAGGCCGACGGCGCCCAGGAAGACGAACGCCGGCGCCACCGGGAGCACGAAGTGCGGGTCGGCGAAGAGCCCGAGCGCGTTGAGCACGACGACGGCGAGCGCGGCTGCGCCGACCGCGAGCGCAGTTCCAGCAGCGCGAGGGCGGCGCAGCGCGATCCCGAGCAGGCCGGCCGCGAT
>DATMAP010000123.1:0-3900 GCA_035559835.1 Gaiellaceae bacterium
GTCAGCGCGCCCGCGCGCGGCCGGAGGCGGAGGCGAGCGCGACGAGCGGGAGCGCGAGCGCGGCCAGCGCGGCACCTGCCCAGAAGGTCGCCTCCGGGCCGACCGTGCTCCAGAGGGCTCCGCCGAGCACGCTCGCCGCGAGCAGGGCCCCGCCCACGGCACCCGCGTAGATTCCGTAGGCCGTCCCCGCCAGGGGCCCGTCGACGTGGTCGGCGACCCAGGCCTTGAGCACGCCGTCCGTCGCGGCCACGTACAGCCCGTACAGGGCGAAGAGCGGCCAGACCGCCCAGGGACCGGAGGCGAGGGCGAAGCCCACGTAGACGAGGGCGTACACGGTCAGGCCGCCGGCGAGCACGGCTCCCCGGGGCACGCGGTCCGAGAGCGAGCCGAGGGGCCAGGCGCAGAGCGCGTAGACGGCGTTCGAGAGGGCGTAGGCGAGGATGACAAGCGAGGCGGAGAGGCCGAGATCGGCGGCGCGTAGGAGGAGGAAGGCGTTCGACGAGTTCCCGAGCGAGAAGGCGGCTGCGGCGGCCACGACGAGCCAGAAGCCGGGACGTAGACGGGGCTCCGCGAGGTCGCCTGCCGCCCGCGGCGGCGCCTCGCGGACGCGCCGGACGAGGAGCACTGCGAGCAGGCCAGGCACGACCGAGAGCGCGAGCACCTCGCGCAGGGAGGCGCCCGCCGAGAGGAGCGCGACCGCGAGCAGGGGGCCGGCGGTGGCACCGGCGGTGTCGAGCGCGCGGTGGAAGCCGAAGCTGGCTCCGACGAGCTGCGGCTGGGAGGAGTCGCGGATGAGAGCGTCTCGCGGAGCGGTGCGCACCGCCTTCCCGGTGCGGTCGGCGAGCCGGCCGGCGAGCACGAAGCCCCAGTGCGTGGCCGCGGCCACGGCGGCGCGGGCGCTCGCCGAGAGCGCGTAGCCCGCGGTGATCCAGGGGACGCGGCGTCCGCCGGTGCGGTCGGAGAGCCAGCCGGAGGCCGCCCCGAGCGCGACCGCGACGCCTTCCGCGAGGCCCTCGATCACGCCCAGCACGGCGACGGGCGCACCCAGGGTCGCGGTCAGGAAGAGCGGGACGACGGGGTAGGCGAGCTCGCTCGCGAGGTCGTTGACGAGCGACACGACGCTGACGGCGCGCACGTTGGCGGGGATCTTGCGGACACGCTCGCCCACGGCCGCACGCTATAGTGGTCGGGTTCGGCGCGCGATGAGGCTCGCGCTCAACCGCCCTCGCGGGCTGATGGCCTCTACCTCACGCACACGACCGACCGGAGGTAGAGGAGATGGGCAACCTGGCACTCGCGACGATCTTGGTCGCCGCCGCGCTCGCCGCGAGCATGCTCTCCGTCGAGCTCGGGATCTCGGTGGCGCTGATCGAGCTCTCGCTCGGCGTCGTGATCGGGAACGCGCTCGACGTGACGACCCCGGAGTGGCTCGTCTTCCTGGCGGGCTTCGCCGGGATCCTGCTCACGTTCCTGGCCGGGGCCGAGGTGGACGTGCCGCAGCTCCGGCGCGAGTGGCGCGCCTCGCTCGCGCTCGGGCTCGTGTCCTTCGCTGCCCCCTTCCTCGCGGCCATGGCGTTCGCGTACTGGGGGCTCGGCTGGACCGGGGACGCGTCCAAGATCGCCGGGATCGCCCTCTCGACGACGAGCCTGGCCGTCGTCTACGCGGTGCTCGTGGAGACGGGGCTGAACCGGACGGCGATCGGACAGCGGATCATGGCCGCGACATTCGTCACCGACCTCGGCACGGTGGTCGCGCTCTCGGTGCTGTTCGTGACGCCGAGCCTGTGGATCGTGCCGTTCGCCGGCGTGTCGGTAGCCCTGATCGTCGGGCTGCCCAAGCTCGCGCCCTGGTTCTTCGCCCGCTTCGGCGACCGGGTGATCGAGCCCGAGATCAAGCTCGCGTTCGCCGGGCTGCTCCTGCTCATGTGGCTCGGCGAGCGGGCCGCCTCGCACGCGGTGCTGCCCGCGTTCGTGCTCGGCCTCGCCCTCTCGTCCCACTACGCGAGCCATCGCCGCGAGCAGGAGCGGCTGCGCGTGGTCGCGTTCGCCTTCCTGACCCCGCTCTTCTTCCTGCGCGGCGGGATGAGCGTGTCGCTGGGCGCCCTGGGAGCGAACCTGGGGGTGCTCGTGCTCCTCTTCGCCGCCAAGATGCTGCCCAAGCTCGCCGGCGTCTACCCGCTCGCGCGGCGCTACTGTGCGCCGCACGCACCCTTCACCACCCTGCTCATGTCCACCGGACTCACCTTCGGGACGATCAGCTCGCTGTACGGGCTCAGCGCCGGGATCATCGACGAGACCCAGTTCTCGCTGCTCGTCGCGGTCGTCGTCCTCTCCGCGATCGTCCCGACGGTGATCGCCCAGCGGCTCTTCCAGCCGGACGCGGCCGAGGAGGCGCGCCGAGAGGCGGCCGCCGCGCGCCGGCCGGCGCTCGAGGGGGAGGGAGCCTGATGCCGTTCCGCCATCTCCTCGTCGCCGTGGACGGGTCCGAGGCCTCCGAGCGGGCGCTCCAGAAGGGGCTCGAGCTGGCCCGGCTGCTGAACGCCTCGGTCACCGCCCTCGCGGTCGAGGGCCCCCTGCCCGCGTACGCCGCGACGATCGGCGAGGTGGAGGAGGTGCGGCGCGAGAAGGACGCGTTCTTCGGGCGCCTCGCCGACGAGGTGCGGGCTCGCGCGAGGGCTGCGGGGGTCGAGATCGAGGTGGAGGTCCGCCCCGGCCACGCCGCGGAGCTCATCTCCCGAGTCGCAGCCGAGCGCGACGCCGACCTGATCGTCATCGGCCACCGCGGCCACTTCCTCCGGGATCACCTCCTCGGCTCGACCGCCGACCGCGTGGCCGAGCACGCCGCCTGCCCGGTGATGATCGTCAGGTGACGCTGGTCGTCGACGTGCCGGGCCGCGGCCGCCTGGAGCTGGCCTACCTCGTGCTCGACCTGAACGGGACCCTCGCCGATCGCGGCCTCCTCCTCGCCGGGGTCGGGCCGCGGCTCGCCCGCCTGCGCGAGCGCCTCGAGCTGCACGTCCTCTCGGCCGACACCTTCGGCACGCTGGCGCCGGTGGCGGCCGAGCTGGGCCTCTCGGCGCGCACGGTGGGGAGCGGGGAGGAGAAGGCGCGCGTCGTCGCCGAGCTCGGCCCCGAGCGCTGCGCCGCGATCGGCAACGGCGCCAACGACGCCGCCATGCTCGCGGCCTCCGCCCTCGGGATCGCGGTGCTGGGCCGGGAGGGAGCAGCGGGGGCGGCCCTGGCCGCGGCCGACGTCGTCTGCCTCTCCGTCCTCGACGCGCTCGACCTGCTCCTCGACGAGCGCGCGCTCGCTGCCACGCTGCGCCCCTGAGGCGGAGGAGCGCGCCGGGCGGCGTCGAATCGCCCCGGCATGGCCAGGCGGAGGAAGAAGCGGCCCCTGCGGCCGCGCGTTCCTGCACGGGTGAGGAAGCGCCGCGCTCGGCGGACGCGCTCGCACCACGAGACGGAGCTCATGGGGCTCGCGCTGGCGGCGCTCGGCCTCGTCCTGGCGGCGATCCTGTACCTCGGGCTCGACGGCGGAGCGGTCGGGTCGTGGCTCGCCACGTCGCTCGCCTCGCTTCTCGGCGACGCCGCCTACGTCCTCCCGCTCGCGCTCCTCGCCGCCGGCGCGCTCCTGCTCGCGCGCAGCGAGCTGCTCGCGGTGCGTCCCTTCCGGCTCGGTCTCGGCGTCTCCTTCCTCGGGCTCATGGTCCTGCTCGGGCGCGACAGCGGCGGCTGGCTCGGGCTGGCGCTCGGCGGCGCCCTCGCCGCGCTCGTCGGGGACACGGGCGCGGCGATCGCCGGCGGCGCGCTGCTCGTCGGCGGGACGCTGCTCGTCACCGGGGCCTCCACCGGCGCCATCCTCCGCCGCACCGGGCACGCCGTCCGCCGGGCGGGAGC
>DATMAP010000124.1:0-15421 GCA_035559835.1 Gaiellaceae bacterium
AGGACGAAGGCGCCGAGGGCGAGGATGATGGCGCCGAGGAAGACGCCGAAGAGGGGGATGCCCGAGTCCTCGTCGAGGGCGCGCTTGTAGGCGTCGCCGACTGCCTGCAGCAGGTTGTCGGACTGGTCGGTGCCGAGGCTCGAGACGACTGCACTCGACATGTCGTCCGTGATGGCGACGAGGAGGCCGGCTCCCGCGATCGCGACCCCGGCCAGGATGAAGGCCATCGGCAGGTAGCCGAAGGCGGCGCGGACGAGCATCCAGACGTCTTGACGGATGACTGACTGGATCACCGCCAGGAGGAGCATGAGGAGGGCGAGCGCGCCCGCGGCCGCGACCATGGCTCCGTACTGGCCCTCGAACCAGCCCGCCCGAAGGTCGGGGGTCGATGTCCGCTCGATCAGCTCCCCGACCTTGCCCGTCACCCAGACGGCGGCGTTCGTCACCCATGCGGTCACGCCGCGCATGACGAACTCGCCCGCCTCCGCGGCGACCTTGGTCACCGCTCCGGCGACCGCGTCGCAGACGTTCCCGACCACGGGGAGCTCACAGGGGTTCGGAACCGAGAGCCCGCCGCCGCCTCCGGATGAGGAGGCGGGTGGGGAGGCGTCGGGGACGGATCCCCTGGGGCCGATGTTGATTGTGAACTCGCGCTCCGACTTGCGGGGGATGCACCACTCGGCGGTGGGCGGGTCCTGGTCTGACAGCTCGACCCAGAAGGACCAGTTGCCTCCCTGCGTGGGGATGCCGCTCACGAGGCCGTTCGAGGCGAGCGTCAGCCCCAGCGGGAGGGAGCCGTTCAGGATCCGGAACTGGTAGGGGAGCGCGGGGCCGCAGCCGCCGTCGCCCTGGAACTGGTGGTAGTAGCGCGACCCGACCGCCCCGTCGGGGACCTTGTAGCTCTCGTCCGTGAAGCGGATCGCGGCTGCGCTCGGCACGATGACCAGCGCAGCCAGCGCCACGACGAGGACGATGAGCGCCCGGCGTCTGTGCTCACGGCAGGGCAAGGTCGAACTCCTCGAAGCGGGGCATCGTCGAGAAGAGGTCGCCGGGCTCCTGAGTGACCTCGCCGCTCGTGAGCGGAGGCGTCGGGCCCGGCGAGCTCGCGAACGAACTGACCTTCCACGCGCCGGCCTCCCAGACGAGGGAGACGACCTGTGTCCGCCACGACTGCTGAGGCGGCACGGTCGCGCCGCTTCCGACGATGCCGACGTACCAGACCGAGACGGTTGCCTCGCCGGGCGAGAAGCGCTCGACCCGGTAGCCGACCGGCACCGAGCGAAGCACGATCAGCGGCTTCGGCGCGGTGTCGGCGCCGAGCTTCGCCCGCGTCTGAGCACTCGCCTCGGCGAAGGCGGCCAACAACTGGGGGCGGGACGCGCGCGATGCGATGTGAACGACGACTGCACGAAGACGCGCCGGTTCGAGCAGCACGTCGCCGTCGAAGGCGGTGATCGAGCGGGCGGCCGCGGCGACTGCTCCGGCAGGGCTCCGAGTCGAGGTTGCGCTGGCCGAACCGCCTGACCGGCCGGGACGGCCGAGTTCGCCAACCGGGGCGGCAGGTGATGTGCTCGGCGCATGCGGAGACGTGATGCTGCTCCCTATCGCGATCCCGAGAGCCAGAAGGCCTAGAACGCCGACGAGGCCTGAGAGCACGAGGCCCGAGCGGCGTCGCTCCCGCCCGAGAGGTTGGACGGTGACGTCGCGGCCGGGCATCGCTACTGCACGCTCCGGCCGAGCTCCTCGAAGAAGCCGACGATCGCCGGTGCGGCACCGACGAGGAAGGCGGCGACGGCGGAGATGAGCGTGCCGCGCCTCCCTATCGAGGCGTGGTGGTAGTTGCCGGAGTGAGAGGAGAGCGCCCACACGGCAGCCGAGACGAACAGGCCGGCGAGGGCTGCGAGGAGGGCCCAGAAGGCGACGCCGGAGATGAGGCTCTGGAGCGCCTCGGTCCCGGGCAGGCCGTTCGGGTCCGGCTGACCGCCGAGCCTCGTCTGAGCGACGATGAGGGATGAGTAGAGCGACATCGGTCACGACCTCCTTACGGCGGGTTCTGCGAACTCGCAGGCGATGGCGGCGGCGAGCTCGAGGAAGGCCTCCCGCGTGCCGGGCTGCAGTTCATCGAGCTCGGCCTCGGCGCCGGTCTCGAGATGCGGGTCCCAGGGGATGCGGACGCATGCGCGGCAGCGGGAGGCGAAGTGCGCCTCCACCCGGTCGAGGTCGACCTCGCGGGGCTCTCCCCGAACGGCGTTCAGCACTGCGACCGCTGAGGCGGCGAGTCGTTCGTGGCCGTGCGCTTGGAGCCAGTCGAGCGTCGAGCTCGCGGCGCGGGCGCCGTCGAGACCGGTCGGGCTGACGAGGACGATCTGGTCGGCGGCGTCGAGGACACCCTGCGCCGCCGGGCTCAGCACCCCCGCGGGGGTGTCGAGGCAGACGAGGTTGTAGTGGCGCTCGAGCAGCGCGACCGCCTCGCGGACGGCCGCGCGCTCGAGCCCGTCTCCGTCCCCGGCGTCGGCGCCGGCGATCACCTCGAGCCCGCTCTCCGCCTGCGAGCTGTAGGCGCGGACGTCCGCGTAGCGGGAGAGGGCGGCCCGGTCGTGGAGCAGCGTCGCGATCGTCTCCCCGCTCTCGCGCTGCAGGCGGTAGCCGAGCGTCCCCGCGTCCGGGTTGGCGTCGAGCGCGACCACCCGATCGCGGCGATGCAGCGCGAAGGTGTGCCCGGCGAGCAGGCAGGTCGTGGTCTTCCCGACCCCGCCTTTGCGCGAGACAAACGCCACCTTGCGGCAGCCGGTGATAGGTGTCTTCACCAGCGCGACGAGCTGGCGCCGGCCGAGCTCCGCCGCGCTCGGCGGAAGCGCGAGCGTGCCGCCGGAGACGACGTAGACCGCGCGGCGCCAGCCTGCGGCGGGTGCCTGACGGCGTGGGCGGAGCATGCGCTCGGGGGTGAAGTCGGCGGCGGTCAGGCGAGGCGGGCGACCTGGTCGCGCCGGCACCACGCCGTCGTCGTAGCCGTGACCGTCTGCAGAGACAGCCGCCGGCCCGATCGGGACGACGTCCTCATCGTCTGGCCAGAGGGAGTGGAGGCGAGGGCGCGGCTGGCTCAAGGCATCTTCCGTTCCGGTAGATATGCGGGAAGCGGCGTATGCTGCGTTAGCGGTTGATCCGCTGAGATGGCAGCAGACCCGTGACAGTCGAGCAGACAGCTCTCGCACGACTTCTCCAGGAGCGCCGAGAGGCGGCCGGATACTCCCGCGCCAAGCTCGGCAAGGCGATCGGCATCGGCGCGTACTCGATCGAGGCGTGGGAGCTCGGCCGCGTGAGCAAGCCCCCCTTCCATGAGGTGCTCCGGATCGCAACCTTCCTGCGGATCCCGCTCGAGGATCTGCAGCGGGCGGTGTTCGCCGACGCGGGCACGGTGCCCGAGCCGGGCGAGTTCCCGGGAGCACCCGAAAGAAAGAAAGCCGGGAGAAAGAAGCGACTGGGGGCGGTGCCCCTGCTCGAGGCGGCCTTCCGGCTCCATGGCTGGCGTGACGAGGACGAGGCGGCCGAGGCGCTGGGAACGACCCCCGAGAAGGTGAGAGCCTGGCGGCGCGGGAGCGAGCGCATGGACATCGCGCAGTACCTGGCCCTGACCACGACGGTGAACGTGGCGCTCGTCGATGCTGTGAAGTCGGGGAAGAAACGCGATGTGGGGCTGGATGCCGCGGCGGAGGCGCTCGGCGTACGGCCGGGCGCGTGAGCCGCTCGAGCTTCTGATCGCCCTCGACAGCGGCGCATGGTGTCGCCGTGAGTGGAGCGCGAAGCGTTGCGCCGGGCTCATCGCGCGTCCTCACTCGGATCGCCGACCTCTGTGTCGACGAGCTCCGCGAGCTCGTCGCCCATCACCTCGACGAGCTCGTACAGCCACCCGTTCGTGCGGTCGTCGATGAGGTCGAGCGCCTTCCCGATCGCGAGCCGTCGAGCCTCGAGGTCCGCGTTCCGCCGCTGAAGCTCCCTGTTCGTGGCACGCAGCTCGTCGTTGCGATGGATCGACCTGCTCGCGCTAGCCGCGAGCGCAGCGGCGAGGAGGCCGGCTGCGGCGAGTCCGAGCAGCGCGAGGCCATCTCGGTCGGTCACGACCCCAAACGCCGCGACTCCGAACGCGAGAGCGACGACCGCGAGCGTGGCAGGCAGGGATGCTTGTCCGCCTGCAAGCCGGCCGCGCCGGCGGAGGGCGGGCCGGTCGCTCGCTCGCAGCGGTTCCAGAGGCGTGCCGTTCGCGTGCATGGGACGCCTCCAGGGTGGGTGGCGAAGTTCGCCAATACTTCGCCGCTACTTCGCCACCTCGCTGGAATCGCAGCAACAGAGCGGTGTTCAGAGCAAGCGCAGTAGCGTCCCTCAGCCTGCTCGTGCTTCCGGCTGCGACGGCACGCGAGTCCGCTCGCGGCGATCTGGATCTCGTTGTGATCGAATCGCCGCATGAACGTCGCGCAGAGCCTGCTCCTGGAAATCGCCCGCTGCCCGGTGATGGAGACCTGTCTCGAGACTCGTCACGAAGGTCATCCATGCGCGACAGTCGTTCAGCATCAATGGGCTGGTATTCCGTATGAAGAGCGCCGCCGTCGCTGGCGAGCTGAGCATCATGTCCCTGAACCCTGGGTGGGACACCTCGAGCGGGCGCCGCTTCTGTTCCTGAGTTCGAATCCATCGCTCTCGGTAACGAGGCCTGTGCAAGCACCGCAGCCGGCACCGCCGGAGTCTCTCCCTAACGCCGGGACTCTCGAGCGCGATCACCCAGCGGTAAGACGCGGCTTACAGGCGCCGCGAGCGGCGTGGAGCGACGCGGAGCTGATTGATCGCTACTCGGCGGCGTTCGACGTGTGGATGGCGGATGGAGTGCGGCAGATAGTCGACTCAGACGGGACGGTCGGAAGAGTCGTGCCTTTTTGGAGGGCTGTGAAGCGGCTCGCCCACGGGCTACTCGATCGGCCGGTGGTTCCGGGTGCCGACTACGCACTAACCGAGATCGTCCACTGCAAGTCGCGTAACGAGATTGGAGTTGCGAGCGCGGCGGCCGAATGCGTCCCTCGGTATCTCCGCCGAGTGCTCGCGCTCTCGCCTGCCACAGTCGTTGTCGTGCTGGGATCTCGGGCACGTCACGCGGTGAGAACCGAGCTCGGCTACCCGAACGCCGGGGTCGTCTCCGCACCGATCGACATCGAGGGAAGGACGCGACTGCTGATCTTGCTTGCCCATCCGGCCGCCCGGGGCGCCAGCAGGTATCCGAAGCGACTGGCAGATGCAGATCTCGTTCGTGTACGTGGCTGGCTGAGACAACAGCAACAGTCGCGGAAGTTCACGTGGGAGGCGGACGACGTCAGACTCACCAAGCCGCCGTTCCGCACGACGTCGAGTCGGTCGCGACTGCCCGGGTGATCGAAGACGAGGGCGTCGACACGAAGGTCGCGACGTTTGGCAGGCATCTCTACCAACGTGCCAGTCGCGCAGGCGCCCAACGGGAGGAACTAGGAAGGATCGTCGGGTACGTCGAGGCAGTTCTGAACGAGATTCTTCCGCCGTAACGGGGCCTGCGGCCATCAGGGAGGCCCGAGCGGGATCACGCTCGGGCCTCGTGGGACATGCCCCTCTCGGACACTAGTCGCGGCTCGGGCCGCGGGCTACGCTGGCTGGCGGGAGGGTACCTCCGTCTTGGGCGATGGACTGGCCGCCGTCACAGCCCGTTACTTTCCGCGTCCGCGCGCGACAAGGGAAGTAAGTGGAAGGCCTCGCCGAACTGGCCTTCCGGCGACACCATGCGCAGATCTACCGCTACCTCCGTCGCAGGACTGGCGACGCCGACCGCGCCGAGGATCTTGCGCAGGAGGTCTTCGAGCATGCGGCGGCAGCTCTCGGGAACGGCGACTGGCAGCCGGCGTCGATGCTCGCGTGGCTTCACACCATCGCCCAGCGCAGGTTTGCCGACGAAGCTCGGCGCAGGCGCTACTCAGCGAACGGCGTCTCCTTCGACGACGTCCTCGAGGAGGTACCGGCTCCGGAGTACGACCAGGATCTTGGGCGAGCTCTCGTCGATGCCGTATGGAGACTTTCGCCGGGCCAGCGTCAGGTCGTCGTGATGAAGCTCCTCAGGGGTTGGTCCTTCTCTGACATCGCGAGTGCGGTCGGCGTGTCGGAGGCCGCCGCGAAGATGCGGTTTCAACGGGCGCTGGCCGCTCTTCGAGGGGACCTCGAGCAACACAGGATCGGTACCTGAGGTCAGCCCGGCGATCGGTGCGGCTCGATCGGGAAGTGCTCGAGCTCTTACGCAACGAGCCCGAGCTGCTTGCGGTCGCGGACGCGATCGTCGCCACGCACGCTCTCGACCTTGCCCCGCCGACCTCGGACTCCGGACGGATGGTCTCGGATGACGAGGCCGAGATCTCCGACGCGCGGTAGCAGAGCAGCGAGCAGCTCAAGCGTTTCTATAGTATTTCTATTCTTTCACTGTTAGTGTGAGATTCAGCGGATTTACAGAATAGCGAGGACGTCGAAGCAGGAGGTGCGCGCAATGGACGGCACCACGGATCATGGCGTGACCGTTACTTCCGCACCCCTTCTTGCGACATACGAGGTAGAGACACGAGTCGCTCGAGGGGAGGTGTTTCTCGCGATGCCGCTGTACGTGGCGCAGTTCGCCCGGGTGATCGTCGCCGATTCCCGCGCTATGGACGCACGGGCGGGAGCGAGGTAGCCGTGGCAGTTCGGGATCTGTGGGCTCGCCTGCAACCCGACCGGGAGGCGGACGTCTTTGTTCAGCCCGAGACGAACGGACGGCCGCAGGTACGGCTTCGCAACCCGGACGCCGTTGTGCCCGCGCGTCCTTCGGTCCGGCGCCGCGTCCTGCAGCCGCTCCCGCTCGTCGGCGTCCTCCTCGTTCTCGTCGCGCTCGGCGGCTACTGGTCGGTCTACAGCGCGACGACTGCGAGGACGCCGGTCCTGGTGGCCGCTCGCGACCTTCAATCCGGCGCCGTGCTCCGACCCTCCGACCTGCGCACCGCCGAGCTCGCTGGCGACTCCGCGACGATGGCGGCGCTCGTCGCCGAGGCGGAGCTCGACACCGTTATCGGGCGCGAGCTGACGGCACCCGTCCCGGCCGGGGCGCCGCTTGCTCGCGCTTCGGTCACCCCGAGCGGATCGGGGCCGCCGGCGCTCACGCTCGTCGTCCCCGTGCTCCACGCTCTCGGAGGCGAGCTTCGTCCAGGAGATCGGGTGACTGTCCTCGCAACGTTCCGCGGCGGCAGCGCTGCGCGGGCGCGGGCCATCGCGCGCGGCCTCCGAGTCCTGGCGGTAGGCGACACGCCTGAGACCCTCGACGCGGCATCGGCGACCATCCCTGTGACCGTCGCCCTCCCAGATCCGACGCTGGCGGCCGGTCTGGCGCTGGCGAACGCCGAGGGGAAGATCGATCTTCTCCGCGAGGGGGCGAAGGGCCGCACCGCGCCGATCCCGTCGGCGAGCGAGGGAGGCTCGTAGATGGGGCGCCTACCGGTCGTTCTCGGCCTGACGCCGGTTGCCGAGCATTCCATCGAGCGTGTCCTCTTCGGCCGCGACGCCGTCCTCGAGCCGCAGGCGAGCGCGGCTGACGCCGACGACCTCGAGCGCGCTGTGTCCGAGTCCGCGGCCAGAGCCGTGTTGCTCTCGTCCGACCTCTCCGGCTTGACGTCGGGGCACTGCGCGCGCATCCGAGCCCGTGGGGTGCGGGTCGTCGGCCTCGCCCAGGATTCCTGGGAGCGGCAACGCCTCCCCGCATTCGGCGTCGACGACGTTGTCGCGCCGACGGATCCGGAGGAGGCTTTCCTGACCGCCCTGCGCGGTCCCGTCGCGGTCGAGGCGGGCACGAGCGTGCTCGCAGATCCCGGCGAGGAGCACGTGACGGAAAGCCGGGACGAGAAGCGAGGGAGCGTCCTCGCTGTCGTCGGGAGCAAAGGGGCGCCCGGCGCGAGCGAGTGCGCCGCCTCGCTCGCTGCCCTTGGGGCGGAGCGGTGGCCGACGGTCATCGTCGAGCTGGACGCGCTCGGAGGCGGGCTCGACCTGAGGCTCGGGGCCGACGCGCGCCAGGGCTCTGTCCTCGGACTCGCGCGAGCCGTCGCCGCGGGGGACGGCGCGGTGGGCGAGCTCCTCGACCGATGGCTCGCCGTGCGTGAGGGGTGGCCGTCCGTCCTGGTCGGAGCGCCAGATCCCGCACAGGCGCTCGCCGAGCTCGTCCGCCCCGGCGTGGTCGCCGGCGTACTTCGCTCGCTGGCCTCGATCTACCCGCTCGTAGTCGCCGACGTCGGCTTCCTCCTCGACGAGGGTGAAGGGACGAGCCCCGTCAGCCGCGTCCATCGGGAGGCCGTCGTTGCGGCGGATGCCGTCCTCCTCATCCTGGGAGCGCGTGAGGAACAACTGCGCGCGGGCCTCGATCAGCTCGACGCTCTGCTCGCGCTCGGTGTCCCGTCCGAGCGCCTGCGAGTTGCCGTGAACGGCCTCGGCGGCCCCGGCGCAGCGACGGCGAGAGCGATCGAGGCGGTTGTACACCGGCAACTCGCCGAGCGGCGGTTCGCGCTCGATGCGTGGCTTGCCTGGGACGGCCGTGCGCTCGCCCGCGCCCGGCGCACGGGGCTTCCGCTGGCGGCTGCCCGCGGCCGTGGCCGGTACGCCCGGGCCCTCACGCGCCTGCTCGACGAGCTCTTCCTCCCGGTCGCGCCCGAGCCGCGCGGGCGGAAGCTGCGCCTGGCGCCGCCGCCGCTCGAGGACGAGGCGCAAGAGGAGGTCGCCGCGTGGCGGAGCTGACCTTGGAGCCCCAAGAGACGATCCGTCTCCGTCTCGAGAGTGCGCTCGCGACCGAGGACGTGAACCTGGCGAGCGAGGCCGGCCGCGCCCGTACCGAGCAGCTGATCGAGGAGATGCTCCGCGCCTACGAGGCGGAGGCCCTCAGCGGGCAGGCGCCGCCGCTCGAATCCCCGCGACGCGCGGAGATCGCCGCCGAGCTTCGCAACGAGCTGATCGGGCTGGGGGCGCTGGCCGAGCGGATGCTCGCCGACCCGCTCGCGCAGGAGTGGATGATCAACGGCCCCAAGCGGATCTTCCGCGACACCGGCGAGCGGATCGAGCGCGTGCCGGATCTCGTATACGAGGACGACCGGCAGGTGCGCGCCTTCGTCGAGCGTTTGCTCGAGCAGGTAGAGGGCAAGCGGCTCGACCGGATCACGCCCCGGGTCGAGGCGCGCCTTCCGGATGGCTCCCGGTTGACCGCGGCAATCCCGCCCGTCTCCTCGAACGGGCACACGATCTGCACCATTCGCCGCTTCCGGCTCGCGGCCGGCACGCTCGAGGAGCTCGTCGGGCTCGGCTTCCTCAGCGGGCAGGCGGCTTCCTTCCTGACGGCCTGCGTCTACGCGGGCAAGAACATCGTCGTCGCCGGCCGCGTTTCGTCCGGCAAGACGACGCTTCTGAACGCGCTGGGCAGGGCGATTCCCGGCACCGAACGGGTCGTCGTCTGCGAGTCCTCGGCTGAGCTGCAACTCCCCGCGATCCTCCCCAACTGCGTCGGCTACGAGGCGCGCCCGGCGAGCAACGACGGGCTTCCCGGCGTGACGCTCGAAGACCTCGTCGCGGACGCGCTGCGCATGAATCCGGACCGGATCCTCGTCGGCGAGTGCCGCGGCCCCGAGACGATGGCCATGCTCTGGTCCTTCGCGACCGGACACGCCGGGATGACGAGCGTGCACGGGGAGTCGGCCGAGCACGCCCTCCGCAACCTCGTCCGTTTCGCCCTCACCTCCGGCGCCCGCGTCGAGGCCGAGCAGGCGCTCGACTGGGTCCGAGACGTCGACCTCGTCGTCCACTGCGACCGGCCGCGCAGCTTCACGGGCGGGGAGCGGCGTTTCCTCCCCCGGCGCATCGACGAGATCGTCGAGGTCGCGGGCGTCGAGGGAAAGCGGCTCACCCTCAACCCGCTTTTCGAGGGCACGGGCTCGGACCTGCGCTGGCTCGGGAGCGGCCCGGCCTACATCGACGAGCTCGAGCAGGCAGGCTTCCATGTGGGATGACGAGGCGACTCGGAGCCGTCCTGATCGCCCTCCTGCTCGCATTCGCCACTGGCTGCGACGGTGGCGACGGGGAGGTCGCGACGCAGCCACCGCCGACGACCTCGCCCGAGACGGGCGAGGCAGCGCTCGAGGAGGCGGTCCGCAGCGCGCTCGACGGGAACCGGCGTCTCTCGGTCTTCGTCCTCTGGAACAACCGGATTCCGGCTTGGGCCGAGGTCTCCACTCGCGGCCCGGCGCTCGCGGCCCTGCGCGCGGCGGCGCGGACCCGGAAGGAACGGGGTGTGCGCGTTCGCGTGCTCGCGAGCCGGCGCGAGGTTCGCTCGCTCCGGCTCGACCCCTCGTACCTCACCGCGACGGCGATCGTCGTCGATCGACAGCGCGTGCAGCCGTCCCGGCGGAACGGACGTCCGCTCGGGCACGAGGTGAGGCTGAACGAGCGTGCCCGGTACGAGCTCCGAAGGGTCGGGGAGAGCGACCGCTTCGTCGTCTGGAGGGTCGTGCTCCTCTAGCAGGCGCGGTCGCCTGTGCGCTCGTCGCAGCCGTCGTCTTCGCGCTCGCACTCGCCTGTCCCGCTCGAGCCGATCATCTTCCACCGCCCGTCGAGATCGGCATCAGCTCGCAGCAGGTCGGACCTGGCCGCGCGGAGGCGCGCGCCCGCATCAGGTTCGAGGACGAACAGGCGGGAAACGATGGGAAGATGGCCTCGCGGCGCCCCGTTCGCGTCGTGCGTACGCCACCGAAAGGAGGCGCAGGCGACAACCTGCCGGAGCCGTATCCGGCACTCTCCGCCGATTCGGAACTCGCGCAGAACCGGGAGCCACTCGGGCCGGGGAGTTTCTGGTACACGATCGGCCCGGGGCGGGTGTGCATCTACGCGCCGGGCACCGTTGCACCGTGCTACACGCTCGTCGGGCCGGGATCGCCCGGCGTCGATCCGACGGCGATTGCCGCCTCGATAGCCGACCGGCTGCCGCTCCTTCCCGGCCGCATCCGCACCTCGCCCCGGACGGCGGGGCTGACCGGCGCGATCTCCTGGTTCTGGCTCGACCCGGCCCCGAGAGTGGAGGAGCTCACGGTCACGCTCGCCGGCGAGACGGTCACGGTCACGGCCGAGCCAAGCGGCATCGAGTGGCGCTTCGGCGACGGGGCAGCGCTCAGGGGAGGTCCTGGGCTCCCGTACCGCTCAGGGCCGCCGCCCGAGGGCGCGATCGTGCACGTCTACGAGACGCGCTGCCTCCCGGGCGACCAGGGGCGGAACCCGTACGTCCTCGCGAGTTGCGGTTCCGCCGGATACCGGCTCGAGGCGGTCGTCGTCTGGCGGATCTCGTACGTGGCCAGCGGCCCGATCGACGCCAGCGGAACGCTCCCCACGCGCACGACGGCGACCGAGGCCGCCTACCCGGTCAGCGAGTCGCGGGCGTTCCTCGTTCCGGGAGCGTCGCGGTGACGGGCTTCCTGCTCGGGCTCGTCTTCGCCACTGGCGTCGCGCTTCTCTGGGCGGGAGTCGTGTGCGGACTCGAACTGGGAGCTGGAGCCGGACCGCTCGGCCGCGTCGCACGCCGGCGTGAACTTCCGCTTAGCCCGCCGCTCTTCCTGCTGGCCGTGCTCGCCGCGTCGGTGCTCAGCGCCACGCTCGTCTGGTCGCTCGTCCACGTCCCGGCGCTCGCGGTCGCGGCTGCGATTGGCGGCGGCTACGCGCCGATCGGCTGGGCTGGGCGCTGGCGGGAGCAGCGGGTGCGCGAGCGCGAGCGGGCCTGGCCGGCGGCGCTCTCGCAGCTCGCCGACGCCCTCGAGGCAGGGATCGCGTTTCCGGCGGCGGTCGCGCTCGTCGCCGAGAGCGGGCCGGTGGCGCTGCGGGCCGACCTCGCCCGCTTTCACGCCAGGCTTCGGGCGGGAGGGCTTGCCGCGGCAATCGACGGTTTGCAGGAGCAGGGCGAGCGGACCGCCGACACAGTCGCGCTTCTCCTCCGCGCCGGCCTCCTCGAGCTCCCGGCTGGGGGGCTCGCGCCGGTGCTCCGCGAGCTCGCCTCCGTCCTTTCCGATCGTTTGGAGGCGCGCGAGAAGGCGCGGTCGCGGGCATCGACGCTGGAGCTCGAGGCGGCGATCCTCGCCCTGAGCCCGATCCTGCTCTTCCTGCTCGTCGGGCTGGCTTCGCCCGACTACCTCGATGCCTACCGGACTCCAGCGGGGACGCTCGTCGGCGCTGTCGGCGGGGTGCTCATCTTCGGCTGCTACCTGCTCATGCTCCGGCTCGGGCGCGTTCCCGAGCCGCGCCGCACGGGAACCGGACGGTGAACGCAGCGCTCCTGCTTTCGAGCCTCTGCCTCGTCGCGGGAGGGTTGGTGCTCGCCTACTCGTACGCCTTCCGGCGCCCGTCCCTCGCTGCCCGGCTTGCGCGGGTCGAGGGCAGCGAGTCGAGCCGGTCGCTCGGGAGCCCGCTTTCCGCTGACCTGCCGTCCTGGCTCTCGCGCGTGCGCTCCTCCTATGAGCGCGACCTCCGGCGGGCGGGCGGCCACCGGACGCTCTCGCGCTTCCTCGCCCACAAGGCGCTCGTGGCTATTGCTGCGCCGCTCGTCCTGCTCCTGCCGTACGCGGCGGCCACCGGGCGGCTCCCGACCGTCGGGGTGCTCTTCTTGCTCGCCGTCGGCGGTTTCTTCGTCCCCGATCTCGCGCTCCGCTCCGATATCAAGCGCCGCCAAGAGGCGATCTTCCTCGACCTGCCGGAGGCGATCGCCGTACTCGGGCTCGCCCTCGGCGCCGGCCAATCGTTGCGCCAGGCGCTCGAGCTTGCAGCCCGCGACTGCCCCGGGCCACTCGGCGAGGAGCTCACCCGCGCGCTCTCGCTCGCCCGCAGAGAGCGCGGGCTCGGCGAGCGAGAGGCGCTCGTCCGCGTCGCCCGCGAAGCGGGGGAGCCGACGCTCGCACGCTTTGCCGAGCTGCTCGCAGCCAAGGAGAGCCCCTACCTCGACTTCCTGCGCCAGCAGGCACGCGAGGCGCGCGCCGAGCAGAACCGCTACCTGGAGCGGGCCGCTGACCGCGCGTATCTCGCGATGCACGCGCCAGTCGCGCCGCTCTTGGCCGTGCTCGTGCTCCTGCTCGCCTACGGCTTCCTCCGCTTCCTTGCCCAGTCCGTCTGACTCACGAAGGGGGTGACACCAATGCTCGACGCGCTCTTCTCCCGGCTCCTCGAGGCGGCAGAGCGGATCCGCCGCGAGGAGCGCGGGGACAGCCTCGTCAACTGGGTCGTGCTCGCGGTCGGCCTGGCCGCCGCGGCGGCCGCGCTCGTCGCTCTGCTCAAGCCCGCGATCGTTGACGGCGGTCAGTCGATCGTCGACTTCATCTCCGGCTCCGGGTAGTGCATGAACGGCATCGGCCGCAAGCTCGCGGACGAGCGAGGCGACGCTCTGATCGAAGGGCTCTTCGCGCTTGCCCTCGTCCTCCTCGTCGTCGCCGTCGGGGCGCAGGCGCTCGCGTATGCGCATGCGCGCTCGGTCGCATCGGCCGCGGCTCAAGACGGTGTCCGGGCCGCCGCCGCTGGGGGCTCTGCGGCCGGGATCGAGCGCGCGAACGCGATCCTCGCGGCTGCCGGCGGAGCCGGAGAACGGTTACGCGCGAGCGCCACCGAGCTCGGAGACGAGGTGACGGTGAGTGTCGAGGGCCAGGCTCCGACCCTCTTCTCGCTTCCGCTTCTGATCCCAGACGTCCGGGCGAGCGCGAGCCTCCCGCTCGAGCGGTATCCGGCTGCGGAGGCGCTCCCTTGAGACGACCGGTTGCGAACCCCCGCGCCGAGGAGGGCCAGGCACTCATCTCCGGGCTCCTCCTACTAGCCGCGGTCCTCCTCCCGCTTCTCTTCCTCGTCCCCCTCTTTGCGCGCGTCGAGCAGGGACGGTTGGCAGCCGAGCAGGCGGCGCGTGACGCGGTGCGGGCGGCGGTGCAGGCGCCGTCTCCGACGGCCGCGGAAGCCGCAGCGCAGGGTGCCGTGTTGCGTGCCCGCGAGCAGACAGGACAGCCGCTCGAGCTCACGCTCGAGGGAGCGTTCGCTCGGAGCAGCCTTCTCCGGGCTCGCGTCCGGGCGGAGGTCGATGTCGCCCGTATCCCGCTCTTCGGACCGATCGGGACGGTCGAGGTGAGCGGCGACGCCGCGGCGCCCGTCGACCGGTACCGCAGCCTCCTCACGTCCCCTGCGCCATGAACGCTCGTCTGGCGCATCGGCTCCGGGACGAGCGAGGCGCCGTGCTGGTCGCCGGGCTCCTACTCGCGCTCGCCCTCCTGCTCGTCATCGGGGCGGCGGTCGACCTCGGGCGCGCGTTCATCGAGCGCCGCGTGCTCGTCTCCCTCGCGGACGAAGCCGCTCTCTCCGGCAGCCAGGAGCTCGACCTCGAAGCCCTGCACGCCGGTCAGCTCGCGCTCGATCCGGCGCAGGCGCAGGCAACCGCCCTCGGCGTGCTCGCCGGCGAGCGGGGGCTCGAGGCACAGGCGAGCGCGAGCCCAGGCGGGGTGCGGGTTGCGGTCGAGCGAAAGGTCCCGACCTTGCTCCTCCGTCTCGTCGGACTCCCGAGCCTCACCCTGAAGGCGCAGGCGACCGCGGAGCCGCGCGCGCCATGAACGCGGTGCCGCCGACCGGCGTTGTCTCACGCTTCCTTCGTGCGGTAGCCGCGTCTTCGGCCGTGCTGGTCGCGCTGGCCGCATTCGCTGTTCTCTGGAGATACCGACCGGCGACTCCCGATCTTCCGACCTCGCTGTCGTCGCCGGTCACGACGTCCTTGATTCAAGAGCTCGTCCTCGTCGCAGCGTGGCTCCTCGCCGGCGTTCTCGTTTTCCTGTTGCTCGTCAACTCGCTCCTTGCGATCGCCGCGCCGACTCTCGGAAGGATGCAGGCGTCGAACTCCGACGTGGCGCTCTCGAGAGGGATGCGGACGCGCGCGCGGTCGCGGCCAGTGCGGCCTGGGTTCCCGCCTCCGTTTCCACTCGTTCCGCGCGGCCCGGTCGCGGCGCTTCGCGACACGCGCCCTTCGCCACAGCGAGCAGAGACCGTCACGAGGCGTCATCACGCGACGGTATCGATCGCCCTGCTCGGTCCCTTGAAGATCACGCCTGCCAAACGGCGAGGCCGAGGGCTGCGCTCCGGGACGCAAGAGTTCCTCGTCTATCTTGCGCTTCGCCGGGAGGGGGCGACCACCGACGAGCTCGCAGCCGCCCTCTGGCCCGACGTCGACGAAGACGAAACCGCCAGAAGGCGCGTTTGGCGATCCGCGAGCGAAGCTCGCTCCCAGCTCGGTGACGCGGTCATTCACATCGGAGATCGCTACGTGCTCGACCGGAGCACGGTGGACGTCGACCTCGATCGCTTCAAC
>DATMAP010000125.1:0-21927 GCA_035559835.1 Gaiellaceae bacterium
AGAGGAGGGTTGTATGAAGGGACGCTCACTCGTTGCCGCCGCGCTCGCCGTGCTCGTCACGTCGGTGCTGGCGGCGTCGGCTGGAGCCGACACGCGGACCGCCGCGCGGCCGGAGGCGGCGGCGGTCAGCTGCAAAGGGACGATCAACATCGGGCTTCTGACCGTCCTGACAGGTCCGGCTGCGTTCCTCGGTCAGGACCAGCGCAGCTGGGCGGTGCTCGCCGCGCAGCGGGTTGGCAAGGAGCTGGGCCTCAAGGCCAAGATCGTCAACTTCGACACGACGCTGGATCCCGCCGTGGCGTTGACCGCGGCCCAGCGGCTCGTCGGCAACAAGAGCATCATCGCCGCCGTGGGGCCGGCCACGTCCGGTGGCGTGGCGGCGACGAGCAGGACGCTCGCCGACGCGCAGGTCGTGCACGTCAGCCCGTCCGCGACTCGGGCGACGCTGACGAAGGGGCCCTCACCCGAGGCGACCGGCTTCTTCTACCGCGTCGTGGCGGACGACTCCGTCCAGGGCACGGGCGCGGCGAAGTACATGGTCGAGAAGCTCAACGCCGACAAGGTCACCGTCTTCGACGCGCAGGAGCCGTACTCGGTCGGTCTCGCGAACACGGTCGAGAACTACCTCAAGCGCCGGAACGTGACCGTGCAGCGGCTGTCGGTCACGAACCAGACGACCGACTTCTCGAGCTTCGTCGCCCGGATTCCCGCGGACACGGATGTCGTCTACACGCCGTTCCAGGTCGCGGCCAACGCGAACCAGATCGCCGTGCTCCTCAAGGAGCAGGGCAAGCGGGCGGTCGTGTTCGGCGGTGACGGCACCGCCGACCCGGCGTTCAAGGTCCCCGGCTCGTACTTCTCCAACTTCGCTCCGGACCTGACCAGCGTTCCGGGCAAGCAGGCGATCGTCGACGCCTGGAAGCAGGCGAACCCGGGCAGGTCGCTCTCGCCCTTCGGGCCTCCCGCGTACGGCGCCGTGCAGACGATCCTGTACGCGGCGAAGCGAGCCTGCGCGGGCAAGAGCTCCATCGATCGCATCAACATCAAGCGCAAGATGAAGGCGGGGCCGATCCCGAACTGGATCCTCGGCGGGACGTTCCGCTTCTCCTCGAAGACGAACGATCCGCTGAACGGCGGCTTCTGGCTGTTCCAGATCCAGGCCGACGGGACCGCCAAGCAGATCGGCAGGCTGTAGGCCTCGGGCAGGTGGCCCCGGCGCTCGGGCCGGGGCCACGCCCGCGTCGCGGCCCGATCCCCGCGTGAGCGGCCCGAAGTAGGCTTCGCGCAAACCCGTGGACTACGACAAGCTCTTCCAGACCGTCGTCAACTCGGCGACGCTCGGCAGCACGTACGCGCTCATCGCGCTCGGGTACACGATGGTGTACGGGATCCTCAAGCTGCTGAACTTCGCGCACGGCGACGTCTTCATGATCGGCGCCTACGTCGGCTTGGGGGTGCTCACCGCGGCCGGGGGTCCGCTCGATCCCTCTTTCTCCCCGTGGCTCGTGCTCGTCCTGATGGCGCTCGCGGCGATGGCGGCCTGCGCCCTCCTGGGGGTGTCGATCGAGCGCTTCGCCTACCGTCCCTTGCGCGACGCCCCGCGCATCACGCCGCTGATCAGCGCCCTCGGCGTCTCCTTCTTCCTCTCCAACAGCGCCCAGCTCCTGTTCGGGGCCGAGCACCGGACGTACGACACGTTCAACATCGCCGGCGGCAAGCTGTACGAGCCGGCGGTGACGCTCGGCTCGTTCTCGATCTCGTGGCTCCGCGTGATCACGGTCGTCTCGGCGATCGTGCTCATGGTCGTGCTCTGGTACCTCGTCACCCGGACCCGAATCGGCAAGGCGATGCGAGCGACCGCCATCGACCGGGACGCGGCGGCGATGATGGGGATCGATATCGACCGCGTGATCATGTTCGCCTTCCTCCTCGCCGGGGGGCTGGCCGGCGCCGCCGGCGTACTCTTCGCCCTCCGCACCGACCTCTTCCCGCAGATGGGATTCACGCCTGGGCTGTTCGCGTTCACGGCGGCGGTCATCGGCGGCATCGGCTCCATCCCCGGGGCGATGCTGGGCGGGTACCTGCTCGGGACCGTCGAGGCGCTGACGGTGACGTACGTCACGGTCTGGGTCGGGCTCCCGGTCGGGCTCTCGAACTTCGTGATCTTCTCGCTCCTGATCGTGTTCATGCTCTTCCGGCCGCAGGGCATCCTGGGGCGGCCGGAGATCAGGAAGGTGTGAGCGTGTGAGCGAGGGCCCGGCCATCGGGAGGGACGAGTGGGTTGCCCGGGCGGACGAGATCATCGAGCGTCACCGGCTGCTGGGTCTCGCCGACCGCGTCCCGGGCTGGGCGCGGCTGCTCGCGTTCGTGGTCGCGGTCGCCGCCATCCCGCTGATCACGGACGACGGCTACGTCAACTCGGTCGTCTTCGACACGCTCGTCTTCTGCCTGCTCGCGCTCGGCTTGAACGTCGCCGTGGGCTGGGGCGGGCTGCTCGACCTCGGCTACATCGCCTTCTTCGGCTTCGGGGCGTACACGTACGCGATCCTCAGCTCGGACAAGTTCGGCCTCCACCTCACCTCGCCGCTCGTGCTCGTGATCGTCCTCGTCCTCGGCGCGCTGCTCGGCTTCCTCGTGGGGCTTCCGTCCTGGCGGCTCGTCGGGGACTACCTCGCGATCGTGACCCTGTTCGCGTACCAGATCTTCATCAGCGTCGTCACCAACGGGCACGATCTGTTCGGGGTCGACCTCACCGGGGGTGTGAACGGCATCTCCAACCTCGACCCCTTCGACGTCTTCGGCTTCGAGCTCCCGGTCAGCCACCGGGGCATCTTCAACTCGAACTACGTCTACGTCGCCCTCGTGCTCTTCGTCGCCGTCTTCGGAGCGCTCCACCTCATCAACCACTCCCGGATCGGGAGGGCCTGGCGCGCGCTCCGGGAGGACACGCTCGCGGCCGAGCTCATGGGGATGCCCACCGACTGGCTGAAGCTGCTCGCCTTCGCCTTCGGCGCCTCGGTGGCCGCGATGACGGGCAGCCTGTTCGCCTCCCTCAAGATCGGAGTCTTTCCCGAGACGTTCTCGCTCACGCTGCTGATCACCGTCTACGCGATGTTGATCCTGGGAGGGGTGGGCAGCCAGACGGGCGCGGTCCTGGGTGCCGTGGTCGTGTACGTGTTCCTCGAGGCGCTCCGCAACGCCGACGTCTCGGGCTGGGTCTTCTACCTCGCGGTCGTGCTGGCACTCCTCTACCTCCTGCGGCCGAGATGGATGGTGGGGGTCGTGCTCGCGGCCACGGTGGCGTTCGGGTTCGTCGCGCACGCGGTCGCCGGCGCGATCGACGAGTCCTGGACCGCCGGCGCGCCCCCGGACGCAGGCGCAGTCACGCGGGCGCTCGACGTGTGGGTTGCGATCCCGGCGAGCCCCGGCGACGCGAAGCCGGTCGCCTACGTCGTGCTCATCGCCCTCCTGCTCGTGTCGACGGTCGTGACCGGCGTTTGGCGCTACGCCCTCCTCGTCCCGACCCTGTACCTGGCCGCCTTCGTGTGGGAGACCGTTCTCGCGCCGCAGCCGGACGTGACGCGCTTCGCCCTCCTCGGCGCGCTGCTCGTCGGGATCATGATCACGCGCCCCTGGGGCATCCTCGGCGAGCGGCGGGTGGAGATCGTATGAGCGACCGGCCGCTGCTCGAGCTCCGGGGTGTCTCCATGGCCTTCGGCGGTCTCCGCTGCCTCGACGGCCTCGACCTCCACGTCGGCGAAGGCGAGATCGTCAGCGTCATCGGCCCGAACGGAGCGGGGAAGACGACGCTCTTCAACCTGATCACGGGTGTCTACGAGCCGACCGGGGGCGACATCCTCTTCGAGGGCCGCTCGATCAAGGGGCTGCCGCCGCACCGGATCACGCAGCTCGGCATCGCGCGTACCTTCCAGACGCTCCGCCTCTTCCTGAACATGTCGGTACGGGAGAACGTGATGGCCGCGGCCTACGGCCACACCAAGGCCGGCGTCTTCCGCTCCATGCTGCGCACACCCGGCATGCGCCGCGAGGAGAAGGAGATCCGCGAGCTGGCGGAGAAGCGGCTCGCCTTCTTCGGCGACCGCCTCGTCGGCTACCGCTGGGACCAGCCGGCCTACAGCCTCTCCTACGCGAACCGCCGCCGGCTCGAGATCGCGCGCGCCACGGCCACGAACCCGAAGCTCCTGCTCCTGGACGAGCCGGCAGCCGGCATGAACCCGGTGGAGACGCGCGAGATCACCGAGCTGATCGCGAAGCTCCGGGAGGAAGGCGGCTACACCATCCTCGTCATCGAGCACGACATGCACGTGGTCGAGGGCATCTCCGACCGCGTGGTCGCGCTCGACCACGGGGTGAAGATCGCCGAGGGGTCGTTCGAGGAGGTCGCGACCGATCCCCGCGTGATCGAGGCGTACCTCGGCGCCCGGGCCGTGGAGAGGACGTGAGCGCCACCGAGCCCTTGCTCCGCCTCTCGGGCGTGAACACGTACTACGGATCGATCCACATCCTCCAGGACTCGAACCTCGAGGTCGGGCAGGGCGAGCTCGTCTGCCTTCTGGGCGGGAACGCCTCCGGGAAGTCGACGACGCTGAAGACGATCCTCGGCCTCGTCCGCCCGCGGACGGGCACGATCACCTTCGCCGGCGAGGACGTGACCGAGCTGCCGACCTCCCACCGGATCAAGCGGGGGATCGCCATCGTCCCCGAGAACCGGCGGCTGTTCGGGCCGATGACGGTGCTCGAGAACCTGGAGATGGGCGCCTACCTGCGTCCGAAGGCCGATCTGAAGGAGGAGTTCGAGCGCGTGTACTCGCTCTTCCCGTTGCTCTACGAGCGGCGCAACCAGCTCGCCGGCACGCTCTCCGGCGGCGAGCAGCAGATGGTGGCGATGGGCCGCGCTCTCATGTCGAAGCCGCGCCTGCTGCTCATGGACGAGCCCTCGATGGGGCTCGCCCCGATTCTCGTCGAGCGGAGCTTCGAGATCATCAAGCAGGTGCACGAGGCTGGCGTGGCCATGCTCGTGGTCGAGCAGAACGCGAACGTCGCGCTCTCCATCGCCGACCGCGGCTACGTCCTCTCGACCGGCCGCATCGTCCTCGAGGGCAAGGCAGCCGACCTCCTCGAGAACGAAGAGCTGCGGAAGGCCTACCTTGGCCGCTAGCGACCCCGTCCGGACCGGCTTCCCGGAGGAGGCGGACCCCCCCGCACGTGACAAAGTGTCACAAGGAGTGGGGGCCGCGATCCGGGGCCGCTTCCCCATCTTCGAGCACACGACGTATGCGAACTCCTGCTCGCAGGGGGCGTTGTCGGTGGACGTCCGGCAGGCCTACGAGGAGTACCTGGCCGGCTGGGACGAGCACGGCGCGGAGTGGGAGCACTGGGTCGAGCGCGCGGAAGCGGCCCGGGCCGCCTTCGCGCGCCTGGTCGGGGCCGAGCCGGCGGAGGTCGCGGTCACGACCTCGGTCTCGCAGGCCGTGTCCGGGCTCGTCAGCGCCCTCCCGCTCGAGCGCGGCCGGCGCCGGATCGTGATCTCCGAGTTCGAGTTCCCCACCGTCGGCCAGATCGCGCACGCCCAAGAGCTGCGCGGCGCCGAGGTCGTGCACGTGCGGCCCGATCCGGACGGCCGCATCCCCCTCGAGCGCTTCGCCGAGGCGATCGACGAGCGGACGGCGCTCGTCTGCTGCACGGCCGTCTCCTACCGCACGGGCTACCGGCTCGACGTCGCCGAGGTGGCCCGCCTCGCGCACGAGCGAGGGGCGCTCTGCCTCGCCGACAGCTACCAGGCGGCCGGCGCGATTCCGCTCGACGTCCGTGTCCTAGGCGTCGACTTCCTCACCGCGGGGACGGTGAAGTACCTGCTCGCCTCGGCCGGGCTCGCGTTCATGTTCGTCCGCCGCGACCTGCACCCGCGCCTGCTCCCGACGCAGACGGGGTGGTTCGCGGACGAGGACATCTTCCGGATGGACATCTCCGACTACTCCCCGGCTGCGGATGCGCGCCGTTTCGACTCGGGCACGCCACCCGTGCCGAACATCTACGCGGGCCTCGCGGGCATGGGCCTCGTCGAGGAGGCGGGCGTCCCGGCGATCGCGGCCCACGTCCGGGGGCTCGTCGACCGTCTGCTCGCGGGCCTGGACGAGCTGGGCGCGACCGTGGCGACGCCGCGCGGCGAGGCGGAGTACGGGCCGCTCGTCTGCGTCGCCTCGACCGACCCCGAGGCGCTCGTCGCCGCGCTCCGCGCCGAGCGCATCGTCACCTCCTCGCGGGATCGGAACCTCCGCATCTCGCTCCACCTCTACAACGTGGAGGAGGACGTCGACCGGATCCTCGAGGCGCTCGCGCGACGCCGCGACCTCCTCGCCGTGTCTTGAGGATTCCTTGAGCCGCTGCGCATACTGCTACGGAGGTGGCCGAGAGCAGCGACGCTGACGTCGCCGCCCGCCTCGATGCGCTCGAGGCGGAGCTCCGCCGTCTGAGCGCGGAGCTCGCGTCTGTCCGCGCCGTCGTCGGCGGGGAACCGGACGAGGCGGTTGCGGTGATGCCGACACCGGCGCCGGCGACTGTCGCACACGCGCCGCCGCCGGTCGGGAGCCCCGTCGGTCCGCGCAGGACGTCCGGTCCGACCGCGCCGACAACGGCTCCGCCGCCCCCGGCCCCGCCTCCCCCGGGCCCGCCGCCTCCGCCTCCGAGGCCGGCCGCTCCTCCGAAGCCGCCGCGGCGCACGCTCGGCCAGCTTGCGCGCGACTGGGACCTCATGGGCGCACGTGGGTTCGCCATCGCCGGCGGGGCGGTCATGGCGCTCGGGATCGGCTTCTTCTTCGTCATGGCAGCCAACCGTGGCTGGATCGACGAGCGCGCGCGCGTCGCTCTCGGCGCGACGGCGTCGGCGCTCGTGTTCGGCGCCGGTCTGCTGCTCCGTGCCCGCTACGGGCAGTACTGGTCGGCGCTCGCTGCCGTGGGAGCGGGGATCGCTGGTGCGTACGCGACGCTGGCGGCGGCGACTGCGCGCTACGACCTCGTACCGGATGCGCTGGCGCTTCCGCTGGCGGGTGCGATCGCCGCCGTCGGAACCGTCGTCGCGGTCCGCTGGCGCTCGCAGGTCGTCGCGGGCATCGGCCTGCTCGGCGCGGCTCTCGCGCCGGCGCTGCAGTCGCTCGACGCGGAGATGACCTGGGAGTCGGCTGCGTTCGCCGTCCTCGTCCTCGTGGCGGCAGCGGTGCTCTGCGTGCCGCGCGCCTGGACTCCGCTGCTCGCCGCATCGACTGCGCTTGTCGGGCTCGAGCTGCAGTGGCTCGTCGCCGATGCGCCGTCGTCGCCGGGGGCCGGGACCGTGGCGGTGGCAGCCGCGTTCGCGCTGACGTTGCTCGGCGTCTCGGTCGCCAGGCGGCTCGTTCTGCGTGCTCGCGACCTCGAGTCCGTCGCGCTCGCCTACGCCGCGGCTGCATTTGGCGTCTCGCTCGCATTCGTCTGGCAGCTGCTCGAGAGCCCATCGGATCGCGGCGGCGCCTTCCTCGCCGCCGGCGCCGTCTGGGCGCTCGCCTTCATCGGGCTGCACGTCGTCCGTCTCCCGGACCTCGCGGTCGTCGTCGGCGTGTCTGCCCTCGCGCTCGTGGCGATCGGAACCGCGGACCTGCTGGCTGGAGCCACGCTCACGGTCGTGTGGGCCGCGCAGTCGCTCACGCTCACGGTGATCGCCTGGCGCCTCGGAGACGCCAGGCTTCGGCTGGCGGCCGTCGCTTACGTCGTTCTCGCGTCCGCGCAGGCCCTGGGCACGGATGCTGCCCTCGGGGCGCTGTTCGACGAGAGCGCCGACCACTTGGCCGAAGTGCTTCCCCTCGGAAGCGTCGCGTTCGCGCTCGCGGCAGCCGCCGTCCTCGCTCCTCGCAGGTACGTCCCGAGGACAGAGAGCGGACTCTTCGCCTTCGTGCGCGACCTCCGCTGTGCTCTCGTACGGCATCGAGCCGGGATCGCCGAGACGCTCGGCTTCGCCGCAGCGGCGTTCGTGACGCTCGCCGCGGCGTTCGCGCTCGTGACCGCGTCGTTCCAGTGGGGACACGTCGCAACGAGCGTGCTCGCCGCGACGGTGGGGGCGGCGTGGCTCGCCGTCGCGGGCCGGCGTCAGTCGCTCGAGCTCGCCATCGCCTCGTACACGTGGCTCGCAGTCGTGCTGATCGAGGCCTTCGCATTCGACCTCGACGAGTTCTACGAGGAGTCGGAGGAGCTGTACGAGGTCGCCGGGCTGTCCGAGGGCGGCTGGTCCGTGCTGGCTGCCTCGGCCGGACTGCTCGCCGGCTCGTACGCGCACCGCATCCTCCGCGCGGGTCACCGCGGCGCCGACGTGCTCCTCGGGAGCGTGGCTGCCGTGGTAGCCGTATCTGCGTCGATCGGGATCGGCGTCCTGTTCGAGACCGCGCAAGAGTCGGGCGTCGGCTTCCTACTCGCGGCCCTCGCGTACGGCGGGCTCGCGGCAGGCGTCTTCCAGCGCGACGGCTTCCGGAACGCCGCCACCATCCTCTGGACGACCGCGCTCGTCCTGCTCGTGGCCGCCGAGGCCGCCCTCGTCACGGACGGCATAGCTCGGACGGCGGTGATGGCGCTCACCGGGCTCGCGGTCGGCGCGACGGCGCAGCCGCTCGCCGAGATGAGGCTTTGGCTCGCGGGCGGCTCGCTCGCACTCCTCACGACGCTCGTCTCCCTGCTCGTGCAGGTGCAGCCGTGGCTCGGGGAGGGCGAGCTTGCGCCCAGGGTCGCGATCGCGTCGGCTGCGTGCGCCGCCTCCCTCTTCGGGCTCTCGTGGGTCGTCTGGGGCCAGGAGCGCTGGCGCGATCTCTCCACGGTGGTCTGGGCCTCGGGCCTCGTGGCGCTGCTCGCGACCGAGCGCGTGCTCGTCGACGATCCTCGCTGGACAGCCTTCGTCTTCGCGCTCAGCGCGGCGGTGCTCGGACTCCTCGCCGGCCAGCTCGGGGAGTGGCGAGTCTGGCTCGCCGCGCTCTTCCTCTCCGGCGCGACGACGCTCGCCACGCTCGGTACGATGACCCCGCTCTCGCACTTCTTCGAGCCCTCGGAGAGCCCGGCGGAAGGCGTCTGGGTGCTCGCGGCTTGCGCGCTCGCGATCGCGGTGGTCGCGACAACCGCTCCCGACGAGCTGTCGCGCGTGGGCCTCGCGGCCAGCGCCGGTGGCATTGCCCTGTACGGCTTCTCGCTCGGGATCCTCGAGCTCGCCGTCCGGGCGACCGGAGCCTCGGTCGAGACCGGGTTCGAGCGCGGCCATACCGGTGTGAGCGCTCTCTGGGCGCTGATCGGGCTCTCGCTCCTCGTGCTCGGCCTGCATCGCGGATCGGCGACGATCCGGTACGCGGGACTCGCGCTCTTCGGCCTGAGCCTCGCGAAGATCTTCCTCTACGACCTCTCCTCGCTGAGCTCCGTGGCCCGAGCGTTCTCCTTCATCCTCGTCGGCGCCCTCCTTCTCGCCGGCGGCTTCTTCCTGCAGCGGCTCAGCGACCGGCTGGGGCCGCCCAAGCCGCCTCAGACCCCGACCGAGGCGGTCTGATCCGCGCTAACCCTTCCGGGCGCGGACGATCGCGCTGTGCATCCCGTCGGCGATGGCGTGCGTCCGCCGGATCTCGATCTCGGCGAGCCCGGCCGCCTCGAGGCCCTCGCGGTACTCGCTCTCCGAGAGCGCGCCGGCGATGCAGCCGGCGTAGCTTCCGCGCGCGGCCCGCTCCTCCGGCGAGAGCCGGTCTTCGGCGACGACGTCCGAGATACCGATCCGGCCACCTGGCCTGAGGACGCGTGCGATCTCGGCGAACACGGCAGGCTTGTCGACGGACAGGTTCACGACGCAGTTCGAGATCACGACGTCGACCGACTCGGCGGGGAGCGGGATGTCCTCGATCACGCCCTTCAGGAAGTGGACGTTCGTCATGCCCGCCTCGCGCGCGTTGCGCTGCGCGAGCGCGAGCATCTCGTCGGTCATGTCCAGGCCGTACACGATGCCCGTCGGGCCGACCCGGCGCGCCGAGAGGAGGACGTCGATGCCGGCCCCCGAGCCAAGGTCGAGCACGGTCTCGCCCTCGCGCAGCTCGGCGACGGCGACCGGGTTGCCGCAGCCGAGGCTCGCGTCGACCGCCGTCTCCGGCAGCGCGGCGCGCTCGGATGCCTCGTAGAGGCCCTTGCCGAAGCGGGTGGTGGCCTCGTCGCCGCAGCAGCCGACGGAGCCGCGGTCGCAGCCGCACCCGGCGCCGGCGACGAGCCCGCGCGCCGCCTCGGCGTAGCGCTCGCGCACGTGCTCCCGGAGATCGATGGTCATGACGCCGCTCCTTTCAGGTCGAGGACGCGCGCCGCGCGGCGGACGCCCTCGCGGTCGAGGTTGTAGTAGGCCCAGACGCCCCGCTGCTCACGGGTGAGCAGGCCCGCTTGGACGAGCTTCTTCAGGTGGTGGCTCACGGTCGGCTGCGAGAGGCCGACGGCGGGAGTGAGCTCGCACACGCACACCGGTCCGCCGGCCGTGGCGAGGAGGTTGACGATGCGGATGCGCGCGGGGTCGGCGAGCGCCTTGAAGAGCGCGGCCGTCGCGCGCGCGTCCTCCTCGGTCAGGCCGTCGCGGTCGAGCGGCCGGCAGCAGGCCGCGGGCGAGGGGGAGAGCAGGGGGGAGAGATCGACGTTCATCGATGGCCGATGCTAGCAGGAGACATCGACGTTTGTCAATGTCTTGTCCTCGGCCGGGACCTGCTCGAATGCACGGCATGCAGGGCTACGGCAGCGCGTCCATGACGGGGGAGCTCGCGCGCGTCCTCGTCAGGCCGCCGCTGCCCGAGGACGCGGCCGGCTGGCGAGCGTACGGCTGGCGCGCACCGCCCGATCCCGCCGCCGCCGCCGCCGAGCACGAGGCCCTGTGCCTGCTGCTCGAGGAGGCTGGAGCGGAGGTCGTCGTCTCGCGGCACGAGCCCGGCAACCCGGACGCGATCTACGTCTACGACCCCGTGCTCGTCGGCGCCGAGGGCGCAGTCCTGCTGCGGCCAGGGAAGGAGCGCCGCCGCGGCGAGCCGGGGGCCCTGGCGCCGGCGCTGGAGGCCGCGGGCGTGCCCGTGGTCGCCACCGTGGAGGCGCCGGCGCTCGTCGAGGGCGGCGACACGCTCTGGCTCGATGCGCAGACGCTCCTCGTCGGGATCGGCTACCGCACGAACGAGGAAGCGGTGCCCGCCCTGCGGGCAGCGTTCCCCGGGGTCGAGGTCGTGCCTTTCGATCTCCCCCACTGGGAAGGCCCGGGCGAGGTGCTCCACCTGCTCTCCTTCATCTCCCCGCTCGACCGCGATCTCGCCCTCGTCTACCCCCGGCTCGCTCCCGTCCGCCTCCTGCGCCTGCTGGCGGAGCGGGGAGTCGCGGTCGTGGAGGTGCCCGACGAGGAGCTCGCCTCGCAAGGGCCGAACGTCCTCGCGCTCGGGCCGCGGCGCGCCCTCGCGCTCGACGGGAGCCCGGAGACGCGTCGGCGCCTGGAGCGGGCAGGCGTGGACGTCGTCGTCTACCGCGGCGAGGAGATCTCGAGGAAGGGAGACGGCGGGCCGACGTGCCTCACGCGTCCGCTCCTCCGTCGCTGAGCCCGTCCAGGGCGAGCTGGCGGTAGGGGGAGAGCCCGGAGACGCCGACGCCGATGAGCCGGAGGGCGCCCGGGCGGTCGCGCAACCCCCGGTCGAGCAGGCGGCAGGCGACCTCCCCGATCACCTCCGCCTCGTCGACGGCCGCAGGCAGGGTCGCCGAGCGCGTGCGGACGGAGAAGTCGGAGTAGCGCAGCTTCGTCGTCACCGTCCGCCCGGCGAGGCCCGCGGCGCGCAGCCGCTCGGCGACGAGCGCGGCGAGCCGCCGCACCTCGTCGTGGAGGAGCGCTCGCTCGGAGAGATCGCGCGCGAACGTGTCCTCCACCGAGACCGAGACGGGCTCCTGCTCGGGCTCGAGGTCGCGGGGATCGATCCCGCGCGCCCGGTCGCGCAGGAGCGGCCCCTGCGAGCCGGGGAGGAGCGTTCGCAGGTCGGCGTCGGCGAGCCCCGCGAGGGCGCCGATCGTCTCCACGCCCGCGGCTCGCAGGCGCGCTTCGGCCCGCGGGCCCACGCCCGGGAGGGCGCGCACGGGTAGCGGGGCGAGGAAGCGCGCCTCCGAGCCGGGCGGGACGACGGTCACCCCGCCTGGCTTCCGGCGATCGGAGGCGATCTTGGCGACCACCTTCGACGTCGCGACCCCGAGCGAGCAGGTCAGCCGCGTGGTCGCACGCACCGACGTCTGCACGGCGGCAGCCACGGCGCGCGCCTGCACGAAGTCGCGCGCTACTCCACCGAGGTCGAGGTAGCCCTCGTCGAGCCCGGTCCGCTCGATCCGGGGCACGAGCTCGGCCACCGTCTCCCAGACTGCCTGCGAGTACTGGCGGTAGAGGGCGTGGCGAGGACGCAGGAACACGGCCTGGGGGCAGCGGCGGAGCGCCTCGGCCGAGCTCATCGCCGAGCGAATCCCGAACCTCCGCGCGACGTAGTTCGCGGTGGAGACGACTCCGCGCCCGTGTGGATCGCCGCCGACGACGAGCGGCCGCTCCCGCAGGCTCGGGTCCTCGAGCTCCTCGACGGCGGCGAAGAACGCGTCCAGGTCGAGGTGGGCGATGATCGGTGGAGACGGGCGATCCACGTGTGGCCAAGGCTAGAGGCCCCGCTTGCACGGCCACCCGCGCAGGCGCCCGGCGCGCGCTCGCCGCGGCCTGAGCAGCCGACGATGGCGACGAGGTGTACCACGCCTTGGGACGTCGCCCCGGGACCTGCCTTGCCGCTCCGGGACGTGCCCCGCCGCTCCGGAACGCGACCCGCCGCTCTCGGACGCGACCTGCTCCCACCCGAAGCCTGTTCGCGAAGCCACGGAGAGCCCGCCAAGTGACAAAGTGTCACTTGGCGCAGTGCTCGAGGCGTTCGACGACGAGTCGCCCTGCCCAGCCCACGCCAAGTGACAAAGTGTCACTTGGCGCAGTGCTCGAGGGTGATCGACGACGAGTCGCCGCCGCGGGGGGCGCTGCCCGCGGCGTGCTCGGCGCCGGTCCGTCTCGTCGTGGCTCGGGCCGGCGTCTCCCTCGCCGCCGCGGGGGGCGCTGCCCGCGGCGTGCTCGGCCCCGGTCCGTCTCTCCGAGGCGAGCCCGTTGTCTTCTATCGTGGCTTCGTGGTCTTGCTGCCCGTCCTCCCGCCGGCCGTCCTGGCGCCGCCTGCGCTCGAGCAGCCGGCGCCGCGACAGGTCTCCTACGGGCTCGTCAGCGGCCGAGCGCCCGCCGGCACGCGGCGGATCGTCGTCGCCGCGGACGGGCGTGTGCTCGCATCGAAGCCGCTCGCTCGGCGCCGCTTCTCCCTGCGGGTGACGCTTCCCACGGGTGAGGTCACGGTTCGGGTCACGGTCGTCGCCGAGGACGGGCGCCGCGCCTCGCGGCTCGTGCGGGACGTCTACGGGCTCCCTCCGCAGGCACGGCCGAGGGGCACCGAGGAGCACCTCGACCGGACTCTCGCGCGCCGTTTGCTCGGGCTCGCCCGCGGCCACCCGGGGACGGTCGGTCTCTACGTCCAGAGCCTGACCGGCGGAGGCGGAGCAGCCTGGAACGCGAAGGCGCGCTTCCCCGCCGCGTCCACGCTCAAGCTCGCGATCGCAGCGACCGTGCTCGCGGCCCACTCCGGCCTGCCGCCGCCGGGGTCGAGGATCGACGCGCTCCTGCACGCCATGATCACGCGCTCGGACAACGCGGCCGCGAACGCGCTCGAGGTCTGGCTGGCGGGCTCGACGAGCGCCGGCGGCCAGCGGGTGAACGCGCTCCTGCGCTCGCTCGGCCTCTCCGACTCGCTCATGTACGGGGGCTACGCGACCCGCACGCTGGCCGAGCGCGGCGGGCCCATCCCCGTGCGGGTGGACGATCAGCCCGCGTTCGGCCTCGGCAAGTACACGACCGCCTTCGACCTCGCCTCGCTGCTCCGTGCCGTCTGGCTCGCGAGCGGCGGTCGCGGCCCGCTCCGCGAGGCGCAGCCCGGCTTCAGCGCCGCGGACGGCCGCTACCTCCTGTGGCTCCTCGCCCACGTGCGCGACACCCCCAAGCTCGACCTCGCGGTCGGGGCCCAGCGTGACGTCGCCGTCCTGCACAAGGCGGGGTGGCTGAGCACGGGACGGCATGACGCGGGGCTCGTCTTCTGGCGCGGCGGCGTCTTCGTCGCCGCGGTGCTGACGTGGCGGCCGAGCGGCGCCGGCCGGCCGGAGGACGCCCTCGCGGGCCGCGTCGCGGCGGTCGCGCTCTCGCGCTTCCGCGCTCTGGCTCGCTGATCCGCCCGCCCGCCGCAGCCTCGTGACTTGCTACAGTTCTTGAACTACCTATGAGAACTACGACTTTCTGGAGCACCCCATGAGCACGACCAAGACCCGACTCCTGCTCGTCCCCTTGGACGACCTCGTCGTCTTCCCGAACATGAACGTCACCCTGACGGTGGACGTCGGCGACGAGGAGCGCGTGCTGCTCGTGCCCAAGCACGGGGACGAGTACGCGAAGGTCGGCACCGTCGCCGAGGTGACCGACCGGATCCGTCTGCCCGGCGGCGGTCGGGCGGTCGCCCTCTCCGGGCTGCACCGAGGCATCGCGGGCGCGGCCTCCACCGACCACCAAGGGCGGCTCTTCGTCGAGGTGGAGGAGCGGCCCGACCCGGAGGAAGCCGACGGGAAGCTCCGCGAGCTCGAGCGCGAGTACCGCGCCGTCGTCGAGGCGATCCTCGAGCTGCGCGGGGACGACGGGCGCATCGCCGCCTTCGTCCGCTCGATCTCCGAGCCGGGCGCGCTCGCGGACACGTCCGGCTACTCGCCCGACCTGACCTTCGAGCAGAAGGTGCGCCTGCTGGAGACGGTGGACGTGCGCGAGCGCCTCGCCCTCGCGCTCGAGTTCCAGCGCGAGCGGCTCGCGCTGCTGCAGGTACGCAAGCGGATCCAGGAGGACGTCGAGTCGGGCGTCGAGCGCCAGCAGCGCGAGTACATCCTCCGCCGCCAGCTCGAGTCGATCCGCAAGGAGCTGGGCGAGGACGAGGCCTCGGTGGTCGAGGAGTACCGCGAGAAGATCGCCGAGGCGGGCATGCCCGAGAAGGTGCGCGAGCAGGCGGAGCGCGAGCTCAAGCGCCTGGAGCGGATGGGCGAGCAGACCCCGGAGGCGACGGTCATCCGCAACTACCTCGACTGGCTGCTCGCCGTCCCCTGGAACAAGCGCTCCGAGGAGCGGCTCGATCCGGCCTACACGCGCGAGATCCTCGACCGCGACCACGCGGGGCTGGAGGACGTCAAGGACCGCATCGTCGAGTACATCGCGGTCGCCAAGCTGCGCAAGGAGCGCGGGATCGAGGACGACCGCCGCTCGGGCGCCATCCTCACCCTGATCGGCCCGCCCGGAACGGGCAAGACCTCGATCGGCGAGTCGATCGCCCGCGCCACCGGGCGCGAGTTCGTGCGCATGTCGCTCGGCGGCATCCGCGACGAGGCCGAGATCCGTGGCCACCGCCGCACGTACATCGGGGCGCTCCCGGGCCGGCTCGTGCGGGCGCTGCGGGACGCCGGGACGATGAACCCGGTGATCATGCTGGACGAGGTCGACAAGGTGGGCGCGGACTGGCGCGGCGACCCGTCCGCGGCGCTGCTCGAGGTGCTCGACCCGGCCCAGAACCACGCCTTCCGCGACCACTACCTCGACGTCGAGCTCGACCTCTCCGAGGTCTTCTTCATCGCCACCGGCAACGTGACCGAGACCATCCCGGGACCGCTCCTCGACCGGATGGAGGTGATCCGCTTCGACGGCTACACGACCGACGAGAAGCTCGCGATCGCGCGTGGCTACCTGTGGCCGCGTCAGCGCGAGCGGAACGGGCTGCGAGAGGACGAGGTCTCGATCACGGACGAGGCGCTCGAGCTGGTCATCACCGAGTACACCCGCGAGGCCGGCGTCCGCCAGCTCGAGCGCGAGCTCGGCACGCTCCTGCGCAAGACCGCGACCAAGATCGCCTCGGGGGAGGTCGAGCCGCCGATCGAGATCGACGTCGCCGCCGTCCGCGAGGCGCTCGGCCGGCAGAAGTTCTACCGCGAGGTCGCGGAGCGGACGGCCGTGCCGGGCGTCGCCACCGGGCTCGCGGCCACCGCGACCGGCGGGGACGTCCTCTTCATCGAGGCCACCTCGCACCGCGACGGCGACAAGCTCGTCCTCACCGGGCAGCTCGGCGACGTGATGAAGGAGTCGGCGCAGATCGCGCTCTCGGCAGTGCGCGCGCTCGCTCCGAAGCTCGGCATCGAGGAGGAGGCCTTCGAGAACCGCTCCTTCCACGTGCACGTGCCGGCGGGCGCGATCCCCAAGGACGGGCCGAGCGCAGGCATCACCATCGCGACCGCGATCGCGTCGCTCTTGACCGGACGGCCGGTCAAGCACACGGTGGGGATGACGGGCGAGATCACCCTGCAGGGGCGCGTGCTCCCCGTCGGCGGGCTCAAGCAGAAGGCGCTGGCGGCGCACGCGGCCGGGCTCACCGATGTGATCATCCCGGAGCGGAACCGGGCCGATCTCGAGGACGTACCCGAGAAGGTGCGCGAGGAGATCGTCTTCCATCCGGTGATGTCGATCGAGGAGGTGCTCGAGCTGGCGCTCGAGCCCAAGCCGGCACCCTCGAATGTGGCGGTGTAAGGCCACCGCACCCGTGCCGGCGGAGGTCCGCCGGGTCGCCGACGTGCTCGAACGCCGGCACGCGGTCTCGATCCTGTACGCGCTGCAGCACGGCTGCACGCGCTTCGGCGAGCTGCGACAGGCGCTCGGGGAGATCCCGCCCGGGACGCTCGCCCAGCGTCTCGTCGAGCTCGAGCAGGCGGGCGTGCTCCGGCGCGTCGTCCGCGACGCCCGTCCGCCGCGCGTCGAGTACGTCCCGACCAGCGACGGCCGGCGACTGCTGGGCGTGATCGACGCGCTCGCGGCGTGGGCCCGGCGCTGAGCCGCGGGCCCGCGAGGGTTGCGCTCGCCTCGGCGGGCCGGGATCTGGTAATACTTTCCGAAATGAAGCAACGATCCGACCGGCTCGCCGATCCCTACCGCGACCTCGACGTCATCGACTCGCGGGCGCCCCGCTTCAACCAGGCCGTCGTCGGGGCCGTCTCGGCCTTGGCGGTCGTCACCGGCTGGTGGCCGCTCCTCGGCCTGCTCGCCGCGCAGCTCGCGGTCGGCCTCGCCTTCGGCCGGCGCTTCTGCCTGCCGTGCCTGGCCTACTTCGAGCTGGTGCAGCCGCTGTTCGGCGAGGGCCCGCTCGAGGACGCGCGGCCGCCGCGCTTCGCCAACCTCGTCGGCGCCGCCTTCCTCTCGGCGGCCACCGTCGCCTACGTGCTCGGCGCCGGCGCGCTCGGCGCCGGCTTGGGCGCGCTCGTCGCCGTGCTCGCGCTGACGGCGTCGGCGACCGGGTTCTGCGCCGGCTGCGAGGCGTACAAGCTCGGGCATCTGCTCACTGGCAGGCCCTTCGTCTCCTGCCCGCTGCCGCCGCGCCCGAGCCCCGCGCGGGACCGCTCGTAGGGCGCTCATCCCCCGTCTCGGGGGTGCCGATACCCCCGGGGTGAGCATCGCGCGCCCCGATCGGGCGTTCCTCCTCGTCGCGGGTGCGAGCGCGCTCGCGTACCTCTCGCTGCCCCGCGACACGGCCCTCTACAACCGCTGGTTCCAGCTCTTCGCGATCGCCGCCGTCGTCGCCACCCTGGCTGGGGTGGCGCTCCACCGGCCGCGCTCGCCGGCTGCCTGGTACCTGGTCGCGCTGAGCGGGCTCTGCGCAGTCGCCGCCGACGCCGTCCAAGCGGTCTACGCGGAGCGCTCGCGGGCCGTGCCGTTCCCGTCCGAGGCCGATGCGCTCGCGCTCACCGCCGACCTCGTCCTCGTCGCCGCGCTGCTCCTCATGGTCCGGCGCCAGGCGCCGGGCCGCGATCGCGCGAGCCTGATCGACGCGGCCATCGTCGCGCTCGGCGTCGCCGTCGTCGGGTGGTCGGTGCTCGTGCAGCCGCATCTGGAGACGGATGCGACGGCAGCGCAGCTCGTGGCTGCGCTCGCCTTCCCGGTTCTCGACGTCCTCGTCCTCTCGGTGGCGGCGCGCATGGTGCTCGGCCCGGGCCTCCGCTCTCCCGCGTCTGCCCTGGTCGCGACCGCGCTCGTCTTCCAGCTCGTCGGCGACGCCCTCTACGGCTTCGGCTCGCTGCACAGCTCGTACGTGCCGGGCAACCCCGTCGACCTCCTCTTCGTCCTCTCGGCCGTGCTCTTGGGAACGGCGGCGCTACACCCCTCCATGGTCGGGCTGACCGAGCCTGCGCCGGTACGGGAGGCGCGGGTGAGCAGCCGGCGGCTCGCGCTGCTGGCCGTCGCCACCCTGACGGCGCCGGCGATGCTCGCGCTCGCCGTCCTGCGCATCGGCCACGGCGAGCTCCTGGTCGTCGTGGGCGGCACGGCGGCCCTCAGCGTCCTCGTCATGGCCCGGCTGGCCGGGCTCGTCGCTCGCCACGAGCGCGGGGAGCGCCGCGAGCAGGCCCTGCGCGAGGCAGCGGCTGCGCTCGCCGCCGCGTGGACGCGGGCGGACATCCACCGGGTCGCCGTCGAGGCGGCGGTGGAGATCGCGGGCCGCGCCGGCGTGACGGCCGGGCTCTCCCTGGGCGGGCCCGACGACTTCCGGATCGTGGCGGCCGCCGGGGAGCGTCCCCGGCAGCTGCTCGCGCTCGGGCCCGGTGACCTCGACCCCGCCGCCGCGGCCGCGCTCCGGGAGCGCGGGCCCGGGTCGGCGCGGACGGTGTCCGCGTCCTCGAAGGCGGCCCAGTGGACGCTCGTGCGCCTGGCGCTACAGGGCGACCTCCGCGGCGCCCTCGTCCTCCGCAGCGCCGAGCCGCCGTCGCGCTACGCGCTCGCGGGTCTAGAGACGCTCGCCGACCAGGTCGCGCTCGCGCTCGAGGGCGCCGCCCTCGCGGAGAGCCTCCACGAGCGCCAGAGCGCGGAGCGCTTCCGCTCCCTCGTCCAGAACTCGAGCGATGTCATCCTCCTGCTCGCCGACGACCTCACCGTGCGCTACCACACGCCCTCGGTCGGGCCTGTGCTCGGCTACGGTGAGGACGAGCTGGTGGGCCGCTCAGTGGCCGAGCTGGTCGAGCGCGCCGAGGTCGAGCCGCTCAACGCCTTCTTCGAGCAGGTCCGCGCCGGACCGGGTCGGCCGCTGCCCTGCGACCTTTCCCTGCGCCGCCGGGACGGCTCCTTCTGCCGGCTCGAGAGCGTCTTCAACAACCTTTTGGACGACGAGAACGTCGCCGGCGTCGTCGTCACCGCGCGCGACGTGACCGAGCGGCGTGCGCTCGAGGCCCAGCTCGCCCACCAAGCGTTCCACGACCCGCTGACCGGGCTGCCGAACCGGGCACTCTTCGCCGACCGGGCGAGCCACGCGCTCGAGCGCAGTCGCCGTCGCCCGCTCCTCGTGGCCGCGCTGCTCGTCGATCTCGACGATTTCAAGACGGTGAACGACAGCCTCGGCCACGCCGCCGGCGACGAGCTGCTCGTCGGAGTGGCGCGGCGGCTCGAGGGCTGCCTGCGGCCGGAGGACACCTGTGCGCGCCTCGGCGGCGACGAGTTCGCGGTGCTGCTCGAGGACCTCCCCGGCGCCGAGGCCGCGCTCGCCGTCGCCCGGCGCGTGGCGGAGGCGATCGCGCGGCCGGTCACCGTGCTCGGATCCGAGGTGGCGGTGGGAGCGAGCATCGGGGTCGCCTTCGGCACCCCCGGCCAGCCGGCCGACGAGCTGCTGCGCAGCGCCGATCTGGCGATGTACCAGGCCAAGGAAGGCGAGGGCGCGAAGATCGCCGTGTACGAGTCGTCGATGCACGAGCGCGTGCTGGAGCGGCTCGCGCTCAAGGCCGACCTCCGCCGGGCGCTCGAGGCCGAGGAGTTCGAGCTGCACTACCAGCCCATCGTCGCGCTCGCGACGGGCGAGGCCGTCGCCGTCGAGGCGCTCGTCCGCTGGCGTCATCCGGAGCGGGGGCTCATGCTCCCGCCTGCGTTCGTGCCGCTGGCGGAGGAGACCGGGCTCATCCTTCCGCTCGGTGCGGCCGTGCTCCGCCAAGCCTGCCGACAGGCGCGGGCCTGGCGCGACGGAGGCCGGCCGGGGCTCGCGGTGAGCGTGAACCTCTCCGCCCGGCAGCTCGCGAGCGCCGGGCTCCCGGACGAGGTGACCGCGGCGCTGGCGGACGCGTCGCTCCCGCCCGAGGCTCTCACGCTCGAGATCACCGAGAGCGTCCTGCTCGACAGCGAGGTCGTGATCGCCCGGCTCGAGCTCTTGCGAGACCTCGGGGTGCGGATCGCGATCGACGACTTCGGCACGGGCTACTCGTCGCTCGACTACCTGCGACGCTTCCCCGTCGACGCGCTCAAGATCGCGAAGCCGTTCGTCGCGGGCATCGGGGCCGGCGCCGCGGAGCAGCGGCTCGTGTCGGCGATCCTGCGGCTCGGCTCGACGCTCGGGCTGGAGACCGTGGCGGAGGGGATCGAGGATGCCTCCCAGCGCGACCGCCTGCGCCGGATCGGTTGCCGTCACGGCCAGGGCCACCTGTTCGCGCCCCCGCTCCCGCCGGAGGAGCTGGGGCCGCTCCTCCGCCGCAGGCTCGCCGCGTAGCGCCCATACTCGGGCGCATGCACGCCGTCCGGCAGCTCGCGGCCTGCCTGCTCCTGGCTGCGATCGGGCTCGTCCCGGCCGCCGCCGCCCGGCCGGCGCCCGCGCCTTCCCTCGACGCGCTCCTCGCGCGACACGTGCCGATCCTCGTTCTCCACCCCGCGGAGCGCTTCGCGCCCGTCTCCGTGGCGGGCTTCCTGGCCGACGCGGAGCTCCAGCGGAAGACGGCGAGCGGGTGGGAGCCCGTTCCCGGGCCGCTGCCGGCGGGCGGCGCCGACCTGCGGCTCGACCAGCGCCTCTGCTCCGCGCGCGAGGGGATCGCGGCCGGCTCCTGCTACGCCCAGGCGCAGGCCGCCCACGGCACGGCGCCCGTCGTCTACGGCGCCGCCTTCCGGAGCGGGGGCCGGATCGCGCTCCAGTACTGGCTCTGGTACCCGTACAACGACTACAGCCCGACCGTTCCCGCGGGGGAGGTCTGGGTCGTGCACGAGGGCGATTGGGAGGCGGTCTCGATCCTCCTCGACCTGACGGGAAGGCCGCTCCTCGTCGCGCTCTCACGGCACAGCGCGGGCGTGCGCCGCGAGTGGGCGAAGGCACCGAAGCGCGGCGTGCGGCCGCTCGTCTACGTCGGTCTCGGCTCGCACGCGAACTTCTTCGGGCCCGGCGAGCACCCGCTCGACCGGCGGGCCGAGCCGGTGCTCGTCCCCATCATCGAGGCCTACGGCGTCCGCGCCGTCGACCATGCCGGGCGCGGCCGCGTCGTTCGGCCGAGGCTCGTCCGCGTGAGCGCGACCTCGCCGCCCTGGATGGCCTTCGCCGGAAGCTGGGGCGAGGAGGGCTACCTGGGCCTGCCCGGCCGCGAGCCCATCCCGACCGGCTCCGGCCCGCGCGGCCCCGCCTTCCACGACCAGTGGCGGCGGCCGGTGGCGGAGGTGCTTTCCTGGCCGCGCGGCTAGGCCGCGTCGGCGCTGCGCCTACTCGGGCCAGAAGTTCTCCAGGTACTCGGCGTCCTCGGCCGAGCCCTCCTCGATCCGCTTGGAGACGATGATCAGCTCCGCGTCCTCGGGCTCGTCGTTCCAGACCGAGCGCCAGGTCTGCGGGGGAACGCGCACGGCCGCCCCCTTCTCCAGCTCGACCACCTCGTCGCCCAGCTTGAACTGCAGCTTCCCCGAGGCGACGAAGTAGATCTCCTCCTGCGTCTTGTGGCGGTGGCCGTAGGAGCCCT
>DATMAP010000126.1:0-5737 GCA_035559835.1 Gaiellaceae bacterium
TGGTCGCCGCCGGGACCCTGCCCGGCCAGCGCGCCGTGACCGCCCCGCTCGCCGAGATCGCCGCGGCCGCCGCCTCGCTGCGACCCCCGGCGCTCGTCGTCGTCGGCGAGGTGGTCGCGCTCTCCGGTATCCTCGCCGCCCCGGAGCCGCCCATGCGCCGCCTGCGACCGCCGACCGACCGCGAGACCGAGACCCCTGGCCGGGCTCCCGCCCGGGCAGCCCGCCGATGAGCTCTCGCGCCGCGACGCTGCAGCGCGCCGCCTTCCCCCGGGCGGGGTGGCTCGCCGATGGCATCGCCGTCCTCGCCGGCGTCGCCCTCATCTCGCTCTCGGCGCAGGTCTCGATCCCGCTCCCCTTCACGCCCGTGCCCATCACCGGCCAGACCTTCTCGGTGCTGCTCGTCGGCGCCGCGCTCGGCACCGCCCGCGGCGGGACGAGCGGCCTCCTGTACGTCCTCATCGGGGCCGCCGGAGCGCCCGTCTACGCCGACGGCGCCCACGGCTGGGCGGTGCTCACGGGCGCGACCGGCGGCTACCTCGTCGCCTTCCCGCTGGCGGCCGCCCTCACGGGCTGGCTGGCCGAGCGGCGCTGGGACCGCCGCTTCTCCTCCGCGCTCGGAGCGATGCTGACCGGCAACGTCGCCGTCTACCTCGTCGGGCTGCCCTGGCTCGCCGCCGTCCTCGACACCGACCTGGAGAAGACGCTCGAGCTGGGCCTCTACCCCTTCGTCCCGGGGGACGTGCTCAAGCTCTACCTCGCCTCGGCCCTCCTGCCCGCCGCCTGGCGCGTGGCCGGACGAGGAGGGACGAGGCACTTGCGCGGCGAATGAGCCGCGCCCGCGTCGTCTGCCTGCCCGGCGACGGGATCGGGCCCGAGGTGATGGCGGTCGCGACCCGCGTCCTGCGGGAGCTGGCTCCCGACCTCGAGCTGGAGGAGCACCCCTTCGGCGCGGCCGCGATCCGCGCCACGGGCGACCCGCTGCCGGAGGCCACGCTGGCCGCCTGCCGTGCGGCCGACGCCGTGCTGAAGGCGCCGATCGGCGATCCCGAGTTCGACGCCGCCGACGTCCGCCCCGAGCAGGGCATGCTGCGGCTGCGGGCCGAGCTCGACGTCTACTGCAACCTCCGCCCCGCGCGGCAGGGAGCCGTCGACCTCCTGATCGTGCGCGAGCTGGTCGGCGGCCTCTACTTCGGCGCCCGCGGCGTGCGGGAGGACGGCACCGTCTTCGACACCTGCGAGTACCACCCGAGCCAGGTCGAGCGGATCGCCAGGCGCGCGTTCGCGCTCGCCCGCGCGCGCCGCGGGAAGCTGACCTCGGTGGACAAGGCGAACGTGCTCGAGACCTCCCGGCTCTGGCGCCGGGTGGTGCGCGAGGTCGCGGCCGGTTACCCCGAGGTCGAGGTGGAGGACCTGCTCGTCGACAACGCGGCCATGCAGCTTGCGACCGCGCCGGAGCAGTTCGACGTGATCCTGACCGAGAACATGTTCGGGGACATCCTCTCCGACCTCGCGGCCGCGGTGACCGGCGGGCTCGGGCTCGCCCCCTCGGCCAGCCTCTCCGACCGCGGGCCCGGCCTGTTCGAGCCCGTGCACGGCTCGGCGCCCGACATCGCGGGCCGCGGGATCGCGAATCCGGCAGCGATGCTGCGCTCCGCGGCGCTCCTGCTCGAGCACGGCCTCGGCCGCCCGGCCGAGGCGCGGGCGCTCGAGGCCGCGGTCGAGATTGCCCTGCGTGAGGCCCCGACGCCCGACCTCGGCGGCACCGCGACGACGGCCGAGCTCGCGGACGCGGTCGTCGCGGCTCTCGGCGGACTTGCGCCGAGCCGCTCGGGCGCCTAGCCTGTGGGGACGATGACGCGCGCCGGCATCGCACCGGGCTTCACAGTCGGCTTCTTCTTCTTTGCCGCGCGCATCACCGTCCGCTAGCCGGCGTTCCGTCCCCGCCTCCGCCGGCTAGCTCCTCACCGAGGCGGGTGGCTCCTTCCCTTCGACCCTGGACACGAGACATGCCCGAGCAGGCACGAGCGACGCAGACGACGATCCCGAGAGCGAGCGCGACTCGGCCCGTGAGCGTCGCCTACCCCGGCCGGGACGGCGCGCACAGCGCCGCCGCCTGCGACCGCCTCTTCCCGGGGGGCGCCGAGCTCGTCTCCCAGCCCACCTTCGCCGCGGTGGTGGAGGCGACGGCCGCCGGGGCGGTCGAGTTCGGGGTGCTGCCGATCGAGAGCTCGGTCTCGGGGCCCGTCGCGGAGACGCACGACCTCCTCTACGACTCGCCGCTCGCGATCACCGGCGAGACGGTGCTGCCCATCCGGCACTGTCTGGTCGGAATCGCACCCGTCCCCCTGGAGGCAATCCGCGTCGTCCGCTCGCACCCTGCGGCGCTCGACCAGTGCCGCCGGTTGCTCGCGTCGCTGCCGCAGGCGACGGCGATCGCCGCCGCGACCACCGCGGACGCCGCCGCCCAGGTCGCCGAGCACGCCGACCCGGCGCAGGCGGCGATCGCGAGCGAGCGAGCGGCGGCGCTGTACGGGCTGACCGTGATCGCGGCCGACGTCGGCGACCACCCCGAGGCGTACACCCGCTTCGTCTCCCTCGCCCGCTACATGCGGCTGGACGTGAACGGCACGCCTTGGCGGACGGCGTTCTCGTTCGTCACCGACCACCGGCCGGGCGCGCTGCACCGCGCGATCGAGCCCTTCGCGCGGTACGAGATCGACCTCCTCCAGCTCGTCTCCCGCCCCATCCCGCAGTCGCCGTGGCGCTACCGCTTCGACGCGGTGCTCGACGGCCATCCCCTCCATCCGGTCGTCCACGAGGCGCTCGCGGAGATCCGCCGGCGCACACGGCGGCTGCGGGTGTTCGGGTCGTACCCTGCCGAGGAGCGTGACTGAGATGACCGACCCTGCCTCCGATCCCACCGTCCGCCGGCTCCGGGAGGAGATCTCCGACGTCGACCGCGCGATCGTGGACGCGGTCAACGCCCGGCTCGAGCTGGTCGCGCGCCTGCAGCGCTACAAGGCCGCCCAAGGCATGCCCTCGGTCGATCCCGAGCGCGAGCGCCAGCTCCTGGATGAGCTCGTCTCGGCGAACCGCGGCCCGCTCTCGGCGGAAGGCCTGCGGGAGCTCGTCTGCGAGCTGCTCGATCTGACCAAGCGCGAGGTGAGCCGCGACGGGGGACCGCCGGCGTAGCGAGCTAGAGCGCCGTCGTCGCGACCGGCGAGGGGTGGCGGGCCTCGAAGGCCGCGATCTCGGCCTCGTGCTCGAGCGTGCGCGCGATCGGGTCGAGGCCGTGGAGGAGGCAGTGGCGGACGAAGGGATCCATCGCGAACTCGACGACACGCCCGCCGGGAGCGGCGATCGTCTGCGCCTCGAGGTCGACGGTCAGCTCGCCGCCGCCTGCGACCGCCCGCATCAGCGCCTTCACCTCCGGCGCGGGCAGAGTCACCGGCACGAGCCCGATCTGGACGGCGTTCGAGAAGAAGATGTCCCCGAACGACGGCGCCACCACCACCTCGAAGCCGTAGTCCTGGAGCGCCCAAGCGGCGTGCTCGCGGGAGGAGCCGCAGCCGAAGTTGGGCCCGGTGAGGAGGATCCTGGCGCCCTCTGCCTCCGGCCGGTTCAGCTCGAAGCCCGGATCCTGCCGCCAGTCGTGGAAGAGGAAGGCGCCGTAGCCCGTGCGCTCGATCCGCTTCAGGAACTGCTTGGGCACGATCTGGTCGGTGTCGATGTCGGGCCGGTCGAGCACCGCCGCGCGCGCCGTCACCCGGCGGAAGGCCCTCACGGCAGCGCCCCCTCCCACTCGCGGACGTCGACGAAGTGCCCCGCGATCGCAGCCGCCGCCGCCATCGCCGGGCTGACGAGGTGGGTGCGGCCGCCCCGGCCCTGGCGCCCCTCGAAGTTGCGGTTCGAGGTCGAGGCGCAGCGCTCGCCGGGAGCGAGGACGTCCGGGTTCATCCCCAGGCACATCGAGCAGCCGGCATGGCGCCACTCGAAGCCCGCCTGCTGGAAGACGCGGTCGAGGCCCTCTTCCTCGGCCTGCCGGCGGACCGTGGCCGAGCCGGGCACGACCAGCGCCCGCACGCGCGGGTGGACGCGCCTGCCGGCCACGACCGCAGCCGCCTGGCGCAGGTCCTCGAGCCGGGCGTTCGTGCAGGAGCCGATGAAGACGCGGTCGACGTGAACCTCTTGGAGCGGCGTCCCCGGCTCGAGGCCCATGTAGGCGAGCGCGCGCTCGACGGCGGCGCGCTCGTCGGGGTCGTCGTAGTCCGCCGGGTCGGGGACCGCCCCGCCCACGGGCGCGACCATGCCCGGGTTCGTCCCCCAGGTGACCTGCGGCTCCAGCGCGGAGACGTCGATCTCCACCTCGCGGTCGAAGGTCGCCCCCTTCTCGCTCGCGAGCTCGCGCCAGCGCTCGAGCGCCCGCTCCCAGGCGGCGCCCCTCGGCGCCCCCGGCCGCCCCTCGAGGTAGGCGAACGTGGTGTCGTCGGGCGCGATCAGGCCCGCACGCGCACCGGCCTCGATCGACATGTTGCAGATCGTCATCCGGCCCTCCATGGACAGCGCCCGGATGGCCTCCCCCGCGTACTCGAGCACGTGGCCCGTGGCGCCCCCGACGCCGATCCGGCCGATCGTGCCCAGGATGACGTCCTTCGGCGTCACCCCGAACGGGAGCTCGCCCCGGTAGAGGATCCGCATCGTGCGCGGTCGCGGCCGGGGCAGGCACTGGGTGGCGAGGACGTGCTCGACCTCGGAGGTGCCGATGCCGAAGGCGAGCGCCCCGAAGGCGCCGTGCGTGGAGGTGTGGCTGTCCCCGCAGACGATCGTCATCCCCGGCTGCGTCAGACCCAGCTCCGGCCCGATCACGTGCACGATCCCCTCCCGGCCGCTGCCGGTGGCGTACAGGGGGACGCCGAACTCGGCGCAGTTCGCGCGCAGGGCCTCGAGCTGGGCCCGGGCGAGCGGGTCGCGCACCGGGGCACCGTCGGTCGGCACGTTGTGGTCCATCGTCGCCAGCGTCAGGTCGGGCCGGCGGACGCGCCGCCCCGCCAGCCGCAGCCCCTCGAAGGCCTGCGGCGAGGTCACCTCGTGGACCAGGTGCAGGTCGATGTAGAGGAGCGCAGGCTCGCCCGGCTCCTCGTACACGACGTGGCGCTCCCAGATCCGCTCGAACAGCGTCTTCGCCATGAGGCCAAACGGTAGCGAGACGGGCGACGCCCGACTGCGGCGAGACGTGCGCCTCCTGGGCGACCTCCTCGGCCGCGTCCTCGTCGAGCAGGAGGGGCCCACCCTGCTCGAGGACGAGGAGCGCATCCGCCTCCTCTCCCGCGAGGCCCGCGCGACCGGCCGGCCCTCCCGGCGCGAGGAGCTGCGGCGGACGGTGCGGGCGCTCGACCTGGAGCGCCAGGCGCTCGTCCTGCGGGCCTTCGCCGTCTACTTCCAGCTCGTCAACCTCGCCGAGCAGCACCACCGCCTGCGCCGGCGTCGCGAGTACGAGCACGAGCGGCGCGTCCCGCGCGAGTCGCTGGCCGAGGCGGTCGCGCGCCTGCGCCGCGCGGGGGTCGAGCAGGCCGAGCTGGAGCGCGCCGCGCGGACGCTCTCGCTGGAGCTGGTGCTGACCGCGCACCCGACCGAGGCCACGCGGCGCACGGTGCTCGCCGCGCACCTCCGGCTCGCCCGCCTCCTCGCGCAGCTCGACGACCCCTCGCTGACGCCCGCTCGGCGCCGGCGGGTGGAG
>DATMAP010000127.1:0-2830 GCA_035559835.1 Gaiellaceae bacterium
CCTCTCCGTCGGCGAGCTCCCGCCGGAGCCGGCCGGCGGCAGCGTCGAGGCGCGGGTCGGCCCCCGAGGCGAGCGCGATCTCGGCCAGCAGGGCCTCGACGCTCTCGGGCTCCTTCGCCGCCGCGCGGAGCAAATCGAGCGCGTTGACGTTGCCGGCGCCCTCCCAGAGCGAGTTGAGCGGGCTCTCGCGGTAGAGCCGCGGGAGCGGCGACTCCTCGACGTAGCCGTTCCCGCCGATGCACTCGAGCGCCTCGGCGACGAGCGGCGGGGTCGCCTTGCAGATCCAGTACTTCGCAATCGCGGTCGCGAGGCGGCGGAAGGCGCGGTCGCCCTCGTCCACCGCGCGCGCGAGCCGGAGCGCGGTCGCGGTCGCCGCCTCCGAGTCGAGGCAGAGGTCGGCGAGGACGTTCAGGTGGAGCGGCTGCTCGGCGAGGAGCCGGCCGAAGGCGACACGGTAGGCTGCGTGGTGCGTCGCCTCCGCGACCGCGCGGCGCATGAGCGCGGTCGAGCCGAGCACGCAGTCGAGCCGAGTGTGGGCGACCATCTCGATGATCGTCGCCACGCCCCTTCCCTCCTCCCCCAGGCGGGCCGCCCAGGCGCCTGCGAGCTCGACCTCGGCCGACGCGTTCGAGCGGTTGCCGAGCTTGTCCTTGAGCCGGCGCAGGTGGAAGCGGTTGCGGGTGCCGTCGGGGAGGACGCGGGGGAGAAAGAAGCAGGTGAGCCCGCCGGGTGCGTACGCGAGGACGAGGAAGGCGTCGCACATGGGCGCCGAGCAGAACCACTTCTCGCCCGTCAGCGCGTAGCCGCCGTCCGCGAGCGGCTCGGCCCGGGTCTCGTTCGCACGCACGTCGGAGCCGCCTTGGCGCTCGGTCATCGCCATGCCGACGAGGACACCCGCCTTCTCCGCCGCGGGCCGGAGCCCCGGTTCGTACGCGCGGCTCGCGAGCAGGGGCTCCCACTCGGCTGCGAGGGCGGGATCGGCGTGCAGGGCCGGCACGGCCGCGTACGTCATCGAGAGCGGACAGCCCACCCCGGCCTCCGCCTGCGACAGGGTGACGAAGCGGGCTGCGCGGGCGACGTGCGCTCCCGGCTCCGGGTCGCGCCAGGGGAAGGCGTGCAGGCCGTGCTCGACGCCGAGCCGCAGCAGCTCGTGCCAGGCGGGGTGGAACTCGACCTCGTCCAGGCGCTCGCCGAAGCGGTCGAACGCCCGCAAGACGGGCGGGTGCTCGTTCGCCAGCCGGCCGAGCTCGAGCGGCTTCCCGCCGCAGCGGCGGCCGAAGGCGGCGCACTCCTCCTCGCGGGCGCCGCCGCCCTCGCGGCGCAGAGCCTCCGCGAGCGGCCGGTTCTCGGAGAAGAGGTCGTACCCTTGCAGCGGCGGCGGCTGGTTGGCGGCGCGCAGGTAGGCGGAGGTGGCCATCTCAGATCGTCTTGAACTGCTCGAAGGGCTGGCGGCAGGCGTTGCAGTAGCGGATCGAGCGGCAGGGGGTGGGGCCGAAGAGGTTGTCGAGCCGCGTGTCCGTGGAGCCGCAGTAGGGGCAGCGGAAGGCGCCGCGCCGGAGCTGCACGAGCTCGAGCTTGCCGGCCGGCCGTGGCGCCGGGGGGGCGAAGCCGGCCGCGCGCAGCTTCTCCCGCCCTGCGGGGCTGATGCGGTCGGTCGACCAGGAGTCGTCGAGGAGAACGTGTACCTCGGCCTTGCCACCCAGCGCCTCGACCGCCTCCTCGATCGCGCGCCGCATGTGCTCGAGCGCGGGACAGCCGAGGAAGGTGGGCGTGAAGTCGATCCGGACTCGGCCGTCCGCGACCTCGACGTCCCTGACCACGCCCAGGTCGACGAGCGAGAGAACCGGGATCTCGGGGTCCGGGATCCCGGCCAGCGCCTGCCAGACGTCCTCGCTCGTCACCAGCGCGCTCCGGCGGGCGCCGAGCGGCGCACCATCGTCATCTCCTCCCACAGCTCGGCCAGATCCGCCTCGTGGACCCCGCGAGGGATGGGCTCCACCTCGGGCAGCGCACGGCCGAGCCGTTCCTCGGCGCGCCGACGGAGGTCCGGGCGGAGCTCGTCGTCGAGGACTCCGAGCGCGTAGGGCCAGAGCTCCTCGACGGCCTCCTCGAGGCGCGAGCGGCCCTCCTCGGTCGCCAAGAGGCGGTCGACCCACATCTCAGCGTGCAGGCGGTGGTAGGTCTCCTCCCGGTCCATCTTGGCCGCGATCCCGGCGAGCTCGGGGTCGGGCGACTCCTTCAACGCGGCGAGCCGGAGCTCGTCGGCCGTCTCGTACAGCCAGCGGCGGGCGATCGTGCGCGCCCACTCGAGCCGGCGGAGCTCGACGAGCGGGGCGCAGCGGTACTCCTCGGGACGGCGATCGAAGGCGAGCGCGTCGGCGGTCGTGCCGAGCTCGGCCGCGGCGAGCTCGTACAGCGCCCGCGCGTGCCCGATCTCGTTCTGCGCGATCGACGAGAACGCGACGTCCTCCTCGAGGAACGGCGCGATGCCCGTCCACTCGGAGTTCCGCCAGCCGAGGATCAGCTCGTCGTCGGCGAGCTCAAGAAGACGCTGTGCCCGCTCGCTCACGCGCCTCCTTGAGCCGCTCCTTGATGGAATAGCCGTCCACCCGGCGGTACTTGAGGTCGAACTCGTCGACGAACTCGTCGATCTCGTGGATCGCCGCGCGCGGCACGAGCCAGAGCTCCTCCGACTCGCCCCGGCGGCCGTACTGCTCGCGCGCATACAGCTCGGCGAACGACGCGTCGGGCGCGACGAGCGACCCCGCATGCTGCATCGGCGAGCCCGCGCGCTCGCGCCGGAACACCTCCCACACCGCGGACATCAGGC
>DATMAP010000128.1:0-9005 GCA_035559835.1 Gaiellaceae bacterium
CCGACCGCCGCAGGCGGGAACCTGATCCTGAAGGTCAACCAGAAGGACGCGGCCGACTTCGCGTACGCGGCCGACAACACGCAGCTCTGGTTCGTCCTCAGGCCCGCGCTCGGGGCGAAGCCGACCCAGCCGGACACGGCCACCGCCGCCTCGGTGCTGAGGTAGAGACCCCTGATGCCGAGCCGCCCGGTCAGAGCTCTCCTCGCCGTCGAGCCCGGCGTCGACGCCGAGCAGGTGCGCGACTCGCTGCCCGCGGACGCGGACTTCACCGTCGTCGCGGTCGTCTCCGGCGCCGACGAGGCGCTCTCCTGGCTGCGCTCGGGCTCGGTCGACCTCCTCCTCGTCGCCTGCGCCGGCTACTCGGACCGCGCCCTGCTGCTGCTCGAGGCGGTGGCCCGCCAGCACCCCGAGCTGAACGTGATGGTGCTCGGGCACGGGTCGCCGAACGGCTTCCTCCGGCGCGCGTTCGAGGCCGGCGCCGACGACATCGTCATGCTCCCGGCGACGCCCGAGCAGGTGCGCTTCGAGGTGCACAAGCTGCTCGCGCGCAAGCAGGGCACCGAGGCGCCGGCCTCCGCCGAGCACTCGCGGCTCGTCTGCGTCCTCGGGCCCAAGGGCGGAACCGGCAAGACGCTGACCTCGACCAACCTCGCGGTCGCGCTCGCCCAGCGGGGCGAGCAGGTGGCGCTGATCGACCTCGACCTGCAGTTCGGGGACGTCGCCCTCTGCCTCGGGCTCCCGCCCGAGCGCACGGTGTACGACCTCGCCCAGTCTCCGGGCGCCCTCGACTGGGACAAGCTCGAGTCCTACCTGGCAGTGCACCCGTCGGGGGTACGCACGCTGATCGCCCCCCGCCGGCCCGACCAGGCGAGCGCGGTCGGCGCCGAGCTGCTGCGCGAGGTCTACTCGATCCTGCGGGCGCACTTCGACTGGGTGATCGTGGACACGCCCCCCGGGTTCACGGCCGAGGTGATCACCTCCATCGACAGCTCGACCGAGGTCGTGATGGTGGGCATGCTCGACTCGCTCTCGCTCAAGAACACGAAGCTCGGCCTGGAGACGCTGGAGCTGATGAAGTACGACCCGGAGCGGATCTTCCTCGTCCTCAACCGGGCGCACAGCCGCGTCGGGATCAGCCAGTCGGACGTGGAGGCGGTCCTGGGGCGCACGCCCGACGTCTTCATCCCCTCCGACCGCGAGATCCCGCGGACCGTGAACGAGGGCATCCCGATCATCCTCGCGCGGCCCCAGTCGGAGCCGGCCGAGGCGTTCACCCGGCTGGCCGATCTCCTCGCCGGGCCCGCCCAGCCGGCCGAGGAGCCCGTGGCCGCCGTCGCGGCTCCCGCCCCCAGCGCCCCGCGGCGCCGTCTCTTCGGAAGGAAGGCCTAGACCATGGAACTCCACGAGCGACTGAGCACCCCCGGCCGCGCGCAGCCGCGGGAGCAGGAGCCGTTCGCCGAGCTCAAGAACCGCGTCCACATGGCGGTCATCTCGGAGCTCGGCCCCCAGCTCTTCAACCTCGCGATCGACGCGACCGAGCTCCGCGACCGCGTCACCGCCGACATCCGCCGGCACCTGAACGACGAGCCCGGCCTCGCCCGCGAGGACCGCGAGCGGCTCACCGCCGAGATCCTCGACGACATCCTCGGCTACGGGCCGCTCGAGCGCCTGATCGCGGACGACTCGATCACGGAGATCATGTGCAACGGCCCCGACGACGTCTGGATCGAGCGCGGCGGCAAGCTGTACGAGACGACCGTCCGCTTCACGGACGAGTCGCACCTGCGGCGCATCATCAACAAGATCGTCTCGCAGGTCGGGCGCCGCATCGACGAGGCCTCGCCGATGGTGGACGCGCGCCTCCCGGACGGCAGCCGCGTGAACGCCATCATCCCGCCGCTGTCGCTCTCGGGGCCGCTGCTCACGATCCGCAAGTTCAGCCGCCGGCGGCTGACGCTCGAGGACATGATCAACATCGGCTCGCTCTCGGAGGAGTCGGTCGACTTCCTCTCACGCTGCGTCGAGGCCCAGCTCAACATGCTCATCTCGGGCGGCACAGGCTCGGGCAAGACGACGCTCCTGAACGCGCTCTCGGCGGCGATCCCGAACAACGAGCGGATCATCACCATCGAGGACGCGGCCGAGCTGCAGCTCAACCAGCGCCACGTGCTCCGGCTCGAGGCCCGTCCGCCCAACATCGAGGGCGAGGGGCACGTGCCGATCCGCGAGCTGGTCCGCAACTCGCTGCGCATGCGCCCGGACCGCATCGTCGTCGGCGAGGTGCGCGGCGCCGAGGCCCTGGACATGCTGCAGGCGATGAACACGGGCCACGACGGCTCGCTCTCCACCATCCACGCGAACTCGCCGCGCGACGCGCTGCACCGCCTGGAGACGATGGTCTTGATGGCGGGCTACGACCTGCCGCTGCGGGCGATCCGCCAGCACGTCTCCTCGGCGCTCGACCTGCTCGTCCACATCGACCGCCTCGAGGACGGCTCCCGGCGCGTCGTGCAGGTCACCGAGGTGCTGCGGATGGAGTCGGACGTGATCCAGCTCCAGGACATCTTCGAGTTCCAGATCGAGTCGGTCGCGCCCGACCGCACGATCACCGGCGCCCTGCGGCCGACCGGCCTGCGCCCCGTCTTCCTGGAGAAGTTCCGCAAGCGCGGGATCGAGCTGCCGCAGAGCATGTTCGGCGAGCGGCTCGCCTCGCTCGAGGAGCGGAGGGGCGCGACCGCATGAGGCTCGCGGCCCGCATCGCGATCGCGGGCGCGGCGCTGGCCGCGCTCGCCGTGCCGGCGCTCGCGTCCGGGCAGGGCGCGGCGCCGACGCTCCGGGCCGTCTCCGGCTCGAGCTTCCCCGACCGTCAGTACGTCCTCGGGCTCCCGGACCCGACGCCTCTCGAGCCGGGTCAGGTCTCGGTGACCGAGAACGGCGCTCCGGTGGTGGCGCTCTCCGTCGAGGCAGCGGGCGGCAAGGCGAGCGGCGTCGTCCTCCTGATCGACGCCTCGAACAGCATGAAGGGCGCTCCCATCGAGGGCGCGATGGCGGCCGCCCGCGCCTTCATGGCCAACCGCAAGCCCGATCTCCCGGTCGCGGTCCTGTACTTCCACCCCAGCGTCCGGATCCTGTCCCCGTTCACGACCGACCAGGCCGACCTCGAGGCATCGGTGGCGAAGGCCCCGAAGACCGCAGAGGGCACGCACATCTACGAGGCGCTCACGCTCGCCGCCAAGCTCGCCCGGGAGGAGCAGCTCGAGCGGACGACGGTCGTCCTGCTCTCCGACGGCGCGAACTACGACACGAGCGCGCTCTCCATCCAGGATGCCTTGAGCGCGGCGAAGGAGGCGAACCTCCGGGTCATCTCCATCGGCCTCAGGTCCGATCAGTACACGCCCACGACGCTGCAGACGCTGGCGCGCGAGACCCAGGGGCAGTACCTGGAGAGCGCGTCGCCGAAGGCGCTCGCCCCGATCTACGCGGAGCTGGGCGAGCGGCTCTCGAACGAGTACGTCATCACCTATCGCTCGCTGCTGCCGCCGCAGCGCAAGGCCGTCGTCCGGGCCACGGTCCCGGGCTTCCCGCCGGCGACCACGACCTACACGACGCCGGCCCTCGACCTCAGCCCGCGCGGCACGTTCGAGCGCAGCTGGATCGATGACGCGATCCTCTCGCCCTGGCTCATGCTCTTCGTGGTCGTCGCGGCGCTGGCGCTCGCCGCCTTCGCCGTGCTCTCGCTCGTCGAGGTGCGCAGCCGCTCGCTCAAGCGCAGGATGGCGCAGTACGTGTCCGTCCCGACCGAGGAGGAGTCGCGGCTGCGCCGCGCCGAGGTGGCGGCGCTGTTGGCGGCCGAAGCGGAGCGGCGCTTTGGTGGGACGCGCTGGTGGCAGTCGTTCGTCCGGGACGTCGACCTGGGCGGGTTCCGCGCCTCCGCCACGACGCTCGTGGGCTGGACGATCGTGGGCGGGCTGGCTGCCTCGCTCGTGAGCGCGATCCTGCTCCGGTCCCTGGCCGGGCTCCTGATCGGCCTCGCAGCGCCCTTCGTGACCCGGTTCCTCGTCTCCCGCCGGGTGACCAAGCAGCGGGCCGCCTTCGCCGAGCAGCTCCCCGACAACCTCGACGTGATCGCCGGAGCCCTGCGCACGGGCCACTCCATCATGGGGGCGCTCTCGGTGATGGTGGAGAGCGCGGACGAGCCCTCGCGCTCGGAGTTCCGGCGCGTGCTCCAGGACGAGCAGCTCGGCGTTCCCCTCGACGACGCGCTGATGGTGATGGCGCGCCGGATGCAGAGCCAGGACGCCGAGCAGGTGGCGATGGTGATGCGCCTCCAGCGCGAGGCAGGCGGGAACACGGCCGAGGTGCTCGACCGCGTCGCCGAGACCGTCCGCGGGCGGATGGAGCTGCGCCGGCTCGTCAACGTGCTCACCGCGCAGGCCCGCATCTCGCGCTGGATCCTGACTGCGCTGCCGATCTTCATCCTCGTCACCCTCGCCCTGAGCGGCGGGGACTACCTCGACCCGCTGCTGACCACGCAGGTCGGGCGCGTGTTCCTGGCGATCGGCGTCGTGCTGATCGTCGTCGGCTCCTTCTGGATCAAGAAGATCGCGAAGCTGGACGTGTGACATGGACCTCGAGCTGATCGCACTCGCCGGTGTCCTGCTCCTGGGGGCAGGCGTCACCATCCTCGTCGCCAACCTGAGCCGCGCGCGCGGTTCGACCGCGACGCTCGACCAGATCCGCACGTACGGCTACGTCGCCGAAGCGGCGGGGAGCGCCGAGCCGGACTCGGCCGCCAAGCGACCGCTGGACTCGCTCGCCGGCAAGCTCGGCGACATCGCCGCCCGCCGGGCGACCAAGTTCGGCGAGGCCGAGATCCGGCAGAAGCTCGTCTCTGCCGGGATGTACGGGACGACCCCGCGCAAGATCCTGGGCTACCAGGTGCTGGGCGCGTGCGCCTTCGCCGTCCTCGCCTTCTGGGCCGTTCCCGCCTTCGGCGGACCGCTCCTGCTGACCATCCTCGCAGGCGTCGCCGCAGGCGTGTTCGGCTGGTTCCTGCCCATGATCTACATCGAGCTGAAGCGCCGGAAGCGCTTCGAGCTGATCGACCGCCAGCTGCCAGACATGATCGATCTCCTCGTCGTCACCGTCGAGGCCGGCCTCGGCATCCTCGCTTCGATGCGCGTCGCCTCCGACAGCCTCCCAGACCCGCTGGGGCAGGAGCTGCGCCTGACGCTGCAAGAGCAGCGGATGGGGCTCTCGGTGCAGCAGGCGATCGACAGCCTGGGGCGCCGGGCGGACACGCCCAACATGCGCATCTTCGTCCGCTCGCTCGCCCAGGGCGAGCGCCTCGGCGTCTCCATCTCGGCGACGATGCGCAACCTCTCCCTCGAGATGCGCAAGCGCCGGAAGGCGCTCGCCGAGGAGCGGGCGCAGAAGATGCCCGTGAAGATGCTCTTCCCCCTCATCTTCTTCATCTTCCCGGCGATGTTCATCGTGCTGCTCGTGCCGATGGCCATCAACATCCTCGACGCTCTGGGCTGAGCCATGGCCACGCTGACGCTCCGCCGGGAGGACGGCCGGATCGTCTGCGAGCGGGTCGTCGTGGCCGACCGCGCGCTCCGGCGCATGCGCGGCCTGCTCGGCCGCTCCTCGCTCAGGCCCGGGGAGGGAATGGTGCTGCGGCCCGGCTGGAGCATCCACACGGCCTTCATGCGCTTCCCGATCGACGCCGTCTTCCTCGACGCCGACCAGGTGGTGGTCAAGATCGCGCACGAGGTCGGGCCCTGGCGCACGGTGTCCTGCCGGGGAGCGCGCGAGGTGGTCGAGCTGGCGGCCGGCGAGTGCCGGCGCCGGGGGCTGGAGGTGGGCGACCGGGTCGCCTGGGCCTCGCGCAGCGCCGCGGACACCCGTCTCGACGGCCGTTCACCGGCGTCCGAGGAGGAAGGCGCCGGGCCACGCGGGCGCGTGCTCCTCGCCAGCCGGGATCCGCGCTTCGTCAAGCTGGCGCGCTTCCTGCTCGAGAGCCGGGAGCTGGCCGTCGAGGAGCTGAGCGCGACCGAGCGCCTGCCCGAGGCGCTCCTCGAGGCGGAGGTGGACGCCGCGCTCCTGGACGGCGCCACCGGCGTCTCCGAGGCGCTGCGGACGGCGAATGCGGCACGGGCGCAGCGGCCCGACGTGCCCATCGTGGTCGCGGCCGACACCGGCGGCCGGACGCCGGCCGGCCTGCGCGTCTTCGACCGCTGGAACGAGACCGAAGAGCTGCTCCTCGACCTCGAGCGCCTGCTCGCCGAGCGCAGGGGAAGCGGCGCAGGAGCGGGGCCCGAATGACCGCGCCCGCCCCAGCCCCGGCAGGAGCAGGCCTCGCGGCGCTGAAGAGAGCCCGGGAGCGCAGCCGATGAGCTCCGACGCCGGCACCCCCTTCTCGCTTCCCCGCGCGCTCGAGCACGGGCGCGTCCGCGCAGCCGAGCCCGAGGGCAGGCTCGAGCGCCTCCACGCCTACTTCCTCGAGGGACGCCCGGAGACGGTGCGGCCGGCGCTCGAGGGGGCGCTCGCCGAGGCGCGCGACGTCCGCGCCGGCTGCGCCCATCCCGACCTCGGCGACACGATGGCCGCCGTCCGCTACGCCGCGGCGGCCCTGGTCGAGCTCGCGGCCGCGCTCGAGCTCGAGGAGGCCGACGTGCCTGCGGCTGCGGCCGCCCTCGCCGAGGTGTGCGCCTTCCCGCTCGCGACGGCGCGCTTCGTCTTGCTCGACCAGGCCGTGTCCGACGCGCGCCTGCTCGAGCTGCCGCCGCTCGTCGCCTGCGAGATCCAGCTCCGCCTCCTGCTCGGATCGGGCGTGCTGGCCGAGGTCTCGCTCTGGCGGCGCTCGACGGGGGGGCTCGAGCTCCTGCTCGCCTTGGGCGACGGCGCCGAAAGCGGCCCCAGCCGCCGCGTGCGCGCGGAGGCCAAGGCCGTCCTCCGCGGCCGCTCGCGTCTCTCGCTGCTCGGCGGTTCCACGCTCCGCTCGGCGCCGGTGCGCCGCTTCGGGCGCCCCTACGCCGCCCTCGTCGGCCGGCTCGGCTCGGTCGCGCCCCCCGTCGCGGACGCCTACCTCGGCGCCGTGGCCACGGCGCTCGGCCCCGTGCTCGAGCGCGAGCAGCTCCTCGAGCGCTCCGGGGAACGCGAGCGGACGCTGGTCGCGGCCGCCGAGCGGCGGCTGATGCGCCTCGGCTTCGACCTCCACGACGGGCCGATCCAGGACGTGCTCGCGCTCGCGGCCGACGTCCGCCTGCTCCAGCAGCAGGTGTACCCCTTCGTGCTGGAGAGCCACCGCGAGCAGGCCTACGGACGCTTCGACGACCTCACCGCCCGGCTGACCGAACTCGACCGGCAGCTCCGCGAGCTGGCGCACTCGCTCGAGACGAAGAGCGTCCTCAGCCGCCCCTTGGGCGAGATCCTCCACCGCGAGGTCGACGCCTTCGCCGAGCGCGCAGGGATCGAGGCGAGGCTGGAGATCCGGGGCGACCCGGACTCGCTCTCCTCGGCGCAGCGGATCACCGTCTTCCGAATGATCCAGGAGGCGCTCGCGAACGTCCGCGAGCACTCCGGCGCCTCCTCGGTGGAGGTGCGGCTGAGCGCGCGCCGGAGCGCGATCGAGGTGCGGATCGTGGACGACGGGATGGGGTTCGAGGTCGAGCGTGCGCTCGCCAAGGCAGCGCAGCGGGGCCGGCTCGGGCTCGTCGGAATGGGCGAGCGCGTGCGCATGCTCGGCGGCACGTTCGAGATCGAGAGCGCACCCGGCGGGCCGACCACGCTGACCGTGACGCTGCCCCGCTGGGAGCCCCTGTAGGAGGAGGACGGAGGAGGCCTCCCGGCCTCCTCCGTCTCTTCCCCCCTCCGCCGCGGCGGTGCCGCCTACCGCCGCGCGGTGCTGTCAGATCCGCGTCAGTCGTTCGCGGCGACGCACTTCCCGAACGCGTTGCGCTTCGTCCCGTAGGCCGTCTCGAAGGCCGCGCGGTTCGACGCGCGCATGTTCTTGCACTTCTTCGCCGCGTTGAGCGTCGCCTGCTGCTGCTCCACGGTCAGGCCGCGCGCCGTCGCGGAGACGCACTTCCCGAACGCATTGCGGTCGTTGCGGTTCTGGCCCCACTTGTCCGCGAACGCCGTCTCGCCCAGAGATGCCCGCTCCGCCTTGCACGCCTTGGCGGCGTTGTCGGCGTTCTGCGAGACCTGCTGCGTCTGCCGCGCGAGGCAGCGGGCGAACGCGCTCTTCGGCTTGCTCCCCGGATACAGGGCGGCGAAGTCGGCGGCCGACATGCTCGCCTGCTGCTGCCGGCAGAGCTGCGCCGGGCTCGGGCTCGGATCCGGCGGGGCCGCAAGGGCCGCCGGGACGAGCGCGAGCAGGGCGCCGATCACGAGCAGTGTCTTCTTCATCGGGTCTCCTTGGAAGGGGGGTCTCCTGCTTCGGAGGGAGAGACGCGCGCGCCGGTCAGACCCTGCGCGGGCAGGTGTTAAGAGTTTGTATGGGGGGTTGCGGGGGAGCGCCCCGTCGGCGACCGTGAGCGCATGGCCGTCACCGAGACCGGTCACGCTGCAGCGCGCCAGCTCGACGCCCTCTACCGCAGCCACGGCGCCAGCATCTACCGCTACGCCTTGGCCGTGCTCGGCAACCGCGCCGACGCCGAGGACGTCACCCAGACCACCTTCCTGAACGCCTACCGGGCGCTCGAGCAGGGCGTGCGCCCGCGCAAGCCGGAGAGCTGGCTGCTCGCGATCGCGAGCAACGCGATCAAGGGCCGCTTCCGCCAGGAGCAGGCCCGGCCGCGCCAGGTCGAGCTCGACGACCGCATCGCCGGCCAGGCGCCGGCGGAGGAGGACGGGCCGACCGTGGGCGAGCTCCTGACCGCCCTCGCCCGGATCCCCCCGCAGCAGCGTCAGGCGATCGTCCTGCGCGAGTTCGAGGGCCGCTCGTACGCGGAGATCGCCGAGATCCTGGAGGTGACGACCTCCGCTCTCGAGACCCTCCT
>DATMAP010000129.1:0-12416 GCA_035559835.1 Gaiellaceae bacterium
GGCCGGAGCCGTGGCCACGGGCGCCGAGGCGCCCGGCATGCCGGGCAGCTCGCTCTTGAGCGCCTCCATCCCGCCTGAGGCCTGGATCTGCAGCCACGCTCCGGCCAGGAGCGCGACCGAGAGGGCGAGCCCGACCCAGGCCCAGAAGGTCGAGTAGTCGTCGTCCAGGTTCTTGATCAGGGCGAAGAGGAAGATGAGCGCTGCCAGCACGGCGGCGATCAGGGTGGGCGAGAACGGGAGCGGGATCGAGACGCCGAGGAGTCGTGCCACGAGCCAAGCGACGAGCACGACCGTCAGGAGCCCGAGCACGACGCCCCAGAATCCGTTCCAGGCGCTCTGGCCCACCGAGCCTCCTCCGATCGGCCCGAGGTCGAACTCGACCTCCTGCCAGCGCAGGAAGGTGTCGATCAGGAGCAGCGCTCCTGCGACCAGCATGATCTGCAGTCCGCGCCCGAGCGCGTTGAATCTGTCCATGACGGCCCGTCCTTTCGGGTCGTGGGTCGGCTGAGAGTTCGGCGGGAACTCTGCTACGCCTCCCGCCGACTTGCAAGCGAGCCGGCGCTCTTTCGCGGCTCCTTCGTGACCGTCGGCGTCGGGTCGCGTGCCTAGACTGGCCGGATGGCCCGAGCCGCCGCCAGGTACTCCTGCTCCGAGTGCGGGACCGCGAGCCCGCGCTGGCTCGGCCGCTGCCCCGGCTGCGGCGCCTTCGGGACGCTCCTCGAGGAGGTGCCGCCCGCGAACGGGAGCGCGCCGGCCGCGCGGGCGCGGGCGCCCGTGCCCTTGGGCGAGGTCGCCGCCGAGGAGGCCGAGCGGATCCCGACCGGGATCGCCGAGCTCGACCGCGTGCTCGGGGGCGGGCTCGTGCCCGCCTCGCTCGTGCTCGTCGGCGGCGAGCCGGGGGTCGGCAAGTCGACCTTGCTGCTGATGGCCCTGGGGGCGATGAGCAGGCGCGCGAAGGTCCTGCTCGTGACGGGAGAGGAGTCGCCGGCTCAGGTGCGCCTGCGGGCCGCCCGGCTGGGCGGGGCGGAGGCGGTCGGGATCCTGGCCGAGACCGAGCTCGAGACCGTCTGCGCGACCCTCGAGCAGGAGCGGCCGGCCGTGTGCGTGATCGACTCGGTGCAGACGCTCCACTCGGCCGAGGTGGGGTCGGCGCCGGGCTCGGTCGCCCAGGTGCGGGAGGCGGCTGGCCGCCTGCTCCGGGTCGCGAAGGAGGCCGGCGTGGCCACGATCCTGGTCGGGCACGTGACCAAGGACGGCGCCGTCGCCGGGCCCCGCGTGCTCGAGCACTTGGTCGACTGCGTGCTCCAGTTCGAAGGCGACCGCTATCACGCCCACCGCGTCCTCCGCGCTACGAAGAACCGCTTCGGCTCGACGAACGAGCTGGGGGTGTTCGAGATGACCGGCGCCGGGCTGGTCGGCGTTCCCGACCCCTCGGAGCTCTTCGGGGCGACCCACCCCGGTGAGGTCGGCGCCGCCGTCGGCTGCGTGCTCGAGGGCACGCGCCCGCTCCTGCTCGAGGTGCAGGCGCTCGTGTCGCCGACCGACCTGGCCATGCCCCGCCGCGTCGGCACCGGCGTCGACCCCAAGCGGCTGAGCATGATCGTCGCCGTCCTCGGCCGGCATGCGGGGCTGGGGCTCGCCAGCGCGGACGTGTTCGTGAACGTCGCGGGCGGCGTCCGTGTCGAGGAACCGGGGGCGGATCTCGCCGTGGCGCTCGCGATCGCCTCCGCCGCCCGGGGCGCAGCCGTGCTCGAGCGGGCCGCGGCCTTCGGGGAGATCGGGCTCACGGGCCGCCTGCGGCCGGCCGCCCAGGCCGAGCGCCGGCTCGAGGAGTGCGCGAAGCTCGGGATCGAGACCGTCGTCGCGCCGGCGGGCACGCCGCCCCGGGAGGGGCTGCGGGTGGCGGCGGCGGAGACGCTGCGGGCGGCGCTGCGGGCCGGTCTCCAGGCGCGCGCCGCCGCGTCGGCTTGAGACGTCCGGCGCGCCGCAGCGGGACGTTGCAGTTCCGTTAAGGGTCGGCGAGAAACCCGCTATGATTGAGCCCGCGGAAGCCGGCAGGGGAGCATGCTGCCGGCCCTTTTTTGATGACGGTGACGACGGACATCGGGGAGGCCAGCGTGTTCGAGGTCGGCGACAAGGTCGTCTATCCGCATCACGGGGCCGGGACGGTCGTGCGCAAGGAGCAGCGCGAGGTCCTCGGCCAGGTGCGCGAGTACCTGACGATCCAGATCCTGCACAACGACATGACGGTCAACGTCCCGTGCGAGAACGCCGAGCGCGTCGGGCTCCGGCAGGTCATCGACCAGCGCACGGTGGCCATGGTCGTGAAGACGCTCTCGGGCGGCTCCACGGAGATGCCCAAGAACTGGAACCGCCGCTTCAAGCACAACCGCGACAAGATGAAGACCGGCAACATCTTCGAGCTGGCGGAGGTGGTGCGGAACCTCGCCGTCCGGAACAACGAGAAGGGCCTCTCGACCGGCGAGAAGCAGATGTTCGTGAAGGCGAAGAAGATCCTCGCCTCGGAGCTGATGTACGCGAAGGACATGACCGAGGAGGAGGCCGCGGCCTGGCTCGACGAGGTCCTCTCGCGCGCCGGGCAGGAGACGCCGAAGGCGAAGGCCAAGCCGAAGGCGGCCACCGCCAACGCCTAGCGCCTACCCGCTCCGCTCGAGAGCGCCGGGGGCGCCGACCCGCTTCGTGAAGGAGGCCTAGACATCCCCGACCGAGGAGGGAGTGTCTTCGCGCTCCTCGCGGCCGCAGGCATGGGGCAGCGCCTCGGCATCGACCGGCCGAAGGCGTTCGCGGCGCTCGCCGGGCGCCCTCTCCTCGCGGAGAGCCTCGACCGGCTCGACCGTTGCCCCTGGGTGGATGCGATCGTCGTCGCCGCGCCACCCGGCTGGGAGGAGCCGGCCATCCTGCTCGCCGAGGAGCTCGCGGCGGTGAAGGTCGTCGCCTGCGTGCCGGGGGGCGCGACCCGCGCCGAGTCCGTGCGGGCCGCGCTCGCGGAGGTGCCCGACGAGGCGCTCGTCGTCTTGGTGCACGACGCCGCCCGCCCGCTGCTCGCGGACGAGGTCGTGGAGCGGGTGCTGGGCCGGCTCGTCGAGGGCTACGACGGCGCCGTGCCCGTGCTCCCGCTCGCCGACACCGTGAAGCGCGTCGAGGCGGGCGTCGTCCGGGAGACGGTCTCCCGCGAGGGGCTCGTCGCCGCCCAGACGCCGCAGGCCTTCCTCCTCCCGGCGCTCCGGCGGGCCTTCGCCGGCGGCGACGTGGCCGGAGCCACCGACTGTGCCTCCCTCGTCGAGCGCGCGGGTGGCCGGGTGGCGGTCGTGGACGGCGACCCGCGCCTGCTGAAGGTGACGACGAGGGCCGATCTGGCGCTCGTCGAGACGCTGCTCGCGGGCGGCTCGGGGCGGTAGCCTCGCGGCGATGGGCGAGCTCCGGATCGGGATCGGCGTCGACGCGCACGCGCTCGTCGAGGGCGTGCCGCTCGTGCTCGGGGGCGTCCCGATCGAGTACCCGCGCGGGCTCGCGGGCCACTCGGACGGGGACGTGATCGCGCACGCGCTGATCGACGCGCTGCTCGGCGCCGCCGGCCTGGGCGACATCGGCTCGCTCTTCCCTTCGAGCGACGAGCAGTACCGCGGCGCCTCGTCGCTGGATCTCCTCTGGGAGGCCTACCGCGAGGTCCGCGACGCGGGCTTCGAGCTGGTCAACGCCGACTGCGTGCTCGTCGGCGAGGAACCGAGGATCGGCGACGTGCGCGACGAGATGGGGGAGCGGCTCGCCGCCGCCCTCGGCGTCGAGGCAGGGCGGGTGACGGTGCGGGCGACGACGACCGACGGGCTCGGGTTCACGGGGCGCGGCGAGGGGCTGGCCGCGTACGCGGTCGCCCTCCTCGGGTCGGTCTAGCCGGTTTGCTCGGGCGCGCCGACGGACCGGAGTCCGGCGCTCTCGGCGCGTCCGGCAGGGCGACGAGACCGCGCACGACGACGACGAGGCCGTCCCGCGCGAGCGACTGGACGGCTTCCCGGTCGAGCTCGCCGAGCGGGCGCGGCTCCTCCGCCACGAGGCGCAGCGTCGCCGCGCGGAGCTGCCGGAAGGAGCCCTCGAACGGCCCCTGCTTGCGCGCGGGCTCCTCGCGGGTGCCGCGCGAGGGGCAGGACGCCGCGAGCGGGCAGGCGCCGCAGCGCGGCACGCGCGCCAGGCAGACGGTGGCGCCGAGGTCCATCAGCGCCGCCGCCGCCGCGGGCGAGAAGGCCGCCTGCGTTCGGCGCCGTACGCGGGCGACGTTCACGTCCACAGGTAGCACCTCCTCGCCGAAGGCGAATCGGCGCAGCGCCGCCGCCGTGTACGGACCGACGCCGGGAAGCGACGTCAGGTCCGCCGGCCAGCCCTCGGCGGCCACCCGCCGGGCCGCCCGGTGCAGGTCGAGCGCGCGCCGGTTGTAGCCGAGCCCCTGCCAGGCGCGGATCGCGTCGGCCGGGGAAGCGGCGGCCAGCGCTTCGACCGTGGGCCAGCGCTCGAGCCAGGCCAGGTAGCGGGGGACGACCCGCTCGACCTGCGTCTGCTGGAGCATGACCTCGCTGACGAGGATCGCGTACGGGTCGCGCGTGCGCCGCCAGGGCAGGTCGCGACCCGCGTTCGCGAACCAGGCGAGGAGGGCTTCCTCCATCGCCCTACCGGTGGCCCAGACGAACGTGCTGGCGCGAGAGGTCGACGGCGACGGTGAAGAGGAGCGAGCCTGCCCACCAGTTGACCGGATCGAAGGTGAGCGGCTCCTCGTCGCCGATGAGGTCGAAGACGAGCCAGACGGCGAACCAGATCAGGGTCAACGGGGTCTCCCTCCAGTCCTCGCGCGCGGGGGCAGCTGACCGGTCGAGCCTAGTCGAGCCGGAGGCCGGCGCGGTAGCGTGGCACTGCTTACGCCCGGACGATCCGAGGAGGGACGCCGTGACACTCACCGACTTCCAGCGCGAGCTCTGCACCGAGAGCCGCTGGGACTTCTCCGGCCTGCGCGCGCTGTACGTCAACTGCACGCTCAAGCCCTCACCCGAGCTCTCGCACACCGAAGGGCTCATGCGCCTCTCCATGGCGATCATGGAGCTGAACGGGGTCGCGGTGGACTACGTCCGCGCCGTCGACTACGACCTCGCCCCGGGCGTCTGGCCCGACATGCGCGAGCACGACGCCGCGAGCGACGACTGGCCGGCGCTGTACGAGCGCGTCCAGGCGGCGGACGTCCTCGTCCTCGGCACGCCGATCTGGCTCGGCGACAAGTCGTCCGTGTGCACGCGCGTGATCGAGCGCCTGTACGCGTGCTCCAGCCTGCTCAACGAGGCCGGGCAGTACGCGTACTACGGGAAGGTCGGCGGCTGCCTCGTGACCGGGAACGAGGACGGGATCAAGCACTGCTCCATGAACGTGCTCTACTCGCTGCAGCACCTCGGCTACACGATCCCGCCGCAGGCCGACGCGGGCTGGATCGGCGAGGCCGGCCCCGGGCCCTCGTACCTCGACCCCGGCTCGGGCGGTCCGGAGAACGACTTCACGAACCGGAACACGACCTTCATGACCTGGAACCTGCTCCACCTCGCGCGGCTGCTCCGGGACGCGGGCGGCATCCCGGCGCACGGGAACCAGCGCTCGCTCTGGGACGCCGGCTGCCGCTTCGACTTCGCAAACCCGGAGCATCGCTGATGCTGCTCTACAACTCGCCGGTGTCGGGCAACTGCTACAAGGTGCGCCTGCTGCTCGCGCAGCTCGGGCTCCCGTACGAGACCGTGGACGTGTCCGTGGCCGACCGCTCGAACCGGGCCGAGCTCCTCGGCGAGCTCAACCCGGCGCTCCGGGTCCCCACGCTCGTCCTCGACGACGGCCGCCCGCTCGCGGAGTCGAACGCGATCCTCTGGTACTTCGGCGAGGGGACGCCCTACGTGCCCGAGGGCCGCTACGAGCGCGCGCAGGTGCTCCAGTGGCAGTTCTTCGAGCAGTACAGCCACGAGCCCTACATCGCCGTGGCGCGGTTCTGGCTCGCGCACTCGGGCGCTCAGCGGGAGCGGTTCGAGCACCGGCTGCCCACCTGGCACGAGGGGGGGCACGCGGCGCTCGCTGCGCTGGAGCGCCACCTGGCCGAGTGCGAGTTCCTCGTCGGCGGGCGCTACTCGATCGCCGACATCTCCCTCTACGCGTACACGCACGTCGCCGGCGAGGGTGGCTTCGAGCTCGCGGCGTATCCGGCGGTTCGCGCGTGGCTCGACCGCGTCGCGGCGCAGCCGGGGCACGTCCCCATCGACGCATGAGCGGAGAGGCCATCCGCGTCCGCTTCGCGCCCAGCCCGACGGGGTCGCTCCATCTCGGCAACGCCCTGACCGCGGTCGCCAATCGCCGGTTCGCCGACGAGCGAGGCGGCGTCCTCGTGCTCCGGATCGACGACACCGACCCTGCCCGCACGGTCGAGGGCGGAGAAGAGGCGATCCTCCGGGATCTGACCTGGCTCGGGATCACCTGGGAGGAGGGGCCAGTCCGGCAGAGCGAGCGCGGCGAGCACTACCGGGCGGCGGCCGAGCGGGCGCTGGCCTCCGGCGCCGCCGTGCGCGACGCTACTGGAGCCGTGCGGCTCGCGGGCGACGGCACGACCCTCCTGCGCGCGGACGGAACGGCGACGTACCAGCTCGCCTCGGTCGTGGACGACCTCGAGCTGGAGATCACCCACGTGCTGCGCGGGTCGGATCACCGGCCGAACCTCGAGGTGCAGCGGCGGATCGCCCGGGCGGTGGGCGGCGAGCTCCCGGAGGTGATCCACCACGGGCTTCTGCTCGGCCCCGACGGCAAGAAGCTCTCGAAGCGGCACGGGCACGCGTCGGTCGCCGAGCTGCGCGCGGAGGGGCTTCCCGCGGCGGCCGTCCGGAGGTACCTGGAGGAGCTCGACCTGCCCGAGCACGACGTCCGGCTCGATCTGGCGCGGCTCCGGCGGCTGGCGATCGACGCGATCGCCGAGATGGACGACGAGGAGCTCGCAGCGGCCGTCGGCGCGCCCGTGGCGGTGGCCCCGGCGCTGCGCGGGGCGCGGACTTTGCAGGAGGCGCGAGCGTACGCTTCGCAGGTCCTCGACCCCGAGCCGGCCCGGCTACCGCCCGGGGCGCGAGCGACGCTCGAGCGCTTCGCGGAGCTGCGCTCGGGTGCTCCGGCGCGTCTCACGGTCGAGCAGGCGCGCGCCATCGTCCGCGAGCTGAAGGCGGTGGGCGGCGACCTCCGCGCCCTGCGCCTCGCTCTCACGGGGGCCGAAGCGGGCCCCGAGCTGGCGGCGGTCCTCGCCTCGCTCTCGCGGGAGGAGGCGCTGGCTCGCGCCGCCCGCTCGTAGGACCCCGAGCCCCGGTGTAACCCCTAACCCCGGTGTCAGACACGTGCGAGGACCTGGCCGCAACGTACCTGTCCTCTTCGGCGGTGTCCTCGGAGACATTGCGTCTCGAAGTGCGGCGCTGCGCCTCGGAGATCGATCGCCCGTCCCTGTTGATGAAAATTCACGAAATCGGCGCACTTTCCCCTTGACGAGAATCGGTGTCTGACACCGGGGGCACCCACCGGGGGCACCGGAGGTGACGCTCGCAGGGGAGGGCGGCGCTGCAGCGCAGGGATACGATCGGCCCAATGCGCCTCTACGACACGTACACCCGCTCCCTGGTCGAGCTGCCGCCACCGCCCGCCGAGATAGGCATGTACGTGTGCGGCCCCACGGTCTACCAGCGGGCGCACATCGGCAACGCGCGCCCCTTCGTCGTCTTCTCCTGGCTTCGCAACTGGCTCCGCGAGCGCGGCTACCGGACGACCTTCGTCCACAACATCACCGACGTCAACGACAAGATCTACGAGGCCGCGCCCGGGCACAGCGCCGAGCTGGCCCGTCAGGCGACCGCGTGGTACCTGGAGGACACCTCCGACCTCGGGCTCGGCCTTCCGGATGCGATGCCGCTCGCGACGGAGTCGATCCCCGAGATCATCGCGCTCATCGAGGAGCTGATCGCGGCGGGGTACGCGTACCCGGTCGGCGGGGATGTCTACTTCCGCGTCTCGCGCTTCTCCGAGTACGGGCGCCTCTCGGGTCAGCGCCCCGACCAAGTGGAGGAGCAGGAGCCCAACCCGCTCAAGGAGGATCCGCGCGACTTCGCCCTCTGGAAGGCGACCAAGGAGGGCGAGGACACCTGGTGGGACTCCCCGTGGGGCCGCGGTCGCCCCGGCTGGCACATCGAGTGCTCGGCCATGGCGGAGAAGACCCTCGGGCCCGAGTTCTGGATCCACGGAGGGGGCCTCGACCTCGTCTTCCCCCACCACGAGAACGAGCTCGCGCAGTCGCGGGCCGCCGGACGCCCGTTCGCGCGGATCTGGATGCACAACGGGATGCTCGAGCTGGGCGGCGCGGAGATGCACAAGTCGCTGGGGAACGACGTCTCGCTCCGCAACGTGCTCGATACGTGGGGGCGGGAGGCGACGCTCGCCTTCTTCCTGAGCGGACACTGGCGCAGCCCGCTCGACTTCTCGGACGAGGCGATGGCCGCGGCGGCCGCGCGGGCCGAGAGCTTCCGCGAGGTCTTCCGGAACCCTCACCGGCCTGCGCCCGAAGGCTCGTGGGAGCGCTTCGCCGCCGCGCTCGACGACGACTTCTCGACTCCTGCGGCGCTCGCAGTCATGCACGAGTGGCGCGACCACGAGCTGCTGCGGCGGGCGCTTCGCATCTTCGGGCTGGAGTCCCTGGCGGAGGCCGAGGAGGCGCCGGCCGCGGTCGTCGAGCTGGCCGAGAGGCGCCGCGCGGCCCGAGAGGCGCGGGACTTCGCCGAAGCCGACCGGCTCCGCGCCGAGATCGAGGCCGCGGGCTGGGAGGCGCGCGACGAGCCGGGCGGCTACCGGCTCGTCCGGCGCCGGTGACCCGCGATCTCGTCTACGGCCGGCGGGCGGTGCGCGAGCTTCTCCGGGGCTCGCGGGAGGTGCTCGAGGTGTGGGCGAGCGAGCGTGCAGCCGCGCAGCTTCCGTGGCTCGCGGGCGTGGCGCGGCTCCAGGTCAAGCCGGAGCGGGCGCTCTCCGAGGCGGCGGGCACACGCGAGCACCAAGGCGTCGTCGCCTGGTGCGAGCCCTATCGCTACGCGGATGCCTTCGAGCTGGCGACCGCCGAGCGCCCGCTGCTCGTCTGCCTCGACCAGGTCACCGACCCGCACAACCTGGGCGCAGTCGCGCGTAGCGCCGAAGGCGCCGGCGCAACCGGTGTCGTCCTCCCAGCCCACGGGTCCGTCCGGGTAACGCCCGCCGTCTGCCGGGTGTCGGCCGGTGCCGTGGAGCACCTCCCGGTCGCGGTGGTGCCCAACCTGGCGCGCTACCTGGAAGAGGTCAAGGGGCCCAGGCTCTGGGTGTACGCCGCCGACCCCGAGGGCACGATCCCGCTCTGGGGCGCAGACCTGGCCGAGGGTGTCGCGCTCGTCCTCGGGGCCGAGGGGAAGGGCATCCGGCCGCTCGTCCGCCGGGCCTGCGACGCCGCGATCGCCATTCCGCTCTTCGGCAGAGTCGCGTCGCTCAATGTCGCCGCCGCCGCCGCCGTCCTCCTCTACGAGGCCCGCCGGCAGCGCGGGCAGAGCCCGACCATGTGACCCCCCAACCATGTGACAAAGTGTCACTCGAGCGAGTGAGCGACGCGACGTTCTACCTCTTCGACGGCTACAACCTGCTCCACGCGGGGGGCTTCTCCGGTCGCGGGGAGCTGGTGGATGCGCTCGCGAGCTTCGTCGCCGCCCGCGGCGCGAGAGGCGTCATCGTCTTCGACGGGGAGGACCCGGGCGAGGAGCGCCAGGTCGGCCCGCTCAGCGTGCGCTTCGCCGCCCACGCCGACGATCTGCTCGAGCGACTCGCGGCCGAGTGGCGCGCCACGGAGCGCATCTGCCTCGTCTCCTCGGACGTGCACGTCCGCCGCGTCTCGGGGCAGGAGGTGCGCTCGCTGTCCTCCCGTGCCTTCCTCGCCGAGCTCGGATCGGCTCGGCACCGCGATCACGACCTGGCGGGCACCGGCAGTCGTCTCCGAGACCGGCTCGATCCCGCCGTCCGCGAGCTGCTCGAGCGGCTGCGCCGCGGCCGCTAGCCCGAGACGCCGGTCGCCAGGCGAACACACGTTCCTAGCATGCTGCACTTTTCGCAAGGGGCTTGTAACTCCTGCACGATGGTGCTAGGTTCTGCCTCAACCTCAAGGTGAGAGTTCGTCAGCGCACCCATCGAGAGCGAGGGGGAGCACGATGACCACACGTGCCGCAGTCGTCGCGAAGACCGCCCAGAAGGCCCAGCGCGAGCTGGAGGACCTGCAGCTCGTCCTCCGCGCCCGCAACGGCAGCCAGGAGGCGCTCGACCTCCTCATCCGCCGCTACGCGGGATTCGTCCGGCTCAAGGCGAGCAGCTACTTCCTCGCCGGCGGGGACGCCGACGACCTGGTGCAGGAGGGGATGATCGGGCTCTACAAGGCGGTGCGGGACTTCCGCCCGGACAAGGAGACCTCCTTCCGCAGCTTTGCGGAGCTGTGCGTGACGCGCCAGATCATCACCGCGATCAAGACGGCCACGCGCTACAAGCACACGCCCCTGAACACGTACGTCTCCTTCAGTCACACTCCGGCCGGCTACGACTCCGACGGAGACTGCACGCTCGGCGACGCCCTCCCGGGGCCGAGCGTGGACGACCCCTCGGTCTGCGTCATCTCCACCGAGGAGCTGCAGAGCCTCGTCTTCTGCCTCGGCACGGGGCTCTCCTCGCTCGAATCGCAGGCGCTCCGGCTCTACCTCGAGGGCAACTCCTACGAGCAGATGGCCGACGAGCTCGGCTGCGACACGAAGACGATCGACAACGCGCTCCAGCGGGTGAAGCGCAAGATCCTCGCGCATCAGAAGGAGCGCGAGGTGCTGTCGTAGCTCGGGCCCGGCCTCGCCCGTCTCGCGGGCGCCCTCGTCTCGGCGAAGCCGGAGGAGGGACTCGAACCCTCGGCCTAGTCATTACAAGTGACTTGCTCTACCAGCTGAGCTACTCCGGCGCGATCGGATGGTAGACGGCGTCGGCCCGCCGTACGGCCGGCGGAGCCGTCCTGCTCGTCTTCGCTCGCCGCACCGTTCATAATTCGCGGCCATGCAGCGAGCCGACACGTCGGCGGCCGAGCGGATCCTCGCCGAGCGCGCCCGCTACGTCGCGCCCGGTGTGTCCACGCCCCGCCTCGTCGTCGCGCACGCCGAGGGGGCGCGGATCACCGACCCCGACGGGCGCTCGTTCCTCGACTTCGCGGGCGGGATCGGATGCCAGAACACGGGCCACCGACACCCCGCCGTCGTCGAGGCGATCAAGGAGCAGGCGGACCGCTACCTCCACCAGTGCGTCATGGTCGGGACGTACGAGCCCTACGTCGAGGTTTGCCGGCGCCTCGCGGCGCTGTCGCCCTGCGCCGGCGCGGAGCAGCGCTCGCTGCTCGTCTCGAGCGGCGCCGAGGCGGTCGAGAACGCGGTCAAGATCGCGCGCGTCGCCACCGGCCGCCCCGCCGTCGTCGTCTTCGAGAACGCCTTCCACGGGCGCACGCTGCTGACCATGACGATGACCGCGAAGGTCGTGCCCTACAAGCAGGGCTTCGGGCCGTTCGCGCCCGAGGTCTACCGGGCGCCGGCGCCGTATCCCTACCGTGGGGTCTCCTCGGACGCCGCCCTCGAAGCGCTCGAGCAGCTCTTCCGCAGCGAGGTCGATCCCGAGTCGGTCGCCTGCGTCGTGCTCGAGCCCGTGCAGGGCGAGGGAGGCTTCATCCCCATGCCGCCCGACTTCCCGGCGCGCCTGCTGGAGCTCTGCCGCCGGCACGGGATCCTGTACGTGGACGACGAGGTCCAGTCCGGCGTCGGGCGTACAGGGAAGCTGTGGGCGATCGAGCACTACGACGGCGTCCGGCCCGACCTGCTGGTCTCGGGCAAGTCGCTCGGGGGCGGGCTCCCTCTCGCGGCCGTGACCGGGGGGGCCGAGGTGATGGACGCGGTGCCGCCGGGCGGGCTGGGTGGCACCTTCGGCGGCAACCCGCTCTCCTGCGCGGCCGCGGCGGCCGTGCTGGACGAGGTGGCCCGCCCCGAGTTCCTCGCCGCCGCCGCTGCGCTCGGGGAGACGCTGCGCGCGCGGCTCGACGCCATTGCGGCCCGGCACGCCGAGGTCGGCGAGGTGCGCGGGCTCGGCCCCATGCTCGCTCTGGAGCTCGCCGAGCGGAGCCCGGACCGCGCGAAGGCCGTCGTCGCCGCCGCTTTCGAGCGCGGGCTCGTGCTGCTCGCGTGCGGTCTCTACGGGAACGTCATCCGCCTCCTGCCCCCGCTCACGATCTCCGCCGAGGAGCTCGACGAGGGCCTCGCGATTTTGGAGGAGTCGCTCGGTGC
>DATMAP010000130.1:0-2053 GCA_035559835.1 Gaiellaceae bacterium
GGCGAGCGGATCGCGGGCGGCGTGGGGACGCACGAGAGCGCCTTGCCGACCCCGGACGTCGTCGATCTCGGCGGGCGCTGCGTCCTCCCGGGGTTCACCGACGCCCACGTCCACTTCCCCACCTGGTCGCTCTCCCAGCGGGACGTGCGCCTCGACGGCGTCACGCGGCTCGAGGAGGCGCTCGAGCGCGTGCGCACGCACCCCCGTCGCGGCGCCTGGATCCGGGGCACGGGCTGGCGCGCGGCCGAGTGGGAGACGCAGCCGACGAAGGAGGCGCTCGACGCGGTCACCGGGCCGACCCCCGCCCTGCTCTGGTCGAAGGACTACCACTCGGCCTGGCTCAACTCCGCCGCGCTGGCGCTCGCCCACGGCGACCTGGAGGTCGCAGGCGGCCTCGTCGAGCGCGACGAGCGAGGCGAGCCGACCGGGATCCTCCGCGAGGAGGCGGCCTGGCAGTTCCGGGCGCGCTTCGCCATGCCGAGCGAGGACGAGCTCGTCGCCGCCACCCGCGAGGGACAGCGGATCGCGGCCGCACGCGGCGTCGTCGCGATCCACGACAAGGACGGCTGGCTCGGAGCGCCGGGGATCTTCCAGCGCGTCGCCGAGCGGGACGGGCTCACGCTGCGCGTCTGGCAGTCCCTCCCCCACGAGCGGCTGCCGGAGCTGGAGGCCCTCGCCCTCCACGGGGACCTCGGCGGCGACTTCCTCCGGCTCGGCTACCTGAAGGCGTTCATGGACGGGACGCTCGGCTCGCAGACCGCCTGGCTGCTCGACGGCTCGGGCGTCTGCATCACGAGCGGCGAGGAGCTGGCCGAGATCATCCGGACGGGGGCGCGGCTGGGCTGGCCGGTGGCCGTGCACGCGATCGGCGACCGCGCCAACCGGGAGGCGCTCGACGCCTTCGCAGCGACGCGCGAGGCCTGGGCGCCCCTCGGCCTCCGCCAGCGGATCGAGCACGCGCAGTGCGTCGCGCGGGAGGACCTCGGGCGGTTCGCCGAGCTCGGGGTCGCCTGCTCCGTGCAGTTCAGCCACGCGCCCTCGGATCGCGACCTGGCCGAGCGCTTCTGGGCCGACCGCCTCGACGGGGCGTACGCGTTCCGCTCGCTCTGGGACTCGGGAGCCCTCGTCGCGAACGGCTCGGACGCGCCCGTCGAGGAGCTCGACCCGCTCGCGGGGATCCGCGCGGCCGTGCTGCGCACGCTCGACGAGCGCCCCCCGTGGCGCCCCGAGCAGCGCCTCACCGTCGAGGAGGCCCTGCTCGCGACGACGGTCAACCCTGCCTGGCTCTCCGGCGACGAGCGCCGCCGCGGGAAGCTCCTCCCGGGCTACCTCGCCGACCTCGTCGTGCTCTCCCGCGACCCGCTCGCGTGCGCGCCGGAGGAGCTGGAGGCGGTCGAGGTGGTGGCCACGATGGTGGGCGGCCGCTGGGTGCACAACCCGCCGCCCTGGGACTGAGCCGGCACCGGCGCGCGGCCTCCCCGCGGCGTCGTCGCGACCGGGTCACCCCGCGGCCTCGGCCGCGGGAGGCCGTACAATGCGTTCGTGGCCACGCGCACGATGCTCCCCGTCCACGCCGCTCCGACCTGCTCGGTCGCGGGCGCCGCCGAGATCGTCGGCTCCAAGTGGACGGTCCTGATCGTCCACGACCTCTCCGAGGGCCCCCGTCGCTTCACCGAGCTGGAGCGCTCGTGCGCCGGGATCAGCCCGCGCACGCTCGCCGAGCGCCTGCGCTGGCTCGAGGCGGAGGAGATGGTCGTGCGCCGCAGCTACCCCGAGTCCCCTCCGCGGGTCGAGTACGAGCTCACCCCCAAGGGGAAGGCACTGCTGCCGATCATCCGGGAGATGCGCCGCTTCGGCCATGACTGGCTCGGCTGCGGCGTCCACGACGCCTGAGCCTCAGCCTCGGCCGGTCAGCGCCCGTGCCAGCAGGCGGTCTCGCAGGCGCGTGGGGAGGCGCTCGATCCAGGCCCGCAGCCGCGCGTCCCGGCCCACGACGTAGCGCGCCCTCGGCCGGGCCGCGGTGAGGGCGTGCTCGACCGCCCTCGCGACCTCG
>DATMAP010000131.1:0-3912 GCA_035559835.1 Gaiellaceae bacterium
CTCGTCGTGACGGGGACGACCGGTGAGTCGCCGACGCTCTCGGACGCGGAGCGCCTCTCGCTCTACGAGGCGGCGGTGGACGAGGTCGGCGACCGCGCGACGGTCGTCGCCGGCACGGGCACGTATTCGACTGACCATTCAATCCACCTCACGAAACACGCACACGAGCTCGGGGTGGACGGCTTCCTCGTCGTCACGCCCTACTACAACAAGCCGCCGGTGCGCGGAATCGTCGAGCACTTCAAGGCCATCGCCTCGGTGACTGACCGGTCGATCATCGTCTACAACATCCCGGCCCGGGTCGTCCTCAACCTCGAGCCGGAGGCGATCGCGCAGCTCGCGGAGATCCCCCAGGTGCGGGCCGTCAAGCAGGCGAACCCGGACCTCGAGCAGGCCCGTGCGATCGTCGAGCTCGGGCTCGACCTCTACGCCGGTGACGACGACCTGATCTTCCCCTTCCTCGAGCTGGGGGGTCTAGGGGGCGTCTGCGTGCACACGCACGTCGTCGGCCCGCGGGTGAAGGAGATGGTGCGGCGCTTCCGCGCGGGCGACGTCGAGGGCGCGCGGGCGCTGGACGCGGAGCTGCGCCCGGCGATCGACCTGCTCCGGGTCGCGGTCAACCCGATCGCGATCAAGTGCGCGCTGAACCTGCTCGGGCACGAGGTCGGCGGGCTTCGGCTCCCGCTCGTGGAGGCGAGCGAGGAGGAGCGGGCCGCCGTCCGGAGCTGCCTCGAGCGCCTGGGCCTGCTCCAGCCGGTCGCTGCGTAGCGAGCCGGCAGCGCGGCGCCCGTAGACTCCCTTCGACATGGGCGACACGCTGCGCATCATCCCGCTCGGGGGCCTGGGCGAGGTCGGCAAGAACATGACCGTGTTCGAGCTCGGGGACGACGTCGTCGTCGTCGAGGCTGGGCTCGCCTTCCCGCGCGACGAGCACCTCGGGGTCGATCTCCTGCTGCCGGACGTCGGCTACCTGCGCGGGCGTCGGGTGCGCGCGGTCCTCCTCACCCACGGGCACGAGGACCACGTCGGCGGCCTGCCCTACCTCCTGCGCGAGGTCGAGGTCGAGAAGGTGGTCGCGACGCGCCTGACGCTGGCGCTGGTCAGGTCGAAGCTGGACGAGCACCGGGTCGGAGAGGGCACCGAGCTGCTCGAGGCCGCTCCCGGCGACGAGCCGCTCGAGCTCGGGCCGTTCCGCGTCGAGCTGGTGCGGATGGCGCACTCGATCCCGGACGCCGTCGCCCTCGTGCTCGAGACGCCGGCCGGCCGCGTCGTCCACACGGGGGACTGGAAGCTCGACCACACGCCCGTGGACGGGCTCAAGACCGATGTCGGGAAGCTGGCCGAGATCGGGAACCGCGGCGTCGACCTCCTGCTCGGCGACTCCACGAACGCCGAGCGGCCGGGGACGACCGGCTCCGAGCGCCTCGTGGGGGAGGCCTTCCGGGCGCTCTTCCCGCTCAAGACGGGGCGGATCGTCGTCGCCTCCTTCGCGTCCAACGTCCACCGGATGCAGCAGGCCGCGGACGTCGCGATCGAGTGCGGGCGCAAGGTGGCGATCGTCGGTCGCTCGATGCGCAAGAACCTCAAGATCGCGGCCGCCCTCGGCTACGTGGACATCCCGGAGCATGCCCTCGTCGCCCCCGGCGACGCGGCCTCGCTCCCACCGGAGCAGGTCGTGATCCTCTGCACGGGGAGCCAGGGAGAGCCGATGTCGGCGCTCACGCGCATCGCCTACGGCGACCACCCGAGCGTCGCCGTCCAGCCCGGCGACACGGTGATCATCTCGGCCAAGCCCGTCCCGGGGAACGAGCTGCGCGTGCACGACACGATCAACCAGCTCGCCCGGGCCGGGGCCGAGGTGCTGCACGAGGAGATCGCGCCCGTGCACGTCTCCGGGCACGCCTACCAGGAGGAGCTACGGACGCTGCTCTCGCTCCTCCGACCGCGTGCGCTGATGCCGATCCACGGCGAGTACCGGATGCTCTCCGCGCACGCCAAGCTCGGGCGCGAGGCCGGCATCCCGGAAGACCGGATCGTGCTCGCGGAGAACGGCTCCGTGGTCGAGCTCGGGCCCGCCGGCGTTCGCCTCGCGGGACGGGTCGAGGCCGGGGTCACCTTCGTGGACGGGCTGCGCGTGGGGGACGTGCAGGACGTCGCCCTGCGCGACCGGCGCCGCCTGGCCGACGACGGGGTGCTGATCGTGGTCACCACCTTGGCCGTCGGGGACGGGGCCGAGATCGCTCCGCCCGAGCTCATCGCCCGCGGCTTCGCCGAGCCCGAGGAGCTGCTCGCCGAGCTGCGCGAGGAGGCCGACCGCGTCGTCCGCGAGCTCGTCGCCGAGCACGCGACCGAGATCAAGCTGCTGCAGGAGCACCTGCACGACGCCGTCGCTCAGCTCGTCTACGACCGGACGCGGCGGCGGCCGATGGTCCTCCCCGTCGTGATCGAGGTCTGAGCATGGCCGGCTGGGATGCGGTCATCGCCGGCAACGCCGCCAGCGGCCCCACGGGGGAGCGACTCGTGCGCCAGCTTCATGCCTGCGAGGCGGCTGCGCTTGCCTTCTGCCGCCTGCTCGAGCGCTGGGCGCGCGGCGACGCCGTGCCGCCGACCCAGGGGGCGCGCCAGGCCGCCTTGCGGCGCGCCGCCGACCGGGTGGAGACGGCGCTCGCCGGGCTCGACGGGCCCCTCGCGCGCTACCTCCTCGAGCTGGAGCCGGCACACGCCGAGGGCCGCTCCTGGTACGGCGGCCCGGGCGCGGGGGAGCTGGTCGAGTGGCGTCCGGTGCTGGATCGGGCGGGGGTGCGGGCCTGCCCCGACCGGGTTGCGGCCGTCTACCTGGAGCTGGCGGTGCTCGTGCGCGCGCTCGAGGGCTTGGCGGCCGCTGCGCGGCTCGGGGCCGCACCCGATCGGGCGTCCCTGTGGGCGGGGCTCTTCGACCTCCGCGACACGCTCCTCGGCTCGACGGTGGACGACCTCCGCGCGCTCGCCGCGTGAGCCCCGAAGGGGTGGGCGAGAGGCGACGGGGGACACCACGCTTGTGACAAAGTGTCACTTGGCGTGAGGGCGCACCCGCGCATCGTCGTCGTCGGCTCGATCAACCTCGACCTCGTCACGCGCTGCGAGCGGCTGCCGCGCCCGGGGGAGACGGTGGGCGGGGCGCACTTCGCGCGCGTTCCCGGGGGCAAGGGTGCGAACCAGGCCGTCGCGTGCGCGCGGCTGGGCGCCGAGGTGACGCTGATCGGGGCGGTGGGCCGCGATCCGTTCGCCGAGGAGGCGCTCGCAGGCCTGCGCGAGGCGGGCGTCGCGCTCCAGCTCGAGGTCGTGGACGAGCCCACGGGAGTCGCAGCGATCACGGTGGACGCGGCCGGGGAGACGACGATCGTCGTCGCACCGGGCGCGAACGCGACCCTGGACGGGGTGGCGCTCCCAGAGCACGATGCCGTCCTCTGCCAGCTCGAGGTTCCGGATGCAGCGGTCGTCGCCGCCTGGGAGCGCTGCGAGGGCGTGTTCTGCCTCAACGCCGCTCCGGCGCGCCCGGTCGGGGTCGATCCCGACCTGACGGTCGTCAACCGCTACGAGCTCGAGCTCCTCTCCCGCCGGGACGGGCTCGTCGCGGTGACGCTGGGCGCAGAGGGAGCGGTGCTCCTCGAGGATGGTGCGGAGGTAGCGCGCGCGCTGCCTCCCCCGGTCGTGGCGGTCGACGGGACCGCCGCCGGCGATGCCTTCACCGCGTGCCTGCTCGTGTCGCTGCTCGAGGGGCGCGAGCCCGAGGAGGCGCTGGCCCGCGCCTGCGCCGCCGGCGCCCTGGCTGCCTCCCGCTTCGGCGCGCAGCCCTCGCTCCCGACGGCGGCGGAGGTCGACGCCCTCCTCGCCAAGTGACACTTTGTCACAAGGCCGTCTCCTCGCCCCGCG
>DATMAP010000132.1:0-15498 GCA_035559835.1 Gaiellaceae bacterium
CGGCTCCCCGGCGAGCACGCGCACCGCCGCCTCCACGCCGTGCAGGCCGGGCGGGTCGACGGCGACGGCGCCGGGCTCGGCCCCGGCTCCCAGCTCCCGGGCGAGCTGCTCGGCGAGCAGGCCGCTGACCGCGAGCGCTCCCGCCGGGGTGGCGCCGAGCTCGCCTCTGAGCGCGCCGAGGAGCTCTCGCCCCTCGCGCACCGCGGCCCGCACCGCCTCGCCCCTCACGGACCGGACCGCTCCGAGAGCCGGCCGCGCGCGTGCACGCCCTGGAGCACGCCGACGAGCACGAGGTTCGCGACGAGCGAGGAGCCCCCGACGGTGACGAAGGGCAGAGGGATCCCGGTCACGGGTGCGACCCCCATGGTCATGCCCACGTTGACGAAGACCTGGAACAGGAACGCGAACACGAGCGAGCCTGCGACCACCGCGCCGTAGAGGTCGCCGGCGACCGTCACCACCCGCAGCCCTCGCCAGACGACGAGCAGGTAGAGGAGCAGGAGGATCGTGGAGCCGACGAAGCCACGCTGCTCGGCGAGGGAGGCGAAGGCGAAATCGGTGGCGTGCTCGGGGAGGTAGTCGAGCCGTGTCTGCGTCGCTCCCAGGACGCCCCGCCCGGTGAGCCCGCCCGAGCCGACGGTGGTGATCGACTGGTCGAGGTTGTAGGTGAGCCCGCTCGGATCGGCGTTCGGATCGAGGGTCAGCCGCGCGGCCTGGTAGGGCTTCAGCACTTGGACGCCGGCGGCGGGCAGGAGCCAGAGCGCGGCGACGACGCCGAGCGCCGCGGCTCCGAGCAGGAGGCCGAGCTGCCGCCAGCGCACCCCGGCCAGGAAGAGGAGGGCGAGGAGCGCCGCGGAGTAGACGAGCGCCGTACCCAGGTCGGGCTGCAGGAAGACGAGCAGGACGGGAGCCGCTCCGAGCCCGAGCGCACCGAAGATCGTGCGCCAGCGGGTGACCCGGCCCACCCGGCCGGCGAGGAAGCCGCCGATGGCGAGGACGAAGAGCACCTTCCCCAGCTCGGAGGGCTGGAACTGGATCGGCCCCAGGTCGAGCCAGCGCTTGGAGCCACGAACCGCCTCGGCCGCGACGAACACGACGACCATGAGCCCGAGGGTGAGGCCGTACACGAGCTGCCAGTGCCGGCGGGCGAGATCGAGCGGCAGCGCGGCGGCCGCGACCAGCCCGGCGAACCCGACCCCGGCCGCGATTGCTTGCCGGACGACGTAGTAGCTCGGATCCCCGGGGACGTCGAAGCGGGTGATGCCCGAGACCACCCAGAGGCCGTACCCGACGAGCGCCAAAGCGGCGCCGAGCAGGATCCAGTCCAAGCGCCGCAGGAAGGCGAGCGGGGCTGGCTCCGCCCTCCCGCTGCGGGCGCCGAGCGCCGGGCGTGAGGCGACGTCGAGCATCAGTCCGTGTTCACCAGCTGGGCGGGAGGAGCCTTCGCTCCGAAGAAGCGCTCGAACACCTCGAGCGCAGCCGGCGCGGCGGCGGCGGAGCCGTGGCCGCCGTTCTCGATCAGCGCACAGACGACGAGGCGGGCGCCGTCGGACGGCCCCCACCCGCACCACCACGACTGATCCTCGAGATGGCCGCTCGGGTAGCCGGGGAGCTGCACGACCTTCTCGGCGGTCCCGGTCTTGCCCGAGATGGGTACGGGGTAGCTCGCGAACACGCCGGCGGAGGTGCCGTTGCTCGAGTGCGTCGCGCGCCAAAGCCCGTCCCGGACGGCTGCGAGCGCGGCCGGATCGACACCCGCCGGCCGCGGCGGTGGAGGCGCGAAGCGCCGCAGCACGAGCGAGGGCGAGCCCTTGCCCCCGGGCTGCTCCACGCCCGCGACCACGTAGGGGGTGACGATGTTGCCCCCGTTGGCGAGCATCGCGTAGAAGGTGGCAAGCTGGAGCGGCGTCACCAGCAGGTCCTTCTGGCCGATCGCGAGCTGGATCGAGTCGCCCGGGTTCCAGGCCCGGTCCCAGTCGCTCGTGAACGTGCGCCGGCGCCACTCCGGGGTGGGCAGCAGGCCGTCCGCCTCGCCGCCGATGTCGAGACCTGTCGGCCCGCCGAAGCCGAAGCGGCGGGCCCACTGCTGGATCTGCACCCGGCCCTCGGAGCCGCGCTCGTAGAAGCGGTTCCCGATCTCGTAGAAGTACGTGTCGCAGGACTCCGCGAGCGCCTCGGGCAGGGTCATGGGCCGGTTGACGGACGGATTCCAGTTGCGAAACCGCTGCCGGTCGAGCCCGTAGTAGGCGACCGGCGAGCACTGGATCGGGTCGTAGGCGGAGAAGACGTGCTCCTCCATGCCGGCGAGCGCGGTCACGGGCTTCCAGGTCGAGCCCGGGGGATAGAGACCCGCGATCGCCCGGTTCAGCCCCGGGTAGTTGGCGCGGCGGGCCGCCTCCTCGTCGAGGAGCGGCGCCAGCTTGCGCGGATCGGTCCGCCCCACGAAGACCGACGGCTTGAAGGTGGGCGCGGAGGCGAGCGCCAGGACCGCTCCGTCGCGCGGGTCGAGAGCGACGATCGCGCCGCCGTTCGCGGCCCAGTGCTTGTTCTGGTGCGCGAGCTGGATCCCGTAGCGCAGCGCCTCCTCGGCCGCCCGCTGGAGCCGGACGTCGAGGGTCAGGCGCAGCGCGTAGCCCGCCCGGGGCTCCTGCCGCAGCTCGAGGGCGCTCTGGGGGCGGCCGAGGGAGTCGACCCGGATCTGGGCGAGGCCCGGGCGCCCGCGCAGGTACGTGTCGAACGCGGCCTCGACGCCCGTCTTGCCGATCCGGTCGCCGGGCCGGTAGCCGGCGCGACGCAGACGGGCCAGCTCCTCGGGCGAGATCTCGCCCACGTAGCCGAGGATCTGCGCCGCGAGCGCGCCGTACGTGTAGCTGCGCAGGTACACCTGCGCGATCTCGACGCCCGGGAACTCGGCTTGGTGCTCGTACAGGTAGGCGACCTGCTCCTCGCCGACGGCGGTCTTGACCACGATCGGGGTGAGCGGATCGGCGAGGCCCTCCTCGACCTGGCGCTCGAGCTCGGCCGGGGACACGGCGAGCACGCGCGCGAGCCGCCGTACGAGGCGGCTGCGACCGCGCTCGGGCAGGTCGCCCACCCACAGCCGGACGGCGGTCCCGGCGACGTTGGAGACGACCACCCGGCCGCGACGGTCGAGGATCGGGCCGCGCGGCGCCTCCACGCGGATCAGCCGGAGCTGGTTCGACTGCGCCGCGTTCAGGTACTCGTCCCCGGAGAGCACCTGCAGCGACCACAGGCGAAGGAGGAGCACCGCGAAGGCGGCGAGCGCGATCGCGCCGAGCACGCCTACGCGTAGCGCGAGCTGCGGCGTCAGCCGGTAGGGCTCCCGCACCCGCGGGTCGGGAGGGAGGAAGCGGCCGGACGGGGGCGGCGGGGGCTCTCGCTGGACGCTAGACAACGACCTCCACCTCGGTGGCCGGCTCGGCGGCAGCGGGCCCGCCCACGACCTTTCGCACCAAGCGCAACACCGGCAGCGCGAGCAGCAGGTTGAGCGCGAGCGACGGTGCGAGCGCCGTCCAGAGGACGTGCCCGGCCGCGACCTCCTCCCCGAGCAGGTAGCGCAGGGCGAGGGAGAAGACGGAAGCCAGCACGGTGATCACGCCCACGGCGAGAAGCGGCGCGAGCCGGCGCGAGCGCGCGACCGTCTCCCCGTAACGGCCCGCCCAGAAGCCGGCGAGCGTGAGGACGAGGGAGCCGAGGCCGAGCGTGTCCAGCGTCAGCACGTCCGCGACCAGGCCGCCGGCGAAGCCGAGCACCGCCCCGGGCACGGATCCCCGCTCGAGCGCGAGCACGACGACGAGCACGAGGAGGAGGTCGGGAGCGCCGCCGGCGACGACGAGCGCGGACACGATCCCGACCTGCAGCAGCGCGGCCAGGAAGACGAGCGCGAACGCGCGCAGCGCCGCTCCCGCGCTCACCGTCCGCGCTCCCTGGGCACGAGCACGAGCACCGCGTCGAGCCCTCCGAAGTTCACGTACGGGTCGACCTGCACCTGCTGGTAGAGGTCGGTGTCGGTCTGGCCGACGCTCGTCACCTCGCCGATCGGAATGCCCTTCGGGTACAGGGAGCTGAGCCCGCCCGCCCGCCAGCCGGCCGTGACGATCTCGTCCCCGACCCGGACCACGTCCCGCTTGCGGACGCGGTCGAGCACGAGCGTCTCGCGCGTGCCCCGCGCGTGCCGAACGATCCCGGAGGCACGCGTGCGCAGGTCGATGGCCGAGACCGCGGTGCTCTGGTCGGTGAGGAGCTGGACGCGGGCCGTGCGCGGGGCGACGCGCGTGACCAGTCCGACGAGCCCGTCGGCGCTCACGACCGGGTCGTTCACCCGCACCCCGTCCCGCGAGCCTGCGGCGATCACGATCGCCTGCGTGAACTCGCCCGCCGGGCGCCCGATCACCTCGGCCGCAACCGAACGGAAGCCGGCTGGGAAGCGCGGTCCGTCGCGGTAGGAGATCAGCCGCCGCAGGTACTCGTTCTCCTGGCGCGCGAAGTCGTTCTGGATCGCGCGCTGCCGCAGCTCGCGCACCTCCGCGCGCAGGCGCTCCGCCTCGGACCGGGCGCCGAAGAGGCTGTCCACCCACCCGTAGGCGTCACGGAACGGCTGCGCGATCCGCTCGACCGCGACCGCGAAGGGGCGCAGCGCGGTCGCGCCGGCGGACTGGACGCCGCCCAGCGGGCCGTCTGGCCCCGAGCGGACGGAGAGCGTGATCAGGACCAGGGCGAGCAGGACGAGCGCCCCCACCACGACCCGGCGCCGGAGGGCGCCGCGGCTGCGGGGAGAGGGCTGGCTCGTGGCAGCGCGCCGAACGCCCACGCCCAGCGCCGCCGACCGTGCGCTGCGGGTTCTTGGCACCGCGGGCCAGTGTAGCGGCGTGGGCCGGCGGCTCTGGGGTCACCGGCGGCTCTGCGGCTCTGGGGTCAGGTCCCGTCTGTTGCACCTCCAAAGTGCAACAGACGGGACCTGACCCCCTGTTGCGGTGACCCCCTGTTGCGTCGCGGCGACGCTACCGCAGCAGGCCGTTCCTCCGCGCGCGGCTGCGGTTCGTGCGGTGGATCACGTCGAACTCCTCGAGGCTGCGCCCGGACCCGACGGCAACGCAGGTGAGCGGGCTGTCCGCGAGGTGCACGGGCATCTGCGTCTCATGACGGACGCGCTCGTCGAGCCCCTGCAGGAGCGCCCCGCCCCCGGCGAGCACGATCCCGCGATCCATGATGTCCGCGGCGAGCTCGGGCGGCGTCTTGTCGAGCGTCGACTTGATCGCGTCGATGATCTGCGTCACCGGCTCCTCGAGCGCACGGCGCACCTCCTCGGAGGAGATGATCACCGTCTTCGGGAGGCCCGTGAGCATGTCGCGGCCGCGCACCTCCGCCTGCAGCTCCTCCTCGAGCCGGAAGGCCGAGCCGATCTCCAGCTTGATCTCCTCCGCGGTCTGCTGGCCGACGAGGAGCTTGTACTCCTTCTTGATGTGATTGACGATCGCCTCGTCCATCTCGTCGCCGCCGACGCGCATGCTCTGGGAGACGACGATGCCCCCGAGCGAGATGACGGCCACCTCGGTCGTGCCGCCGCCGATGTCCACGATCATGTTCCCGGTCGGCTCGGCCACCGGGAGCCCGGCCCCGATCGCGGCTGCCATCGGCTCCTCGATCAGGTAGGCCTGGCGCGCGCCGGCCGAGAGCGTCGCCTCCTCGACGGCCCGCTTCTCCACGCCCGTGACCCCGGAGGGGACGCAGACGACGACGCGGGGGTGCGCGAAGCGGTGCTGGTGCACCTTCTGGATGAAGTGGCGGAGCATCTGCTCGGTGACGTCGAAGTCGGCGATGACGCCGTCCTTGAGCGGCCGGATGGCAGAGATCGTCCCCGGCGTGCGGCCGAGCATGCGCTTGGCCTCGACGCCCACCGCATGCACCTCCCCGGTCCGCTGGTCGATCGCGACCACGGACGGCTCCGAGAGCACGATCCCGCGCCCGCGCACGTAGACGAGGGTGTTGGCGGTGCCGAGATCGACGGCCATGTCGCGGCCGCCGAAGCCGGTCAGGGTCTTGAGCCAAGGCATGAGGGGGACCGAGTGTACCTACGCTGTTTCCAGCAGCTTCGGCGCGTGGCGCTCGAGGAGGGAGACGAGGAGCGCGCCGGGCAGGCCGACCACGTTCAGGTAGTCGCCGTCGATGCGCTCGACGAGGCGGCCGCCGAGGCCCTGGATCGCGTACGCGCCGGCGCGACCCTCCCACTCCCCGCTCGAGAGGTAGGTGCGGAGCAGCTCGGGGGAGAGGAGGCGGAAGGTGACGTCGGTGACCTCGTGCCGGACGAGCTCGAACCCGGGCCCGAGGAGGCAGAGGCCGGAGAGGACCGCATGCGTGCGCCCGGACAGCTCGCGCAGCATGCGCGCCGCGTCGTCACGGGACGACGGCTTGCCGTAGAGGCGGCCGTCGAGGACGACGGTGGTGTCCACCCCGAGCGTGATCCCTCCGGGCTGGTGCACCGAGCGCGCCTTGCCCTCGGCGTGCCGGCGGACGAGCTCCGCAGCGTCCGCATCCGGCGGGTCGTCCTCGCCGTAGTCTGGGGCGACGACCTCGAAGGGGATACGGAGCTGCTCCAGGATCGCCCGCCGCTGCGGGCTCGTCGAGGCGAGGGTCAGCCTGCTCGTCTCGGCCGGGCCTGGCTCAGACAAGCCCGTCGGGGAAGAAGAGCGCCAGCTCGCGGCGGGCGCTCGCCTTCGAGTCCGAGCCGTGCACGATGTTCTCGGAGAGCTCGAGCGCGAAGTCGCCGCGGATCGTCCCGGGCGCCGAGTCGAGCGGGTCGGTCGCACCCATCATCGCCCGCACCACCGAGATCGCGGACTCCCCGCTCACCGCCAGCGCGAGCACCGGGCCGGAGGTGATGAAGTCGACCAGCCCGTCGAAGAACGGCTTGCCGCGATGCTCCGCGTAGTGCCTGCGCGCCATCGCCTTCGAGACCCTGAGCAGCCGCGCGCCGCGCAGCTCCAGGCCGCGCCGCTCGAAGCGGGCGATGATCTCACCGGCGAGGCCGCGCCTCATGCCGTCCGGCTTGACGAGGACGAGGGTCGTCTCGCGGGCCATGCGGCCGCGCAGTCTAGCCTCAGCCGTCCCCGCCGGCTCGGCGGGTGCGGCGCGGGCGCGGCGCCACGTCCTCGAGCGCCGGGAGCGCGGGCGGGATCGGGGTCGCGCAGTAGGGACAGATCTGCCAGAGCGCCTCGAGCGGCTGCCCGCACTCGGCGCAGGCCTGCTTGAGTCGCGTGGTGCAGACCGGGCAGACGAGGTAGGCCGGCTCCACCCGGGCGCGGCACACCGGGCAGCGGAGGTCGAGCTGGGCGAGCCGCTCCTCCATCGCCTTGATCTCCAGCTCGCGTTCGCGGACGTCTTGGAGGTACTCGGGCGGCCGGAAGAAGAGGTAGATGATCGGGCCGAGGAAGGGCGGTGCGAGCCCGACCAGGGTGGCAAGCGCGATCAGCCACGGATCCTCGATCCGCCGGCGGGCGTCCTTGAAGGTCCAGAACCCGGTGGCGAGCCAGAGGACGGCACCGAGCACGAGCCCGAGGTCGCGGGCGAGCGTCCAGTCGAAGGAGTCGGTGGCCTGCGCGAGGGGCATGGCTGGCACGCTCATAGCAGAAGCTTGCCGACCGCGTAGCCGAGGAGGAAGGCGACGCCCACGATCGCGCCGACGAGGAGCGCCGCGAAGGCGAGCACCGACAGCCGCTCGCCCGCTCTCGTCATGCGCGCGCCCGCTCCGCCTGCGCCAGGTCACCGAGGAGGTAGAGCGAGCCGGTCACGAGCACCGGCTCCCCGAGCGCGTGCGCGCGGCGCACGGCGACAATCGGGTCGGGCTCCACCTCGACGTGGTCGAAGAGCAGGCGCGCGAGCTCGGCGAGCCGGGACGCCTCGAGCGCGCGAGCCGACGAGGAGCGGGTGGCAACGAGCCGCGAGCCGACCCGGCTGAGCTGGCGGAGCATCGCGTCCACGTCCTTGTCGGCGAGGATCGAGGCGACGACCGTGTAGTCGCCGGGGGGCAGCCGCTCGACGAGGTAGCGCGCACCGTCGGGATTGTGCGCGCCGTCCCGGATCTCGCCCTCGCGCCGCTCGAGGCGGCCGGGGAGGACGACGGTCGGATCGGCAGCGATGGCACGCCCGAGGAACGCCTCCGCCGCCTGCCGCGCCCCCCCGATCACGATCTTCCGTCCGGGCACGAGGTGCTCGTAGGTCCGGTCGGGGAGGACGACGACGCTGTCGCCGTGCGCGACCGCGAGCTTCTCGCGGGCGATCGCCTCCAGCGTGTCGCCCAGCACGTCGGTGTGCTCGAGCGCGACGTTCGTGAGCAGGACGACCCGCGTACGCAGCACGTTGGTCGCGTCCAGACGGCCGCCGAGGCCCGCCTCCACCACGGCGACGTCGACTGCAGCGTCCGCGAAGGCAAGAAGCGCGGCGGCGGTGACCGTCTCGAACTGCGTCGCGCCCAGCCGCTCGGCCGGCTCCCGCACCCGCCCCACCGCCTCCTCGAAGTCCGCCTCCTCCCCGTTCAGGCGGATGCGCTCGCTCCAGCTCGCCACGTGCGGCGAGATCGTCGCGCCGACCGCGAGCCCCTCGGAGAGCAGGAGCTGCTCGATCGTGACCGTCGCGGTGGACTTCCCGTTCGTCCCGACGACGTGGATCGCCGGATACGCGTCCTGCGGGTCGCCGAGGGCGGCGAGGAGCCGGCGCATGCGTTCGAGCCCGAACTCCCGCGGCCAGGGCGAGAGGGAGTTCAGCCAGGCTGCCTGCTCGCCGGACACGCGGCCGAGGGTAGCGGCCGCCGGGACGCCGGAGGTCGACCTCGATCCGGTTTCCGCTCGGCGGCGCACCCATGAACGCGCCCTCGTCTCTCCAACACGAGAGCTCGCCGAGCTACCCCTCGAGCGCGGCGAGCTCGCGGCGGTAGCGCTCGAGCTTCTCGCGCTCGGCGGCGACGACCTCGGGCGGCGCCTTCGCCGTGAAGCGCTCGTTCGCGAGCATCCCCTCGGCGCGGGCGACCTCCCTGCGCAGGCGCTCGATCTCGGCCTCGCGGTTGCCGTCCACCCGCGCCCGCTCGGGCTTCACGACCGCGGCGAAGATGCGCCGCTCCTCGTCGGAGTCGAGCTCGACCTGGACCCCGCTGCGCCGGAAGATGCGCGCCGCCTCCTGCACGCGCTCGAGCGCATCCAGGTCGGCGGCGAAGCGCGGGTCCGGCTCCGGCCAGGGCGACACGATCAGGCGCGCCTCCCGCTCCGGCAGGCGCGACCAGATCTCCTCCGTGACATGGGGCAGCACGGGATGCAGGAGCGCCAGGAGGCGTTCGAGGGCTGCCACCGCGGTCGCGGCCGCGTCGCGATCACGGCCGTTGAGGCGCGGCTTGATCGCCTCCGCGTACCAGTCGCAGAAGTCGTCGAAGGTCAGGTGGTAGAGGACGTCGGCGACCTCGGCGAAGTCGAAGCGGGGGAAGGCGTCCTCGATCCGGGCCCTGGCGGCGTCGATGCGGGCGAGGATCCAGCGCTCCTCGAGCGCGCGCGGGGAGGCCGCGGGGCTCACGCCGGCCGCGGCTCCGAGGATCAGGCGCGACACGTTCCAGAGCTTGTTCGCGAGCCGCCGGCCCTCGTCCATCGCCTTGTACGAGAGGCGCGTGTCCTGCTGGGAGGACATCTTCATGAGCCCGTAGCGGGTGGCGTCCGTCCCGTACTCGGCGATCACCTGGAGCGGGTCGACGCCGGTGCCGAGCGACTTCGACATCCGCCGCCCGTCCGGGGCGAGCACGGTGGAGTGGATGATCACGTCGCGGAAGGGGATCTCGCCCAGGAGCTCGAGGCCGGAGAAGATCATCCGGTTCTCCCAGAGGCGGATGATCTCGCGGGCGGTGATGTTGAAGTCGCCCGGGTAGAAGCGCTCCAGGTCGGGCGTCCGCTCGGGCCAGCCCAGGGTCGCGAACGGCCACAGCGCCGACGAGAACCAGGTGTCGAGGACGTCCGGGTCGCGCTCGAGCTCCGCCGAGCCGCACTCGGCGCAGGCGCCGGGCTGGGTCTCCGCCACGGAGACGTGGCCGTCCGGGCAGTACCAGACGGGGAGCTGGTGGCCCCACCAGATCTGGCGCGAGATGTTCCAGTCGGGGGCGCTCTCGAGCGACTCGATCGCGAACCGGTGCTGGGAGGGCGGGTGGTAGCGGACGCGCCCGGAGCGGAGCGCCTCGAGCGCCGCCTGCTTCAGCTCGTCCATGCGGCACCACCACTGGAGCGAGATGAGCGGCTCGATCCGGCTCTCGCAGCGCTCGCAGACGGCGATCGTGTGCCGGTAGCGCTCGCGGCGCTCGAGCAGCCCGCGCGCGGCGCACCAGGCGAGGATGCGCTCGCCCGCCTCCTCCTGGGTCAGCCCGGCGAGCTCGCCCGCCTGCTCGTTCATGCGCCCGTCGGGGCCGACCACCATCGGCTCGGCGAGCCCGTGCGCTCGCCCGAGCTCGAAGTCGAGGGGATCGTGCCCGGGCGTCACCTTGAGCGCGCCCGTGCCGAACTCCGGATCGACCCGCTCGTCCGCGACGATCGGCACCCGCCGCTCGACGAAGGGGACGACCGCCTCCTTCCCGACGAGGCCCGCGTAGCGCTCGTCGTCCGGGTGCACGGCGACGCCCACGTCGGCGAGGATGGTCGCCGGGCGCGCGGTGGCGATGGTCACGTGCCCCGAGCCGTCGGCGAGCGGGTAGCGGACGTAGACGAGCTCGTCGTCCACCTCCACGTGGTCGAGCTCGAGGTCGGAGAGCGCGCTCAGGTGGTACGGGCACCAGTTGACGATGCGATGGTCGCGGTAGAGGTAACCCTTCTCCCAGAGGTGGACGAAGAAGCGCATGACCGCGCGCACGTACCCCTCGTCCATCGTGAACCGCTCCCGGCGGTAGTCCATCGAGGCGCCCATGCGCCGGAATTGGGTCATGATCGTGCGGCCGTAGCGGCGCAGCCACTCCCAGACGAGCTCGACGAAGGCCTCGCGCCCGACGTCCTGGCGCCGCCGGCCCTCGGCCTCGAGCGCCTTCTCGACCTGGTACTGGGTCGAGATCCCGGCGTGGTCGTACCCCGGCTGGAAGAGGCAGTTGAAGCCCTGCATGCGCTTCCAGCGCACGAGCGCGTCCGCGAGCGCGAGCTGCAGCGCGTGCCCCATGTGCAGCTCGCCGGTCACGTTCGGCGGCGGGAAGGCGACGACGAAGGTAGGGCGCGGATCGTCCGCCTCGGCGGCGTACAGGCCCTCCTCCTCCCACACGCGCTGCCAGCGCGCCTCGACTCCCTCGGGCGTGTAGAGCGGCTCCATGGCGGGAGAGTCTAGGGACAGGAGGTCGCGACGCTCGCGGCTCAGACGCGCGGGCGCCGCCCGGCTACCGGGAACTGGGAGGAGCCCTTCGCCTCGCGCGCCATCCGCGGAAGGTTAGCGACCGTCGGAGGCGAGGACGAGGATCGTGCTCGTCGCGTGCGCGAGCAGGCGCCCGCGGAGGTCCTCGAGCCGGGCCTCGGCGGTGGCGACGCGCCGTCCTGGATGGATCACGGCGCCGGTGCAGCGCACGCGGCCCGTCTCGACGGTGAGCGGGCGGGTGAAGTTCGCCTTCAGCTCGAGGGTCGTCCAGCCGACCCCCGCGGGGAGCGTCGTCGCCAGGGCGCAGCCCATGGCCGAGTCGAGGAGCGTCGTCGTGAACCCGGCGTGCACAGTGCCCACGATGTTGTAGTGCTGCTCGCCCGGCTCGCCCTCGAACACGGCCCGGCCCTCCTCGGCCTCGACGAGCCGCAGCCCGAGCACGTCGGCGATCGGCGGGTGCGGCAGCTCGCCCGTGAGCATCCGGCGCACGACCTCGAGACCGGGAAGGCCGCGCGCGAGCTCGAGCGCGGCGAGCGGATCCTGCCACGAGTAGCTGCGCGTGCGTTCCCGCTCCATCGCCGGGACGCTACCGGCCGGCGGCGTAGCCCTGCATCCCGCGCGGGTTCGCCGCCGCCTTGAGCAGGCCGCCGGGCTCCCTGGCGACGGCGGTCACCCGGCCGAGCGACCACGGCGGCCAGATCCTGACCTCGTGGCCCCGGCGCTCGAGGTCGGCGACCGTCCGCGCCCCGAAGCGCGCCTCAAGCGCGAGCGAGCGCGGCTCGAGGCCGCGGGGGTAGAAGGACGAGATCAGGTGGTCGGTGTGGAACTCCGGCGCGTCGATCGCCTCCTGCAGGTTCAGCCCCAGGTCGACGTGGCGCAGGAGGACGTGCAGCGCCCACTGCTCCTGCTGGTCGCCTCCGGGCGTGCCCCAGGCCAGGTACGGCACTCCCTCGCGCAGCGCGAGGCCAGGCGAGAGGGTCGTGCGGGGGCGTGCGCCCGGGCGCAGCGACGAGGGTAGCCCCTCCTCGAGCCAGAACATCTGCGCCCGCGTCCCCAGCGGCCAGCCGAGCGCGGGGATGACGGGCGAGCTCTGCAGCCAGCCCCCGCTCGGCGTCGCCGAGATCACGTTCCCGAAGCGGTCGGCGACGTCGAGGTGGACGGTGTCGCCCGCCGTCGGCTCGCCCGCGCCGGCGAGCGGGGCGACCTCCCGCAGGCGGGGCAGGCGCCCGTACCCGGGCGCGACCTCCGCCGCCGCCTCCTCCCGCACGAGCGCGCGCCGCTCGCGCGTGTACTCGTCCGAGAGGAGGATGTCCAGGCGCACGTCCGCGTCCCCGTACAGCGCGTCCCGGTCGGCGAAGGCGAGCTTCGCGCACTCCGTGACGACGTGCACCAGCTCCGCCTCCGACAGCTCGGCGAGATCGAAGCCGGAGAGGAGCGCGAGCTCTTGCAGCGCGACCGGGCCACTGCCCCAGGGACCCGTCTTGCAGACGGTCAGCCCGCGGTAGTCGTAGGTCGCCGGAGGCTCGAGCGTCGCCCGCCAGGCGGCGAGGTCGTCGCCCGTGAGGAGGCCGCCCTCGGCGGCGCAGAAGCGGTCGATCTCCTCGGCCACGAATCCCTCGTAGAAGACGCGGCGGGCGCGCTCGATCTCCTCCTCGCGCGACCCGCCCCGGCTCTCCTCCACGATCCGCCGGTAGGTGGCGGCAAGCGCGGGGTTGCGGAAGAGCGCTCCGGCCTCGGGCGCCGGCAGGTAGAGCGCGGCCGAGCCGGGCCAGCCGCGGAGGAGCTCCTCGTGCAGGAGGATCGTCTCGCGGATGCGCGGGTGCAGCGGGTAGCCGCGCTCGGCGTAGGAGATCGCGGCCTCGAGCACGTCGGCAAGGCGCCAGGTGCCGAAGTCGCGCAGGAGGAGCAGCCAGCCGCCGAAGGCGCCCGGAACGCAGGCGGCGAGGACGCCGGCGCCTGGAACCAGCTCGTGCCCGAGCGTGCGGTAGCGCTCGATCGTGGCTGCAGCCGGAGCGACGCCCTGGCCGCAGAGGACGAGGGGCTCGCCGCGCTCCGCGGCCCAGAAGACCGCCGGCACCTCGCCGCCGGGGCCGTTCAGGTGCGGCTCGACGACCTGGAGGCAGAAGCCCGCCGCACAGGCGGCGTCGAAGGCGTTGCCGCCGCGCTCGAGCACCGACATGCCGACGGCCGAGGCGAGCCAGTGCGTGGAGGCGATCATCCCGAAGGTGCCCCGCAGCTCGGGCCGGGTCGTGAACGTCACGTGGCGGAGACTACGCGCCCGGGCCAGGGGTCAAGGCAGGGGTCTGACCCCGGACATGTCCAAGGAAGCCACGCCCTGCGCACAACGCGGCACGCATCCGCGAACCCTCAGCGTGGGCGCGAAAGCTGCTCCACCGCCTCGAGCACCCCAGCAACGAGCCGGCGTCGTGCGCGATCGGCGCGACGATCGAAGTGCTCCAGCACGCCCGCGACATCGAGGAACGAGGGCGCTTCCACCAGGCCAGCCGTCGCCGCGTAGCTGCTCCAGGGCCAGAGCTCCGCCCGGGGCATGGAGGAACGAGTAGCGGAGATGGGCTCTCCGCGCGAGTCGCGGTTGCAGACAATGCCCGTTGCGGACACGTCCGGGGTCTGACCCACGACTACGGCCGGTCATCCGCGTACGAGCCGGTTCGGTCGCCGACGATCAGGGGCGAACGACGAAGTACGCGTTGAACGGGTCGTGCTCGAGCAGGTGGACGTCCACGGACGAGAACCCGGCCTCGGCGAGCAGCTCCCGCGCCTTCTGCTCTCCCCACATCGCGCCGAGCCCGTCGCCACCCTGCGCGAGCGAGACGGTCATGCAGTGCATGCAGGAGATCATGTACAGGAGCGGCGCCCCGGGATGGTCGATGTTCTCATGGACATGGCTTGACCCCTGGATGTCCTGCATCAGGTACACGCCGTCCGACCGGAGGGCGCGGCGGATGCCGCGCAACATCGCGAGTGGGCGCGCCTGGTCGTGCACGGCGTCGAACGTCGTCACGAAGTCGAACGACTCGGGCTCCGCGTCCAGGTCGAACGTGCTCAGGTCACGCTGCTCGAAGCGCACGTTCTCCAGGCCTCGCTCCGCCGCCTGGGCGCTCGCGAAGGCGATCGCATCGCCGGAGAGGTCGTACCCGACGAAGGACGATGCCGGGAAGCGCTCGCCGAGCAGGACGAGCGCGCGCCCCCTCCCGCAACCGAGGTCGAGAAGCGACGCACCCTCCTCGAGCCGCTCGGCCATCCCCGGGACGAGCGGAAGAATGTGCGAGAAGAGGACGGAGAGGACGGTCTGAGCGCTCTCCTCGGCCATCACCTCGTGGAACCGTTCGAAGCGCTGGTACGGGACACCGCCTCCGTTCTGGAAGCACTCGAGGATGTCGTCCTCGACGGCCGAGAGCGTCGTGATCCACTGGGCCTCGACCGCGAGGTTGTCGGGAGACGCCGCGCGCGTGAGCCACGCGGCGTGCTCGGCCGGAAGCGAGTAGCGGTGCGTCTCCGGATCGATCTCGACGATCCGGCCGGTCACCATGGCCCCGAGCCACTCACGCACGTAGCGCTCGTCGAGCTCTGCGGCCTCCGCAAGCTCGTGGCTCGTCGCGTCGTCGAGTTCTGCGAGCGCGTCGAAGAGCCCCGTGCGGTGCCCCACCGAGGTCATCACCATGAGCGCCCCGCTGTTCAGCATGTCGAGCATGCGCCCGGCAAACGCCTCGGCGCGCGCCTCGTCGTACGTCGCCTCCCCCATTCCCGACCTCCTCTTCGCCGTGAAAGACGGCCTCGAAGTGGCTATCAATAGCGCGCCGGTGCCTGGAGAGCCAGCCGCCGGCCAGTGCGGCTTACGCGGACTCTTCGGCGAGCTCGTCGAGCTCGCCGGTCGCGCCGGCGCTCGTGACGAGCGTCGGCTTGAGGCCCTTCGAGATCGTCTCCTTCGTGATCACGCACTTCGTGACGTCGGTGCGCGACGGGAGCTCGAACATGACGTCGAGGAGCGCGGACTCGATGATCGAGCGCAGCCCGCGCGCGCCGGTCTCGCGGGCGAGCGCGTGGTCGGCGATCTCCCAGAGCGCGTCCTCGGTGAAGACCAGCTCGATCGAGTCGTAGGCGAAG
>DATMAP010000133.1:0-7556 GCA_035559835.1 Gaiellaceae bacterium
GCAAGCGACCGGAAGGAGTCGACGTGAACGTGACCGAGATCGTCCAGATCGGCGAGCCCGTGGAGCACCGCGGAGTCGTCGTCTACCCGCTCTTCCCGCGCCGAGACCCGCTGGCGGAGTACCTCACCCTCGACGAGGCGCTGCCGCGCGGCCTGCGGATCCGCGAGGTGGACGAGGCGGGGAGCGTCCCCGAGCTCGTCGTCGAGAACCCGCTGGAGGAGCGCGTGCTCCTGTACGACGGCGAGGAGCTCCTCGGCGCCAAGCAGAACCGCATCCTCAACGTGAGCGTGCTCGTGGAGGCGGCGTCGAGCCTGTGCATCCCGGTCTCCTGCGTGGAGCAGGGGCGCTGGTCGCGCCGCTCCGAGCGCTTCGAAGCGGCGCCCTACGTCTCGCCGGGAGGCCTGCGGCGCCGGAAGGCCGAGGCGCAGGCCGCGCGACCCCTCGCCCGCGGGATCGCCCAAGGCGAGGTGTGGGACGCGGTGCACGCGAAGGCGATGCGCATGTCGGTCGACTCGCCGACCGGCGCGAGCGCCGACGTCTACCGCGCCTACGAGCGCGACCTGCGAGCGCTCGAGGACGCCTTCCCGGCCGAGCCGGGCCAGTGCGGGGCGATCCTCGGGCTGGGCGACGAGCTCTGCCTCGACCTCGTCTCGCGGCCCGATGCGTTCGCGCGCCTGTGGCCGAAGCTGCGGGCGGGGTACCTGCTCGACGCGCTCGAGCGGCTCGGACGCGAGCCGACCGGGCCCGCAGAGCTCGACGCCTTCGTCGCGGCGATCGAGCGCGCCCGCGCGACCCGTCAGCCCTCAGCCGGGCTCGGCGAGGACGTGCGCCTCTCCGGGGACGGCGTGATCGGCTCCGGCCTCGAGCTCGACGGCGAGCCGATCCAGCTCTCGGCCTTCACGAGCCGCGACGGCGGACGGAGGGCGTTCGGCAGGATCGCGCGGCCGAGTCGGAGGGCGTGAGCCGGGACACTCGGAGAGGTGAGCCGTCCGAGACGCAAGGCGGAGCAGGACCTGCGGCGAAGAGGCCGCGGACGCGCTCCGCCTCGGCCTCGGCCAGCTAGTCCGGGACGAAGGAGCGCTTGTGGACGCGGGCGAAGCCGGCGGCGGCGAGCACGCCGCTGTCGACGAGGCGGCACATCCACCCGTGCCCGGCGAGGGGGCTCCACTCGTCGTCGAAGCTGCCCACGGACGCGAAGATGCGCCCGCCGCGGAAGTCCCACTCCTCGATCTGGTCGTGGTCACCTTCGATGTCGGCGCGGAACGAGGTGAGGTCGGCGCGCAGCCGTTCCTTGACGGTGTCGAGCCACGTCTCGGGTGGATCGGCGTCCGGGTCGACGCCGCACTGTTCGAGCAGATCGTCCTCGATCGCCTCGAGGACGAGCGCGTCGAGGTACCGCTCGGCCTCCTCCCAGTCGGGCTCCGCGCCGGCCTCGAGCGCGACGAGCTCGGCGGAGAGGCCAGCTTCGTGGGCGCGCTCGAGCGCGGCGGCCGCACCCTCGGAGAGGTCGGCCCCGCGCTCGTCGAGCACGTGCTCGAGCTCGTGGCTGGGGAGCGACTCGACCTCGCTGAAGTCGCGCTCGGCGACGAGCTCGACGTACGGCTCGCCGGCGTCGTCGTAGGCGAGCCGGCGATCGACGATCTCCCAGGCTGCGGGGGCGCCGTCCTCCACGGTGGCGAACACGTGGCCGAGGTGGGGCCCGCCGGAGCGGAAGCGGCGAAACGCGCCGACTTCGCGGCGGCCGTCGGGGTGGCGGAGAACGATGCGGTAGCGGGCCGGCTTGGCGATGGCGCGGGCGCCGTCGAGGCGTTCGACCAGCCAGAGGCGGCCGTCGAGGGCGACGAGGTCGCCCGGCTCGAGCTCCGTGTCGGAGACGTACGGCCGGAGGCGTTCCGCTCCGCGCCGCGTGCGAGTCGCGATCTCGTAGCGGGCTGCCACGGCTGCAAGTATGGCCGTCCGCCGCGTGGCCGCAGAGGGCGAGCGCACGCCGCCCGGGCCGCTCGGCGACAGCTCTCCAGGGCGCGCCCTCGCGCGGAGACGGGGGCCCGCGTCCGTAGGCTTCACGGACATGAAGGTCCTCGCTGTGGTCGGCAACCGGCCTCAATTCGTCAAGGCCGCTCCGCTCTCGGTCGCGCTCCGCGAGGCCGGGGTCGAGGAGGTCGTCGTCCACACCGGGCAGCACTACGACCGCGAGCTGTCGGACGTCTTCCTGGAGGAGCTGGGCCTGCCCGAGCCGCGCTACCGCCTCGGGCTGAGGACGGCCGATCCCGCGGTGATGGAGCCGGCGATCGCCGAGGTGGTGCGCCGGGAGGCCCCCGCCGTCGTGCTCGTCTACGGGGACACGAACTCGACCCTGGCCGGCGCGCGCGCTGCGGTGGAGGCCCGGGTGCCGCTCGCCCACGTCGAGGCCGGGCTGCGGAGCGGGGACCTGACCATGCCCGAGGAGCACACGCGGCTCGAGGTCGACCACGTCGCCTCGCTCCTCTTCTGCCCGGACGAGCGCTCGCGCGCCACCTTGGTCGAGGAGGGCGCGCTCGGCGCGATCCACGTGGTGGGCGACGTGATGGCCGACGCGAGCCTGCGCTTCGCGCCGATCGCGCGCCGGCGGGTGCGCATCCCGTACGAGCCGGGGAGCTACGTCGTCGTCACCGTCCATCGCGAGGCGAACGTCTTCCAGCCCCGGCTGGGGCGGATCATCGAGGGCCTGAACCGCCTCGCCGAGACGGTCGTCTTCCCCGCGCACCCCCGTACCCGCGCGCAGCTTCAGCGGGAGCGGCTCGAGCTGGCTCCCCACGTCCGGCTCGTGGAGCCGCTCGGGTACCTGGAGCTGGCCGCGCTCGCCTCCCAGGCGCGCGTGATCGTCACCGACTCCGGCGGCCTCCAGAAGGAGGCCTACTGGTACGGCGTCCCGTGCGTGACCCTGCGACCATCGACCGAGTGGGTGGACACGGTGGAGGCGGGGGCGAACGTGCTCGTGGACGACGATCCGGACCGGCTGGCGGAGGCGGTCGCGAACGCTGCGCTCCCCTCCGAGCGGCCCGTCCTCTACGGGGACGGGCACGCCTCCCGGCGGATCGCGGAGGTGCTCGTCGCTACGATGCCCGGCCGATGAAGCGGGACGTCGCCATCGTGGGCGCAGGCTACGTCGGCTTGCCGCTGGCCCAGGTCTTCGCCGAGGCGGGTCGCAGCGTCGTGCTCGTGGACGTCGACCCCGACCGCGTCGCCTGCCTCGAGCGCGGCGAGAGCTACATCGAGGACGTGCCCTCCGAGACGCTGGCGCCCCTCGTCCGGGAGGGGCGGATCGCCGCCACCACCGACTACGACGTGCTCGCCGAGGCGGACGCGATCCTGATCGCGCTCCCGACGCCGCTCTCCCGCCAGCGGGAGCCGGACCTGACCATCCTCCTCGAGGCGGCCAAGGAGATCGCGAAGCGCCTCCGCCCCGGCCACCTCGTCGTGCTCGAGTCGACCACCTACCCGGGCACGACGCGGGAGGCGATCAAGCCCGTGCTCGAGGAGGGAAGCGGCCTCGTCGCCGGCCGGGACTTCCACCTGGCCTTCTCGCCCGAGCGCGTCGACCCGGGGCGCTCCGACTGGACGACGAAGACCGTGCCCAAGGTCGTGGGCGGGGTCGACGAGGCCTCCACGGAGCGGGCGGCCGCCTTCTACGCGGGCGCGATCGACCGGGTGCACCCCGTCTCCTCGAGCGAGGCCGCGGAGCTGACCAAGCTGCTCGAGAACATCTTCCGCTCGGTCAACATCGCGCTCGTCAACGAGCTCGCCCAGCTCTGCGACCGGATGGGGATCGACGTGTGGGAGGTGGTGGAGGCCGCCGCCACCAAGCCGTTCGGCTTCATGTCCTTCCAGCCGGGCCCCGGGCTCGGCGGGCACTGCATCCCGATCGACCCCTTCTACCTGACCTGGAAGGCCCGCGAGTACGGCTTCTACACCGAGTTCATCGAGCTGGCGGGGAAGGTGAACGAGTCGATGCCGTACTTCTGCCGCTCGCTCGTCTCCCAAGCCCTGAACCACACGAGCCAGCGCTCGCTCAAGGGCTCGCGGATCCTCGTCCTCGGCGTCGCGTACAAGCCCGACATCGCGGACACGCGGGAGTCGCCGGCGGTGAAGCTGATCGCGCTCCTCCGCAACGCGGGAGCCGAGGTCGCCTACCACGACCCGCACGTGCCCGCCTTCGAGCAGAACGGCCTCGCCATGCGCTCCGTGCCGCTCGAGCCGGCCGCCTACGACTGCGTCGTCATCGTCACCAACCACTCCTCGATCGACTACGACCGCCTCGTCGAGAACGCCCGCCTCGTCGTCGACCTGCGCAACGCCACCCGGGCCAACGGCCGCCGCTCGGACAAGGTCTGGAAGCTCTGATGGTCCGCGTCGGCCAGGCCGGGCTGGGCGAGTGGGGCCGCAACCTCGCCCGCAACTTCGCCGAGCTGGCCGAGCTGACCTGGCTCTGCGACACGGACGCGGGCAAGCGCGACGAGTTCCTCGCCCGCTACCCGCAGGCACGCTGGGCGGAGCGTTTCGAGGACCTGCTCGCGGATCCGGAGCTGGACGCGGTCGTGATCGCCACCCCCGTGCCGACGCACTTCGCGCTCGCCCGCAGCGCGCTTCAGGCCGGCAAGCACGTGTTCGTGGAGAAGCCTCCGGCGATGACGGCCGCGGAGATCGACGAGCTGGTCACGCTGGCGGCCGAGCGCGACCTCGTGCTCATGCCCGGGCACCTGCTCCTCTACCACCCGGGCGTGCAGAAGCTCAAGGAGCTGGTGGACGCAGGCGAGCTGGGGGAGGTCCTGTGCGTGTACGGGAATCGCCAGAACCTCGGGCGGATCCGTCCCTACGAGAACGCCCTCTGGTCGCTCGGCGTCCACGACCTGTCGGTCATCCTCTACCTGCTCGACGAGGACCCGGAGGAGTGCCTCGCCGTCGGACGCGACTTCCTGCAGCCGGGCGTGGAGGACGTCGTCTTCTGCTACCTGCGCTTCCCCTCGGGGAAGATCGCGCACATGCACCTCTCCTGGCTCGACCCGCACAAGATGCGGAAGATGACCGTCGTCGGGACCGAGAAGATGGCCGTCTTCGACGACATGGAGCTCGAGCGCAAGGTGACCGTGTACGAGAAGTCGCCCTGGCGGCCCGTGGACACCTACGGCGAGTGGCAGACGCGCACCGGCGACATCCACATCCCCCGGATCCCGACCGACGAGCCCCTCAAGCTCGAGTGCCGCCACTTCCTGGCGCTGGTCGAGGGGGAGGGCGACCGGCGCCGGGTGGCCACGGACGGCGCGCGCGTCGTGCGGGCGCTGGAGCGGCTGACGGCATCGCTCGATGGTCGCTGAGGTCCACCCGACCGCCACCGTCTACCCCGGCACCGTGCTCGGCGAGGGCGTGCGCGTGCTCGAGAACGCGGTCGTCGGCAAGCAGCCCACGCTCTCCCCGCGCTCGACCGCGCGCCGGGAGCCCCTGCCTCCGGCGGAGCTGGGGCCGGGGACGGTCGTCTCCACCGGGGCGATCGTCTTCGCCGGCTCGCAGATCGGAGCGCGGGTCATCCTCGGCGACCAGTCCTGCGTCCGCGAGCGGGTCACGATCGGGGACGACGTCGTCCTCGGCCGGGGCTCGCTGGTCGAGAACGACACGACCGTCGGCGCCGGCACGCGCATCCAGGCCGAGGCGTACATCACCGCCTACTCGACGCTCGAGGAGGACGTCTTCGTCGCCCCGTGCGTCGTGACCACGAACGACAACTTCATGGGCCGGACCGAGCGACGGCACGAGCTGATGAAGGGGCCGACCATCCGGCGTGGGGCGCGGATCGGCGGCGGTGCGGTGCTCTGCCCCGGGGTGGAGATCGGCGAGGAGGCCTTCGTGGGCGCCGGCGCGGTCGTGACCAGGGACGTCCCCCCGCGGGTGGTCGTCGTCGGCAACCCGGCGCGCGTGCTGCGCGAGGTGCCGGACGACGAGCTGCTCGAGCCCGGCCTCAGCCCTTGACGATGGTCAGCCGGTAGCGCGTGTGCCCGGGGCTCGACATGCGCACCTGCACGTAGTGGACACCGGCTGTGGCGGCGCGGTAGGAGAGGTACTCCCGCGCGCCCGGGCGGGCGGAGACGCGCACCCGCCGGCCTTGGCCGCCGACGCCCTCGACCGAGCGCGTTCCCGGCAGCCAGAGGGCGAGTCCGAGGTCGGCCGCCTGCTCGTCCCCCTTCAGCCCGACGTAGACACGCTGCCCGCGGCGGAGGCGGATCGCGTAGACGTCGTCCTGGTCGTCCCAGAAGTCGACCGTGGCCTGGAACCTGCGGCTCCGCCCGGAGAGGGCGAAGGCGCGCGGGCCCGCGTCGTCGTTGGCCTCGAAGCGGTCGCGCAGCGGGAGCGGGCCGGCGAGCGCAGCGAGCGCGGCGGCGACGTCCAGCCGTCCCCAGCCCGAGAGCGGGTCGCGGCCGGGCGCGCAGCCCCCGCAGCCGGTGGCCGGGCTGAGGTCGGCCGCCGTGCGCTCGAGGATCGCCGTGACCTGCTCCGGCCGGAGGGTGGGCCGTAAGCCGAGCAGCACGGCCGCGGCGGCGCTCACCTGAGGGGCGGCGAAGGACGTCCCCTGGGCCTCCCGGTACTCGTCCGGCCCGCAGCTCGAGTAGCCCTGCTCGGCGCACGAGGGGAAGCGCGCGGTAAGCGGGCGCGGGAAGAGGGAGAGGATCTGCTCGCCCGGAGCGGCCAGGTCGTTGAAGATGCGGTCGCGGTTCGAGAAGCCGGGCACGCGGCCGCCGTCTTGGTAGGCGCTCACGCCGAGGACGTGGGGGAGCGCGGCGGGGTAGCTCGCATACGGCCAGGGGCTCCTGGGCGCCTGGTCGCCGTTGCCGACCGCCGCGACGACCACGACCCCGTTCGAGACCGCGTAGGAGACGGCGTCCGCCTCGAGCTGGGAGAAGCTGTCCCGCTCGGGGTCGAGCGGGTCGCGCAGGCCGCCCAGGCTCATGTTCAGCACGCGCGCGCCGTTGTCCACGGCCCAGCGGATCGCCCGCGCCTCGGCCTCGACCGGGATCGAGCGCGAGCCCGTGACCACCCGGGCCACCAGGAGCTGGGCCGAAGGGGCGAGGCCGGCGATCCCGATCCCGTTGTCGATCCCGGCCGCGATCAGGCCGGCGACGAAGGTCCCGTGCCCGAGCGGGTCGCTGCGCGCCGAGCCGCCGACGAAGCTCTTCGCGGCCAGGACCTTCCCGGCCAGCTCCGGGTGGCCGGCGTCGACGCCGGAGTCGATCACCGCCACCGGCACGGGGTCGAGCGCGGGCAGGGTCGGCCAGGGCTCGAAGAAGCGGCTCTGGGCCAGGTACCACTGGCGCGGGACGAGCGGGTCGGTCGGGGTCAGCGCCAGCCGCCGCGAGACGAGCCGCTCCACGTACCGGACCCCCGGGATCCCCGCCAGGGAGACGCCCGCGGGGAGGTCGGCGACGAGCGCCGGGATGGGCGCCAGCGACTCCGGCCGGGCGCCGGTGCGGCGCTCGATCGCGGCCGCGACCGCGGCTGCGTCGGCGGTGCGCTCCAAGCCGACGGCGACG
>DATMAP010000134.1:0-12979 GCA_035559835.1 Gaiellaceae bacterium
GACGGCGCGGCTCTCGCGGATGACGGTCACCTTCACCTGGCCGGGATACTCGAGCTGATCCTCGATCTCGCGGGCGATCTCGTGCGCGAGCAGGGCGGCGCCGTCGTCGTCCACCTCGCTCGGCTCGACGATGACGCGGACCTCGCGGCCGGCCTGGAGCGCGTAGGCCTTGGCGACCCCCGGCTTGGCGGTGGCGATCGCCTCCAGCGCCTCCAGGCGCCGGATGTAGCTCTCCAGGCTCTCGCCGCGCGCGCCCGGCCGCGAGGCCGAGATCGCGTCGGCGGTGATCAGGAGCACGGCCTCGACCGTCTGCGGCTGCACCTCGTAGTGGTGCGCCTCGATCGCGTGCACGACCCCCTCGGACTCGCCGTAGCGGCGCGCGAGCTGCGCGGAGATGAGCGCGTGCGAGCCGTCCACCTCGTGGGTCATGGCCTTGCCCAGGTCGTGCAGGAGCGCGGCCCGCTTGGCCGTCTTCACGCCGGCCTGGAGCTCGGCGGCCATGATCCCGCTCAGGTGCACGACCTCGAGCGTGTGCTTGAGGACGTTCTGGCCGTAGCTCGTCCGGTAGCGCAGGCGGCCGAGGATCTTGACCAGCTCCTCGTGCACGTCGCCGCAGTTCGCCTCGAAGACCGCCTGCTCGCCGGCTTGGCGGACGTGCTCCTCGAGCTCGGCCTTCGACTGGTAGTACATCTCCTCGATCCGCGCCGGGTGGATCCGACCGTCGTCGATCAGCTTCTCCAGGGTGAGGCGCGCGACCTCCCGCCGGAGCGGGTCGAAAGAGGAGAGCACGACCGCGTGCGGGGTGTCGTCGATGATGAAGTCGACTCCCGTCAGGTGCTCGAGGGCGCGGATGTTGCGGCCCTCGCGGCCGATGATCCGCCCCTTCAGGTCGTCGGAGGCGAGCTCGACCACGGTCACCGTCGCCTCGGCGGTGTGGCTCGCGGCCACCCGCTGGAGCGAGTCTGCGATCAGCGCGCGCGCCCGCCGCCGCGCCTCCGCACGGGCCTCCTCCTCGAGCTGGCGGACGTCCCGCGCCAGCTCGTGCCGGACGAGGTCCTTCGAGCGCTCGAGCAGTTGCCGCTTGGCCTCCTCCACGGTCATCCCGGCGATCCGCTCCAGCTCGGCGAGGATGGCCTCCCGCCCCTGCTTCAGCTCCTCCTGCAGGGCGCGTACGTGCGTCTCGCGGTCGCCGAGGCCCTGGGCGCGACGCTCGAGCTCGGTCAGCTTGGCCTCGATCTCCTCCTCCTTCTGGAGGACGCGCTCCTCGATCTTCAGGATCTGCGCCCGGCGGTCCTGGACCTCGGCTTCGATCTCGTCGCGGATCCGGACCGCCTGCTCGCGCGCCTCCACGTGCGCCTCCCGGCGAACGGCCTCCGCCTCCCGGGCGGCGTCGGCGAGCAAGCGCTTGCGCTCGGCCTCGGCGGCGCGCACGCGGGAGCGCGAGAGCCCGACGAGCACCACCGACGCGGCGAGTGCCCCGAGCAGGATTCCGATCAGCACCGCACCGGCCGTGAGCATGGCTCCTCCGTGGAGGGTTCGACTTCCGCGGCGTCGCCGCGTTGCTCACATCCGGCACTTGCGCCCGCCCGGTCGCGGCCGGAACCCGTGCGAAGACCTCAGCTCAGGAGCTGCCGCATCCTCCGCGGGCAGCCTCGCGCCGCCCGCTCACGTCGGTCGTCGGGAGCTGGATCGTGTCCACCGGTTCAGAAATCGCTGGCAAGCAGGGAAATGTCGAATGAGAGCCGCCCTATCGTAGCTCCCCGTCATCGCCCTCCGCAACGACCGCCTCGGCCGCCTCTTGGGAGAACCCCTTCCCGCGCAGGTAGCGGGCGGTTCGCGGGCCCGAGCCACGGCGGGCAGCGACGCGGCGAGCCCGCTCGGCCTCGGGCTCCAGATCGCGCAGCGCTTCCTCGGCCAGGTCCGCCGGCACCCCCGCCTCGCGCAGAGCGAGGCGGATCAGGGCATCGCCCGCGCCGCGCTCGGCCAGGGCCCGCGCCCTCGCTGCGGCGAAGCGGGCATCGTCGACCAACCCGGCTCGTTCGAGCGCCGCGAGCGCATCCGCACGCTCCTCCGGCGAGAACCCGCGTTCGGCGAGCCTGCGCTCGAGCTCGGCGAGGCTGCGGTCACGGACGCGCAGGGCCCGGAGCGCGACCTCGAGCGCCGGGCTCGGCTCCGCCACGGGCCCCTAGCCCTCGACCGGCGCCGGCTCCTCGAGCGGGGACGGCGCCTCCGCGCCCGCCGCAGGGCCCGTGGAGGACGCCTGCCCCTCCGCAGGCGCGTGCTTCTCCGCCGGCGCGGCGCTGGGCAGCAGCCGAGCCGAGATGATCTGATCCTCGGGGGCCTCGGCCTGGATGCGCGCGAGGATCTGCTGGACGATGTCCGGGTTCTCGGCGAGGAAGGCGGTTGCGTTCTGGCGCCCCTGCCCCAGCCGCTCGTCGCCGAAGCTGAAGTAGGAGCCCGCCTTCTGGACGATCTTCTTCTCCAGCGCGACGTCGAGCACGGTGCCCTCCCAGGGGATCCCGGAGCCGTAGACGATGTCGAACTCGGCCTGCTTGAAGGGCGGAGCGACCTTGTTCTTCACCACCTTGACGCGCACCCGGTTCCCGATCGCCTCCGTGCCCTCCTTGAGCGTCTCGATGCGCCGGATGTCGAGGCGGACGGAGGCGTAGAACTTGAGCGCCCGACCGCCCGGTGTCGTCTCCGGGTTGCCGAACATGACCCCGATCTTCTCGCGGAGCTGGTTCGTGAAGATGCAGATCGTGTCGGTGCGGTTCAGCGTGCCGGCCAGCTTGCGCAGCGCCTGGCTCATCAGCCGGGCCTGGAGACCGACGTGGCTGTCCCCCATCTCGCCTTCGATCTCGACCTTGGGGACGAGGGCGGCGACCGAGTCCACGGCGACCACGTCGAGCGCGCCCGAGCGGATGAGCAGCTCCGCGATCTCGAGCGCCTGCTCGCCCGTGTCCGGCTGGGAGACGAGGAGCTGGTCGATGTCGACGCCGATCCGGCGCGCGTAGGAGGGATCCATCGCGTGCTCGGCGTCGATGAAGGCGCAGATACCACCTCGCCGCTGCGCCTCCGCCATCACGTGGTAGACGAGCGTCGTCTTCCCCGAGGCCTCGGGACCGAAGATCTCGACGATGCGCCCGCGCGGGAGGCCGCCGATCCCGAGCGCGAGGTCGAGCGCGAGCGACCCGGTGGAGACGGCCCCCACCGAGACCTGGGGCCGGTCGCTCATGCGCATCACCGAGCCCTTGCCGAACTGGCGCTCGATCTGGCCGAGCGCGACCTCGAGCGCTTCCTCACGCTTCATCCGGTTCTCCTCCTAGCGGACACGACTCCAGAACCTCGTACCGGGCCCCCGTCGGGTGCAGACGAGAAAGGAAAGCAGCAGCGCCGGACGGAGCGAAGGCGCCGAGCTCCGGGAGCGGCGGCGAGAGGCCGGGCCGTTCGCGGAAGCGCACGACGGTGACGTGCGGAAGCCACGGCCGCGTCTCGCGCCGGTAGACGCCGAGCTCCTCCAGGCGTCCGTGCAGCCGCTCCGCGAGCCGGGTCGCCTCCCCGCTCGGGTCTCCGAGCACGAGCATCCCCACGGAGCGCGTCTCGCGGTAGCGCAGCGGGACGAGCACGAAGGGCGCCGTCGCCGCCGCCTCCGTGCGCAGCACGGCCAGGATCCCGTCCAGCTCGGACCGGGGCCGGGCTCCGAGGAAGGCGAGCGTGACGTGGAGGCCCGCTGCGGGACGGGCGCGGGCGAGGTGCTGCTCCCGCCAGCGCGCGAGCCGCTCGACCACGGCGTCCGGCAGCTCGAGCGCGAGGAAGAGCCTGAGCACCTCATCCCGCCCGACGGTAGCGCGTGCGCTCACCCGGATGTGTGCCGATTCACCAACAAATGCCGGACGAGGTGGAGCGCGATCGCGGTCGCCCGCCCGCGCACCAGCTCCCGGTCGCCGGGCAGCTCCGACCGCCGCGCCTCCTCCCCGGCCGGCCCCGCTGCGTGGACGAAGACGAGCCCCACGGGCTTCTCCGCGCTCCCGCCCTCGGGGCCGGCGATCCCGGTCACCGCCACCGCGACGTCCGCGCCGAGTCGCTCCCGCGCACCCCGCGCCATCGCGGCCGCCGTCTCCGCGGAGACTGCGCCGTACCGCGCGAGGACGTCTTTCGCAACTCCCAGCGCCGCCGACTTCACCTCGTCGGCGTAGGCGACGACGCTCCCGCGGAAGACCGCGCTCGCCCCCGGGATCGCAGTCAGCCGCGCCGCGACGAGCCCGCCCGTGCAGGACTCCGCCGTGGCCAGGGTGAGCCCGCGCGCGCGACAGAGGTCGAGCACGAGCTCGGCGATCGGGCGCTCGTCCTCCGCGAACAGGAACTCGCCGAGCGCGGCGCGCAGCGACTCCGCCAGCTGCCGAGCGCGAGCCTCGGCGCCGGGCTCCACGACGAGGTCGACGTGGATCTCGAACTCGCGGGCGCAGATGGTCGCCTCGACACCGTCGCCGTCCCCCCCTGCCGCGGCCAGCGCCGCGGCGACCGTCGACTCCGGCGTCCCGAAGAAGCGCAGGGTGAGCCGGCTCCGGTCCGGCGCCCGCTCCAGCACGCGCCGGACCGGAGCCGCGGCGAGCGCGCGCGGCCACAGGCGCTGCAGCTCCCGGGGCGGGCCGGGCAGGACGACGACCACGCACGCTCCCGCCTCGAGCACGAGCCCGGGCGCCGTCCCCGCGAGCCCGAGGGAGAGGGCGCCCACCGGGATCGTGGCCTGCTTGCGGACGCCGGCGGCGAACTCCTCGTAGGGCCGTCCGAGCCGCTCCGCGACCACGTGCGAGATGGCCCCGATCTCGCGCTCGAGGCCCTCGTCGAGACGGAGCTCCCGGCCGGCGACCCTGGCCACGACCTCCACCGTGCGGTCATCGTGGGTCGGCCCCAGCCCTCCCGAGACGAGGCAGAGGTCGGCCCTGAGCGCCTCCCCGAGCGCGGCCTCGAGCTCCTCGGGGCGGTCGCCGACGATCGTGATCCGCTCGGGCTCGAGCCCGAGCCGCACGGCCTCGGCGGCGAGGAAGGGGCCGTTGCGGTCCTGGCGCTCCCCCCGGACCAGCTCGCTGCCGGTGACGACGATCGCCGCCCGGGGGCGCCGGGGGCTCAAGAGCCGGCGCGGGCGATCCGGCGGGCGGTGACGACGAACGACGTCCCGGCCGGGAGGTCGATCCGGTCGCCGTTCAGCCGGACGCGGACGTTCGCCGGCTCGGCGAGCGCGAGCTGGAGCCGGCGCCCCTCGAAGACCTTCGCCTGGCCGAGCTCGAGCGTCCCGCTGTAGAGGAGGCGCCCGGTCTCCGAGCCGGCCCGCACCTGCATCCAGGAGCTTCCGGCGACCGCACGCACGACGAGCCGGGCCCGTCCGGACGGGATCGCGGGCTGAGCGGCCGGCCGGCCCTGCTGGGGGAGCCCGGGAACGGTCTCGCTCTCGGGGCCGCCGAAGCGCCAGGCGGCGATGACGAGCGCGGTCACGACGGCGATCGCGAGCAGGGCGAGCAGCGCGAGGTGCGACTCCCGGCCGGAGCGCTGGCGAGGCCGAGCCGGAACCCGCCGCACGCGCAGGACCCCGTCCTCCTCCCCCACCGCGAAGCGGGAGTTGTACTCGTCCACGAACGGCTGCGGATCGAGGCCGAGCGCGCGCGTGTACGAGCGCAGGAAGCCCCGCACGTACGTGGGCGCAGGCAGGACGTCGAAGCGTTCCTCCTCGAGCGCGCGCAGGTACTTGGGCCGGATCTTCGTCCGCTCCTCGAGCTCCGGGAAGTCGAGCCTCTGGCGGAGCCTGGCCTCGCGCAGGCTGGAGCCGATGTCGAACACGCGCGGAAGTGTAGACGGTCGCCGCTCGGGCTTCCGCACCGGCCCCGGGGCGTCAGCCGCGCGTGCCCGCGTACTCGAGCAGCCCGTAGACGGCGAGCGCGACCAGGCCGGCGAGCGCGAGGCAGGTCCCCGCGACGCCGAGGACCCAGGCGGCGCGCGCGATCGTGTCCCCTTGCCCGCGCAGGCTGAGGGCGCTGCGACGCAGGCTCCGCCGGGCCAGCGCGATCGCGACCACTCCCAGGGCACCGGCGAGCGGGATCGCGAAGCCCGCGTCGCGGAGCCGGTACGCGTCGCTGAACCGCGTCAGGTAGACGGCGAGCGGCAGGCAGGCGACGGAGGCCAGCCCGGACAGGAGCGCCGCCCGCGCGCCCGCAGGACGCGCCCGCGACGCGCTACTGCTTGACGTACGGCTTGCCATCCGCGGCCGGCGGGATGGAGCGCCCGACCACCCCGGCGACGACGACGAGGGTGACGACGTAGGGCAGGGCCCGGAAGAGCGTCGTCCAGGCCTGATCCTCCCCGTAGGCCCCCGGCAGCCGCAGCGCGAGGGCCTCCGAGAAGCCGAACAGAAGGCAGGCGGCGAACGCGCCGAACGGGCGCCAGCGCCCGAAGATGACCGCGGCCAGGGCGATGAACCCCCGTCCGGCGGAGAGGTTCTCGTTGAACGAGTGCGTGATCCCGTTCGAGAGGTAGACGCCGCCGAGCCCCGCGAGCGCGCCCGAGAGGATGACGGCCGCGTAGCGCACGCCGTAGACGGAGATGCCGACAGTGTCCGCCGCCCGCGGGTGCTCGCCGACCGAGCGCAGGCGCAGACCGGTCGACGTCCGGAAGAGGGTGAAGTGGGCGAGCACGACGAAGGCGATCGCCACCCAGATGAGGATGTGCATCCGCCCGATCGCCGGCCCGACGAAGCCGAGGTCCTCGATCCAGGGGATGGAGACGGCGGGGATGGTGGAGACGTCGCCCGGCGTCCCCTGGTCGGTGTAGACCTCGATGAAGAAGTACCCGGTCACGCCGAGGGCGAGGAAGTTGACCGCAGTCCCGCTGACGATCTGGTCGGCGCGCAGGTGGATGGAGATGACCGCGTGGATCGCGGCCAAGCCCGCTCCGGCGGCGACCCCGCAGAGGATCCCCCACTCCCAGGATCCCAGCTTGTCGGCGCCGAGGAAGCCGAAGAACGCCCCCATCAGGAGCATGCCCTCGAGCCCGATGTTCACGACCCCGCTCCGCTCGGAGAAGATCCCGCCCAGCGCGGCGAAGGTGAGCGGCGTCGCCGCCCGCAGGGTGGACGCGATCAGCGCCGACCACACGAACACCTGCTCGAGCGAGCCGACGTTCGAGCGCGTGGCGAGCAGCCCCAGGCCGAGGCCGAGCGCCGCCACGGCGACGGCGCTACCGCCCAGCCGCCGGCCCGCTCCTGCGCGCAGCGCCCAGCCACCGGCGGCGATCCCGAGCCCACCGACGACGAGGGGCACGAGCGGAGAGCGCACCGTCGCGGGCGGGAGCGCGAGCCAGAAGGCGAGGAGGCCCAGCGCGACTCCTCCCCAGCCGAGGGCGCGCGCCGGACCCAGCGTGACCGCGCGGCGCGCGAGCGCCTCCGCGGACGCCGTCATCGCGCCGCCCTCCGGCCGAAGCCGAGCAGGCGCCCGGTCCGCGCCCACAGGTAGAGGATGAGGATGTCCGCCCCGATGAAGAGGAGCACGAGCGCCTGGATGGTCAGGCTCAGGTTCCCGGCCTGCTCGGGAATGGGGAAGACGTCGGGCGGGATGTTCCTCGTCGCCGTGCCGTTGACGAGGGCGCCGAAGACGAGCGCCGCGAGCCCCACCCCGAGCGCCGTGTTGCGGCCGAGGAGCGCGACCGCGATCCCGACGAAGCCGATCGTCGACGACTGGATGTCGCTGAAGCCGATCGAGAAGCGCCAGCCGAGCATGTCGATGGCCCCCGCCAGGCCGGCGAAGACACCGGAGATGGCCATCGCCAGGAAGTAGTTGCGGGCGACGGAGATGCCGCCGTAGCGGGCGGCCTCGGGGTTGAAGCCCACGGCGCGCACCTGGTAGCCCAGCGTCGTCCTGCTGATCACGATCCAGAAGACGACCAAGGCGGCGAGCGCGAGGAAGAAGCCGACGTGCAGGCCTTGGAGGAGCGGGTCGCCCCAGAAGACGGGCAGCCGGGCGCTCTCCACCACCTCGTTCGACGTCGGGCTGAAGACCTGCTCCTCGTTCTGGAGCGGCCCGCCCTGGCCGAACAGGTACAGGCCGGTGAAGTACGCGACCCAGTTGAGCATGATCGTCGTGATCACCTCGTGGGCGCCGACGGTCGCCTTCAGGACGCCTGCGATCCCGGCCCAGACCGCGCCGGCCAGACCGGCGACGACGAGCGCGAGCAGGATGTGCGGGAGGCTCGACATCCCGGCGAAGGACGAGCCGATCCAGATCGAGAAGTAGGCCCCCGCGAAGTACTGGCCCTGACCGCCGATGTTGAAGAGGCCGCAGCGGAAGGCGAAGGCGACGGCGAGGCCCGTCAGCACCAGCGTCGCGGTCAAGAGCAGGGTCTGCTGCAGGTTCTCGGCCGCGCGCGAGCCCGGGTCCCAGGGGAACCAGACCTCCGCGTCCGAGAAGGGCAGGCCGACCCGATACGAACCGACCTGGGAGAACCACTCGAGGCCCGTCCCATTCCAGATGCCCTGGTACACGCGCAGCGGGTTGGAGCCGGTGGCGAGGACGACGAGGCCGCCGACGAGGAAGGCGAGGACCGCGGTCATCACAGGCGCGACGATGCCGCCGGCCCGCTGCCAGCGGGCCAGGCGCTCGGCCGCGCTCTCCGCCCCGAGCTCGGGCGACGGCCCGGGCGGGGCCGCGGGCGCGTCCGTCACGCCGCCGTCGCCTCCTCCCGCGTGCCGCCGAGCATGGCGATGCCGAGCACCTGCTCGCTCGTCCCGGCGGCGTACTCGCCGACGATCTCCCCCTCGTACATGACCAGGATGCGGTCCGCGAGCGAGACGATCTCATCCAGCTCGAGCGAGACGAGCAGGACGGCGCGGCCCTCGTCGCGCTCCTCGACCAAGCGGCGGTGCACGAACTCGATCGCCCCCACGTCGAGCCCGCGCGTCGGCTGGGCGGCGACGAGCAGGCGGGGATCGGCGGACACCTCGCGGGCGACCACCACCTTCTGCTGGTTGCCGCCGGAGAGTGCCTTCGCGAGCGTCTGCGGGCCGCCGCCGCGGACGTCGAACTCCTCCAGGATCCGCCGGGCCCGCGCGACCATCCGGCCGGGCCGGAGCCAGCCGAAGCGCGCGTTCGGGGGCTTGTCGAAGTCGTGCAGGGCGAGGTTCTCGGCCAGGGTGAACTCGAGCACGAGCCCGCGCCGCTGACGATCCTCGGGGATGTGGCCGACGCCGGCGTCGAGGATCCGGTGGGTCCCCGCGCCGGTCACGTCCACGCCGCCGATCAGGAAGCGGCCCGCCTCCACCGGCCGTAGCCCGGTGAGCGCCTCGACGAGCTCGGTCTGGCCGTTGCCGTCGACACCCGCGATGCCGACGATCTCGCCGGCGTGCACCTGGAAGGTGACTCCGCGCACCGCCGGCAGCCCCCGGTCGTCGAGCACGTGCAGGTCCTCGACCTCGAGGAGGGCCTCGCCCGGTGTCGCGGGCGCCTTGTCCACCCGCAGCAGCACCTCCCGGCCGACCATCAACCGCGCCAGACCCTCCTCGGTGGCGCCCGCGGCCGGCAACGTGTCGATCTTCCGTCCGCGCCGGAGCACGGTGATCCGGTCGGCGATCTGGAGCACCTCGTTCAGCTTGTGGCTGATGAAGATGATCGACACCCCCTCCCGGACGAGGCTGCGCAGGATGGCGAAGAGCTCCTCGGCCTCCTGCGGGGTGAGCACGGCGGTGGGCTCGTCGAGGATGAGGACGTCGGCACGCCGGTAGAGCGCCTTCAGGATCTCGACCCGTTGCTGCTGTCCGACCGAGATGCTCTCGACCCGCGCGTCGGGGTCGATGACGAAGTTGAACTGGGCGGCGATGGCCTCGACCCGCATCCTCGCCGCCGCGTAGTCGAGCACGATGCCGGCCTTCGTCGGCTCGGAGGCGAGCACGATGTTCTCGGCCACGGTCATCACGGGGATGAGCATGAAGTGCTGGTGCACCATCCCGATCCCGCGCTCGATCGCCTCGCGGGGAGAGTGGATCCGCACCGGCCTCCCGCCGATCAGGATCTCTCCCTCGTCGGGCTGGTAGAGGCCGTAGAGGATGTTCATCAGGGTCGACTTCCCGGCCCCGTTCTCGCCCAGGAGCGCGTGCACCTCCCCCTTGCGGAGGTCGAAGTCGATGCGGTCGTTCGCGAGCACGCCCGGGAACTGCTTCGTGATCCCGCGCAGCTCGAGCACCGTGGAGCCGTCGGTCATCGCGCGGGATTCTACGGTCCCCCCGTGGCGCGGGCCGGGAGACGCCGAGGGCGGGCTGTGCGCCCGCCCTCGGTCCGAGGTGCTCGCCGGACGACGGCTACAGCGTCTTCGGCGGCTTGATCTTGCCGGCCAGGATCTGTGCCCCGATCGCGTTCATCTTGTCGACGAACGCCTTCGGAACCTTCGGGCTGATCTTGCCGACGGCAACGCCCTTGTTCTTGAGGTTGAAGTTCAGGTCGCTCCCGCCGGGGTAGAGGCCGAGGTCCGTCGCCACGATCACGGCCTCCACCGCCCGGTCGACCCGCTTGACCGCGCTCGTCAGGATGTGCGGCCCCAGGAACGACTGGTCGGTGTCGACGCCGATCCCCCAGACGCCGCGCTCCTTGGCCGCGTCCAGCGCGCCGAGCCCACAGCCGCCGGCGACCTGGAAGACGACCTTGGACCCGCGGTCGATCTGGTCGAGCGCCAGCTCCTTGCACTTCGCCTGATCGACGAAGTCCTGGGAGAAGTTGATCAGCGTTTTCGTGCCGGGGACGCACTTGTTGGCGCCCGCCCGGTACGCGGCGATGAAGATGTTCACCGTCGGCAGCGGGATGCCGCCCACAGCGCTGATGGTCTTGCCGCCCTCCTTCTTGGCCATGAGCGCCGCGAGGCACCCGATCATGTAGCTGTTCTCGTTCGTCTCGAACGTGAGGCCGACGACGTTCTTGAACAGCACCTTGCCCTTCGCGTTCGCGAACGGTGGGGCGTGCACGGAGTAGTCGACGATCGCGAACTTCGCGTCGGGGAACCGCTTGGCGACCGTGGCCGTTCCGCCCGCGAGCAGGAAGCCCGTGGCGACCGAGATATCGGCGCCCTCCCGGATGAGCTTGACGAAGTTCGGGACGTAGTCCGAGGTCGAGCGCGACTCAAGCGCCCGGCACGTTCCGCCCGCCTTCTTCGCTCCGCTCTTGCAGCCCTTGAGGGAGAGCTGGTTGAAGCCCTTGTCGTTGAAGCGGCCGACGTCGCTCACGACGCCCGCGAGGAACGTGTCCTGCGCAGGCCTGGCCGACCCGGCCGCGCTCACGATCAGCGCGGCCGCGGCGACGAGCGTGAGCGCCGCGGCGGCCGTTGCTCTACGTGCGTTCACATGCCCTCCTTGGATCGATCTTCCACCCTTGTTTGGACGGTTGATCTAACCGCAAGTTGCGCTCCGGCTCAAGTCGGTACGGCGCGCCCGACGCCCACGGCCGCGGCCGGATGCCGGCCTAGACCGAGTGCGGCTCGCTCTCGGAGACGAGGACGCGCCGGGGCTTGGAGCCTTCGTAGCCCGAGATGATCCCGCGGCGCTCGAGCATGTCGATCAGGCGTCCGGCCCGCGTGTAGCCGACGCGGAGGCGGCGCTGGAGGAGCGACACCGACGCCGTCTGCGTCTGCACGACGATCTCGATCGCCCGTTCGAGCAAGGGATCCTCGTCGGGATCGAAGTCGAGGTCCTCGTCGTCGTCTGCTCCCGGGGGCGCCTCGGGGGCCTCGAGCAGGGACTCGTCCAGGTCCTGGCCGCGCTGCGAGCGGCACTGCTCGACGACGAGCGCGATCTCCTCCTCGCTCACGTAGGCGCCTTGGAGGCGCTGCAGTCGGGAGGTGCCGAGCGGCTTGAAGAGCATGTCGCCCTGCCCGAGCAGGCTCTCCGCCCCCGCCGTGTCCAGGATCACGCGGGAGTCCGTCTGGCTCGAGACGGCGAAGGCGATCCGCGAGGGCACGTTCGCCTTGATCATCCCGGTGATGACGTCCACCGACGGCCGCTGGGTGGCCAGCACGAGGTGGATGCCGACGGCGCGCGACTTCTGCGCGAGCCGGATGATGCAGTCCTCGACCGCCTGGGGGGAGATCATCATCAGGTCGGCCAGCTCGTCGATGACCACGAGCAGGTACGGCAGCGGCGGCTCGCCCCGCGCGCGCAGGGCGCGATTCGCCTCCGGCAGGTTCCGGGCGCGCACGAAGGAGAGGCGCTCGTAGCGGCGGTCCATCTCCGCGACGACGTTCATGAGCACCGTGGCCGCCTCCTTGGGGCTGGAGACGACCGGCGTCAGGAGGTGCGGGATCGACTCGTAGTAGCCCAGCTCGATCCGCTTGGGGTCGATCAGGATCATGCGCACGTCGTCCGGCGTCGCGCGCAGGAGGATCGAGGTCAGGATCGTGTTGATGCAGCCGGACTTGCCCGAGCCGGTGGTGCCGGCGATCAGGAGGTGCGGCATGCGGGCGAGATCGGTCCAGACGGCGTTGCCCGAGATGTCCTTGCCCAGCCAGACCGCGAGCGGGCTGGCCGTGGCCGGCAGGTCGTCGTAGATGTCGCCGAGCGTCACGAGCCGCGGCGAGAGGTTCGGGACCTCCACGCCCACGGCCTGCTTGCCCGGGATGGGTGCGAGGATGCGGATCTCGGTCGTGGCGAGCGCGTACGAGAGGTCATCCTTGAGCGCGGCCACCTTCGCCACCTTCGTCCCGGGCGCGAGCTGGAGCTCGTAGCGAGTCACGCGCGGGCCCGAGATCTGTCCGACCACGGTCGCCTCCACGCCGAACTCCGAGAGGGTGCGCACGAGCAGCTCGGCGACCCGCGCGCCGCCGTCGCCGGCACCGACCGCAGCGGCCGGCGAGGCGCGCAGGAGGGCGCGGTCGGGCAGCCGGTAGGCGGCGTGCCCGGCGTGCTCGTCGTCCTCGGAGGGCGCGAAGGCGGCGGCGAACCCGTCCTCGCGGGACTCGG
>DATMAP010000135.1:0-3218 GCA_035559835.1 Gaiellaceae bacterium
GCTCGAGGCGCCGGTAGGCCGCCGGCGTGAGCTCGCCGAGCTCGAGCCGGAGCTGGGCCTCGAGCAGCGCCTCGCGCACGCGCGCCGGGTCGTCGCGCTCGGCCTCGGCGGCCTCGGCGAGGCGCGCCAGCACGAAGCGGAGCCCGCCGATCAGCAGGCGGTCGAGGAGGATCACTTGGCGTCCTGCGCCCGCTCGAGCTTCAGGCGGATGTTGACGAAGTTGTACGGGGGCCAGGGCCCCGTGTAGCGGAAGGTGAGGTTCGGGTAGCGGGCGCCGAGCTCCTTGACGCGGGCGTCGAAGGCCGCCTCCTGAGCCCGCGCCACCAGGAACGCGGCGTTCATGATCATCCGGTCGCCGATCGGCTTGTTGGCCCGCGAGGCGACCGAGACGTCGCGGAGCCGGGCGAAGATGTCCGCCACGTAGCGCTCGCCGAGCGCCGACAGGGCCTGGTCGACCAGCCGGCCGTACTGGACCCGGGCGAAGTAGGTGGACCCGCGCTGCGCGGAGATCTCCGCCCGGAGCCGCCGCACGTCCTCGTCCTGCCGCTCGATCTCGCGGATCATGACCTCGCGGTCCCAGAGGACCTTCAGGCCGAACTCGAGCTTGTCCTCCATCTTCGCGAGCACGTCGCGGAAGGCGTCGTAGGCGCCCTTGAGCAGCTCGACGATGTCGTCGGCCGTCTTGAACACGGTGCCGAAGGACATGGGGAGCACCGTGAAGCGGCGCATGACGGTCTCGTTCACCCGCTCGTGGGCGAGGACGTTCTCGCGCGTCGGCTCGTGGACCTCGAGCGGCGTGTCCGAGACCACGGCGGCGATGTCCTTGTAGTGCACCGTGTGGACCCGCGCGGGTCGGGCGCCGAGGCCGATGGCCCCGAACTGCTGCGGCTCGCCGGTGGCGATGACGCAGTAGACGTACTTGCCGAGCGTGGGCGTCGGCGCCGCGGCCTCGGCCGGGCGCGCCGCCGCGGCGCCGCGTGGCCGCTTCGGAGCCCGGCCGCGGGAGGTGGGCATGGCGCGCTACCGGGCCCGCCGGGGCGCCGCCGCCCCGCCCGCGGCCAGCAGCCGCCGGATCTCCGCGACGAGCTCCTCGGGCAGACAGGGCTTGGTCACGAACCCGTCGCAGCCGGCCGCGCGCGCCCCCTCGGAGAACCCCTCGAGCGCGTGGCTGGTCAGCGCGAGGACCGGGATGTGCCGCGTGCGCTCGTCGGCCTTGAGCCGTCGCGTGGCCTCCCAGCCGTCCAGCCCGGGCAGCGAGAGGTCCATGACGATCAGGTCCGGCAGCAGCCGCGTCGCCTGCTCGAGGGCCTCGAAGCCGTTGGCCGCCTCGGCCACGCGGAACCCGACATGCTCCAGGTACATCGCGTACATCTCGCGGTTGTCCTGGAAGTCGTCGACGAGCAGGACGAGCGGCGCGCCCACCTAGCGCCCTCCCAGCGCGCGGGGCAGGACGAGCGTGAAGGTCGAGCCCCGGCCCGGCGCGCTCACGAGCGTGATCTCGCCGCCCAGCATGCTCGCCAGCCGCCGGCTGATCGCCAGGCCCAGCCCAGCCCCCCCGTAGGCCCGGGTGGGCGAGCTGTCGGCCTGGCTGAAGTCCTCGAAGACGCGCTGCTGGTCCGGCTCGGCGATCCCGATCCCGGTGTCGGTCACGGCGACGCGGACCCGGTCGGTGTCGGCGTCCCAGGCGGCGTGGAGCTCCACCCATCCCTCGGGGGTGAACTTGAGCGCGTTGGTCATCAGGTTGAGCAGGATCTGCTTGACCTTGGCCCGGTCGGTCCGGAGCGGCGGCAGGTCGTCCGGCACCTCCCGGTACACGGGGAGCCGGGCGCGCGCGACGATGGGCTCGAGCTCGGCCATGAGCTCGGCGACGAGGTCGGCGAGCGCGAACTCGCTCGGGTGCAGCGGCATCTTGCCCGCTTCGATGCGCGAGATGTCCAGGATGTCGTTGATCAGCGCGAGCAGGTGCCGCGCGCTCGAGTCGACGCGCTCGAGGCTCCGGCGCTGGGCCGGCGCGAGCTCGCCCACCACGCCCTGGAGCAGCAGGCTCGTGTAGCCCAGGATCGCGTTGAGCGGCGTCCGGAACTCGTGCGACATGTTGGCCAGGAACTGGGACTTGGCGGCCGAGGCCTGCTCGAGCTGGAGCGCCTGGCGCCGCAGGAGCTCGTTCTGCCACACGAGCTCGGCGGTGGCCTGGCGCACCTTTTCCTCGAGCTCGACGGAGGCCTGACGGAGCTGCTCGTAGAGCCGCTCGCGCTCGAGCGCCTCCCGGCGGTCGTGCAGGATCGTCACCAGGCCCACGAGCTCGCCCTGCGGCCCCAGCACCTTGCCGGCCACGGCTTCCATGGGCAACGCCTCGCCGGTCTCCGGGTCGTGCAGGCCCAGGAAGCCCCGGTGGCGGGCGGCCCCGCCGCTGAAGAGGAGGTTGGCGAAGAACGAGGAGACGTGCGCGTCGTTGGCCTGCACGCGCATGGCGACCTCATCCGGCGCGCCGGGCTGCGGCGTGAAGAGGCGCTCGGCGGGCGCGTTCATGAGCAGGATGGCGCCGTTCGGGTCGGTGACCAGGATGGGGTCGGCGACCGAGTCGATGATCAGGTCGAGCTGGTCGCGCTCGGCCCGGGCCTGCGCTTCGGCCTCCCGCAGCCGGCGGTAGTTCTCTTCCATCTCCTCGGTGGCCCGCCGGAGGTCGGTCACGTTGCGCAGGATCGACACCACCCCGGGCCCCGCGGGCACGCCGGTCGGCAAGCTGATCAGCTCGAAGAGCAGGTCGGAGCCGTCGAAGGGGTCGACGAGCGGCAGCTCGCGGCGGGAGACCTGGCCCTCGGGGGTCCGGCTCGCGAGCGCGGCGGAGAAGAGCAGGTTGTTGAGCGCGACGGCGCGCGCGTAGCCCTCGCTCCGGCCCTCCCGGGCGACGAGCAGGGCCTCGGCGCGGCTGTTGGCGAGGATCAGGCGCCCCTCGGGGTCGGTGAGCAGGATCGGGTCCGGCACGGCGTCCATGATCGCCTGGAGGAGCGCGCGGCCCTGCTCGAGCTCGCGCCGCGCGTCGACGAGGGCGCGACGGGCCCGGAGGCTCGCGAGCCGGGGGCCGAGCAGCCCCGCCACCCACGCCGCCTCGTCCTCGGCCACCGCCGGCGCGGGCGCGAGCAGCAGGAGGCCTTCCGGGCGGCCGGCGTCGGGGTCCCGCCCCAGCGGGACGACGAGCCAGGGCCCCGGGCCGAGCG
>DATMAP010000136.1:0-8242 GCA_035559835.1 Gaiellaceae bacterium
GAGGGCGCGGCCTTCACCCACGGTGGCGTCGCCCGCGCCCTCGCCCGCCTCTCTGCCCTCCCCTCGCTCGCGGACGTGCGCCTGACCTCGAGCGCGCTCGCCGAGCAGCAGGCCGCGGCGCCCTCCCCGACGCCGGGCTCGCCGCCGCCGGCGCGCAGGCCGGGCAAGCAGTTCGTCGTCTTCACCATCTCCGCCTCGCTCGCCGCCGGAGGGCCGCGATGACGAGCCGGATCGCCTCCACCTCCCCGCGGGCGCTTGCCGCCGCGGCTGCCGTCCTCGCGCTCGTGTACGCGGCGGCGCTCTGGCTGCTCGTCGTCTCCCCGGCGCGGTCCGAGGCCGCGCGCGTGAACGGCGAGCTCGCTGCGGCCGAGGTCCGCCTCGCCGAGGCCCGAGCCGCCGCTAACCGCCCCGCCGGCGCCGGGGTGCCCGTCGCGGAGGTGCTCCGGCTGGCCAGGGTGATGCCCTCGAAGGCCGACCAGGCGGGGCTCGTGCTCGAGCTCGAGGCCTTGGCCGAGCGGTCCCGGGTGACCCTGCGCTCGCTCACCCCCCAGAGTCCGGCGGTCGGGGCGGGCGGGGCGACGATGGTCCCGGTCTCGGTCGGCCTGACCGGCAGCTTCGCCGGCATCACGCGCTTCCTCCGGAACGTCCGGACGCTCGTCACCGTGCGCCGGGGCGTGCTGCGAGCGTCCGGACGGCTCCTCGTCGTCCAGAGCGTGGAGCTCGGCGCGTCGTCGAGCGCTCCCTTCCCCACCCTCGATGCGACGGTGTCCCTGCAGGCCTACGTCTACGACGGGCCGATCGGCGCGCCCGCAGGCGATGGCGCGCCTGAGGACGGATCCCAGCCGACCGGCGCCACCGCCGCCGCAGGGAGGACCGGCTGATGGCGACCGCCGAGGCGAGAGCGGCGCGCGAGCGCAAGCAGAAGATCTTCGTGGCCGTGGGCGGGGTCGTCCTGCTCGCCCTCGTCGCCTTCCAGCTCCCCCGCTACCTGGGCGGAAGCGCCTCGGCCGGGGGTGAGGCGGCGAGCGAGGCAACGGCCCGCGCTCCCGCCTCCTCGGGCGCAGACCGCACTGGCCCCCTCGCGGTCGCGCTCGTGGATACGGACCGCCCCCTGCCGGCCGGCCCCGGCAAGCTCTCCTCGCTCACGGGCCTCACGCCCAAGGACCCCTTCGTCCAGCTCGTGAAGCAGCCGACGCCGAAGACTGGGTCGGGCGCCGGTGGGAAGGACACCGCGGCAGCCGAGCGCAAGGGCTTCACCCTGGGCGGCGCCTCCGCCGCGGCGGTGACGGTCGTCTCGGTGAACGGCGTTCGCCAAGCGCTCGTCCCCGGTGCCCTCTTCCCGGCGGCGAACCCGGTCTTCGTCCTCGTCGGCGAGCAGCCCGACAAGAAGACGGTGACCATCGGCGTCGCAGGTGGCGCCTACGAGAACGGCGCACGGACGACCAGGCTCGCGCTCGGCAAGCCGCTCGTCCTCGTGAACACGACGACCGGGGCGCGCTACCGCCTCGTCCTCGTCGCCGTCGGCGACGGGTCGGCCGCCGGTTCTGCCCCGGCGGGGACGGGCTCGAAGCCGTCCGGCTCCAGCTCTCCGTAGCGACGACGTCGGTGTCGATCCGGTCGCCGCGCCCGTCGGGGCCGGTCACGGTCTGGGTGGGCGTGCACACGGCGAGAAGGGGGGTGCACGTTGCGCTCACCTGCGAGGCCGAGCAGGCGCTCGAGATGGGCTGGGAGCGGACGGCGCGGAAGCGCTCTCGTGCCTGGTCGGCCACCGCCGCCCTCCGTAGCGGCTCGAAGCGCCGCCGCTCCGTGAGCGGCTAGAAGTCTTCGCCGAACGTGGAGACGACGCGCGCGAGCGAGGTGGCTGCGCCCGGCTTGCGCACGACGACCGTGACCTGCTTGACGGGGTCGCCGCCGGCCGGCGTCGCCCAGACGACGTAGGTGTCGATCCGGTAGCTGCGCCCGTCGGGGCCGGTCACGGTCTGGCTGGGCGTGCACACGGGAACGAGCGGGGTGCACGTTGCGCTCACCTGCGAGGCCGAGTAGGCGCTGTCTCCCTGGTAGGTCGCGTCGGTCGCGGCGAGCGAGGCGGTGTCGAGCGAGATGACCTGGAAGCGGACGGCGCGGAAGCGCTCCAGCTGCTGGTCGGCCACCGCCGCCGCGGTCGAGCGCTCGGCGCTGCGGCGCAGCGTGACCGTGCCCGAGGTGAGCGTGGCGAGGATGGCGAGGATGCCGATGTTGATCAGCACGATCGCGAGCAGGAGCTCGATCAGCGCGTAGCCGCTCTCGCCGCGAGGACGCCGCATGGGTGGGGTATCGGCACCGGGCTCTCCCCGCTCAAGCCACCGGAGGGGGATGCCGATACGCGAGGCTGTATGGGCGCCTTCTCGTACAGCGCGATCAACGCGCTCGGCGTCGAGTCCACGGGCGAGCTGAACGCCCCCGACATCGGCGCCGCCCGCGAGCAGCTGCGCCAGCGAGGCCTGCGGCCGATCGCGATCCGGGAGGTCGCCACCTCCTCGACCTCCTTCGGCCGGCGCAAGAAGGTCAAGCCCCGCTCGCTGCAGATCTTCTCCCGCCAGTTCGCGACCATGATCGAGGCGGGCCTGAACGTCGTCTCCGCGCTCGTCATCCTCGAGCAGCAGACGGACGATCGCGCCCTCGCGGAGGTGATCCGCGAGGTGCGGACGGACGTGGAGGGCGGCATGCTCCTCTCCCAAGCGCTCGCCCGCCACCCCAAGGTCTTCGACCGCCTCTACGTCTCCATGGTCGAGGCCGGCGAGGCCGCGGGCATCCTCGACTCGGTGCTCGACCGGGTCGCGGTCCAGATCGAGAAGGAGATGAAGATCCGCCGGCGCGTGAAGGGGGCGATGATCTACCCGACCCTCGTCCTCTGCTTCGCCTTCCTCACCCTGACCGGGATGCTGATGTTCCTCGTCCCGGTCTTCCGCGGGGTCTTCGCCGACCTGGGCGGCGAGCTGCCGGCGCTGACCAAGCTCGTGCTCGCCGGCTCCGACGCCTTCCGCGGCTACTGGTTCGTCATCTTCCCGGGTCTGGGCGGGTCGATCTGGGGCTTCCGCCGCTGGAAGCGCACCCCCGCCGGGCGGCAGGTTTGGGACCGTTTCAAGCTGCGCGTGCCGGGCGGGATCGGCAAGGTCGTCTTGAAGGTGACGATGGCGCGCTTCTCGCGCACGCTCGCGACGCTCGTCGCGGCCGGGGTGGACATCATCAAGGCGCTCGAGATCTCCGGCTCCACGGCGGGCAACTGGGTCGTCGAGTCCGCGCTCGCCGACGTCCGGGCCAAGGTGCACCAGGGCGTGCCCATCGCCCAGCCCCTGATCGAGGACCCGATCTTCCCGCCGCTCGTGGCGCAGATGGTCAAGGTGGGGGAGGAGACGGGGGAGCTCGAGAAGATGCTCGACAAGGTCGCCGACTTCTACGAGGACGAGGTGGACACCTCGATCCAGTCGCTGACCTCGATCATCGAGCCGATGATGATGATCGGCGTGGGCGCGATCGTGGGCGTGATCATCATCGCCATGTACCTGCCCATGTTCAAGCTGCTCCAGCTCGTGCAGTAGCCGCGGCGGCTACGCGCAGCGGGCGCCGGCGTGGAGCTTCGGCTTGCCCCGGACCGGCCCGCGCAGGCTCCAGGTCCGTCCGTGCACCGTGTCCGTCAGGCAGTAGCGCCCGCGCCGGGCGCTCGCGACCGAGAGCGTCAGCGGGATGCGGGGGTCGATCCGGAGGAGATCGACCGTGTCGAGGCCGGCGTAGGAGCCGTGGCTGCGCCGGTACGCCTCGGCTGCGGGGAGGGCGGCGACGAGGTGCCGCTGAGCGGTCCGGTCGGCCTTCCGGGCCTGGTAGGAGAGGTACGCGGGCGTGGCGACCGCGACGAGCGTGCCGAGCAGGCCGAGCACGGCCAGGACCTCCACCGGGCCCTGGCCCCGGCCGTGGCGGAGCTCGGGGCTGCCGTTCATGGACGCTTCATCGGCAGCCGCGGCCCCGTTCTGGAGTGCGGGCGCATACAGTGGAGCGGGTGCTTCGCGCTCTCGCCGTGGCCGTCTCTCTGCTCGCGCTCGCCGGCTGCGGCGGCGGGGGCGAGGCGGCTCCGCCGGCGGATACGCAGCGGCCGGCCGAGACGGCGCCCTCGCCGGGGGCGGAGCCCGTCCCTGCGCCTCCGCCGGCTCCGGCGGTCGCGATGTCGTGGGACTCCGCGGGAGCCTTCGTCTGGCACGAGACCGACGTCTCCCCGGAGGCGCTCGGGCAGGAGCTGCGCGACGCCGGCTTCGGCTGGGTGGCGCTCTTCCTCCACGACGGCCTGAGCGAGGACCCGGTCGAGGCGGATTGGGCCAACCGCTTCCGTCACGCCTCCGGGCTCGCGGTCGGGGGCTGGGGCGCTCTCCGCGACCGGCCCGCCGAGGAGGCGGCGCTCGCCGACCGGCTGCTCGCCCGCTACGGGCTCGACTTCTACGTCGCGAACCCGGAGGCCGAGTACATGTACACGGGCCCGGACGGCCCGAGCCCGGAGCGGTTCGCTCGCTCCCGCGCCTTCGTGGACGCATTCCGGCGCCTGCGGCCGGAGCTGCCCGCCGCGGTCTCCTCGTACTGCCGCGCCGACCGTCACGACCTCGACTGGGCCGCGTGGCGGGAGGCAGGCTTCGCCTTCCTCCCGCAGGCCTACGTGAACGACTTCGGCTCCGAGGCCACGCCCGCGGCCTGCGCCGCCGGCGCCCGCGGCTTCTTCCCGGCCGACGCGGTGCACCCGACCGTGGGCATGTACCCGGGGGTCGAGCGCTCGCTGCGCGCGGCCGGCTACGCCCGGCTGCTCGCGAGCGCCGGCACGGTCGGCTTCTCGGTCTACCTGGCCGAGACCCGGATGACGCCGCAGGAGTGGCGCGCCCTCGGCGAGGCGATCCGGACGCGCGGAATCGCCCGCACGCCCGCTCCGTCCTAGCCTCAGCCGCGGCGGCAGTCGCCGCACGCGCCGCGGAGGAGGACGTCGTGGGCGGCGACCTCGTACCCTCGCCCGCCGGCGACCCGCGCGAGCGCCGCCTCCAAGGCGTGGTCGGCGAAGGGCTCGACCTTGCCGCAGCGCTCGCAGACGAGGTGGTGGTGGTGGTCGCCCTCGATGTCTCCGCGCTCGTAGCGCGCGATCCCGTCGCCGAGGTCGACGCGCTGGACGAGCCCGAGGGCCGCCAGCCCCTCGAGGGCGCGGTAGACGCTCGCCAGCCCGATCCGTCCGCCCTGCCCACGGATGGCGTCGTGGAGCTCCTGCGCGGAGAGACAGCAGTCGTGCCGGCCCAGGTACTCGACCACCAGCCTCCGGGCGGCGCCGCTGCGGCCGCTCTCCGCCCGCAGGCGCGCGAGCGCGATGCCGGTCCAGCTCTGCACGTGAACGATAATGATAGCCGTTATCGAAGACGTGCTACCGTGTCGGCGCCATGCGGATGCTCGCGGCCTTGATCCTCGCCTCCGCGGTGCTCGCAGGCTGCGCGGAGACCGAGGCCGGCCCCGGCGACAGGCAGACCGTCGTCGCCGCGCTCTACCCGCTCGCCTGGGCGATCGAGCGGGTCGCCGCCCCGGATGTCGAGGTCCGGAACCTGACCCCGCCAGGCGCGGAGCCGCACGACCTCGAGCTCTCCCCGCGCGACGTGGAGGCGATCCGCGCCGCCGACCTCGTCGTCTACGTCTCCGGTGGCCTCCAGCCCGCGGTCGAGGACGCGGTCGCGAGCCGGTCGGGCCCGTCCCTGGACGTCCTCGGCGGCGCCACCGATCCCCACGTCTGGCTCGACCCGGTCCGGTTCGCGGCCATCGTCGAGGAGATCGCCGAGCGGCTCGGCTCTGCCGGCTCCGCCCAGGGGGCCGTGCGCGAGGTGCGGCGCCTCGACGCCGAGTACCGGCGCGGCCTGGAGCGCTGCGAGCGGCGGACGTTCGTCACGACGCACGCTGCGTTCGGGCTTCTGGCCGCTCGCTACGGGCTGACCCAGCTCGCGCTCGCGGGCCGTGCGCCCGAGGCCGAACCCGGTCCTCGCACGCTCGAGCGGCTGGTGGCGGCGGTGCGCTCGTCGGGCGCGACCACCGTGTTCGCCGAGCCGCTCGTCTCGAGGCGGCTCGCCGAGACGGTGGCGCGGGAGGCAGGCGTCGCGGTCGCCACGCTCGACCCGCTCGAGGGGCTGAGCGACGAGCGCCTGGCCGCTGGGGAGGACTACCTCTCCGTCATGCGGAGCAACCTCGCCGCCCTGCGGGAGGCGCTCGGATGCCGCTAGCGGTCGAGCTCGACGCCGTCAGCTTCGGCTACGGGCCCGGGCAGCGCGTGCTCGAGGACGTCTCCCTGCGGGTCGCCGAGGGCGAGTTCGTCGCCATCGCGGGCCCGAACGGCGGCGGCAAGACGACGCTCCTGCGGATCGTCCTCGGCCTCGAGCGGCCGCTGGCCGGGCGGGCGTTCCTCTTCGGGGAGCCTGCGCACACCTGCTCCCGGCGGAGAGAGGTCGGGTACCTCGCGCAGCGCACGCAGCTCGGTGGCACGGCGCCGGTGACCGTCCGCGAGGTGGTGGCGGCGGGCCGGCTCGCCGCGGGTCGGCTCCTGGGGCCGCTCCGGCGGCGCGACCGGGAGCTGGTCGCGGAGGCGATCGAGCGCGTGGGGCTGGGCCCGGAGGCGGACCGCCCCCTCCGGACCCTCTCGGGCGGCCAGCAGCAGCGGGCGCTGATCGCGAAGGCGCTCGCCGCCGAGCCCTCCCTGCTCGTCCTCGACGAGCCGACGACGGGGGTCGATGCGGAGTCCCAGGAGGCCCTGGCCGCGCTCCTCCATCGCCTCCACTCCGAGCTGGGGGTGACCGTCCTCTACGTCTCCCACGAGTTCGGGGCGGTCGAGCGGTTCGTCGAGCGCCTCGTCCTCGTGCGGCGGACGCTCGTGTTCGACGGGCCGCCCCGCGACCTCCCCGTCCTCTGGCACGACCCCTCCCATGCCCATGCTCGGGTCTGAGCTGATGCGCCTCGCCCTGGGGGCGGGGGCCGTGGTCGGCGTCCTCGCTCCCGCGGTCGGCTTCTTCCTGGTCGAGCGCCGCCAGTCGCTCGTCGGCGACGGCATCGGCCACGTCGCCTTCGCCGGGGTGGCGGCGGGACTCCTGCTCGACGTCGCGCCCGTGCTGGCCGCGCTCGCGGCCGCCGTTCTCGGCGGGATCGCCATCGAGCTCCTCCGCTCGCGCGGAGGCACCGCCGGCGACCAGGCGCTCGCCCTCGTCTTCTACACGGGCATCGCGCTCGGCGTCGTGCTCGTCTCGTCGGCCGGGGCGCTGAACGTCGGCCTCTTCCAGTACCTGTTCGGCTCCATCCTCACGGTCACGCGCGGCGACCTGGCCCTCGTCGCCGCGCTCGGCGTCGTCTCGCTCGCGGCCGTCACGCTCCTCTTCCGGGCGCTCGCCGCCACCGTCGTCGACGAGGAGGGGGCGCGGGTGACGGGCCTCCCCGTCGGCGCGCTGAACGTCTCCGTGGCCACGCTGGCGGCGGTCACGGTGGCGCTCTCGATGCGCGTGGTCGGCGTCCTCCTCGTGGCCGCGCTGATGGTGCTCCCGGTGAGCGCGGCCGGCCGGATCGCCTGGAGCATGCGCTCGGCCTTCCTGTTGGCGATGGCGATCGGGCTCGGCTCGGCGCTCGTCGGGCTGACCATCGCCTACTACGCCGACCTGCCTCCGGGGGCGACGATCGTCCTGGTCGCGGCGGCCGCCTTCGCGGTCGCGGCGCCGGCGGGAGCCCTACGCGGCCGCTGAAGCGGCGGCACGGCGTCCGCGCCCGGCTCGTGGCAGCCGCGGCAGCGGGGAGGAGGGACACGGAGCACGGCGCGATCCGAAAGCGCCGGCCGGCCGGCATCCCCATCTCCCAGGAGGCTCCAACCACCCTGCTACACTCTGGCCCGCGCGGCGGCGTAGCTCAGTTGGTCAGAGCAGCGGAATCATAATCCGCGGGTCGTAGGTTCGAGTCCTACCGCCGCTACTCGCACCCCTTTCTTCGTCACCCCTATCACCGAGAACGAGAATGGCAACCGGAGTCCGAGTCGCGATCACGCTCGCCTGCACGGAGTGCAAGCGGCGCAACTACCAGACCCAGAAGTCGAAGCGGAACTCGCCCGACCGCGTCGAGCTTCGGAAGTACTGCCGCTGGTGCCGTCGGCACACGCTGCATCGGGAGACGAGGTAGGCCGGTGGCGCGCGAGACACGCAGGCAGCGGCGAGCGGCCCGCGCCGCGGGC
>DATMAP010000137.1:0-2244 GCA_035559835.1 Gaiellaceae bacterium
CTCGTGCAAGTCGGGCGGCGGTACGTGGATCTTGGGCCGGCGGCGGCCGTTCCCCGCGGCCCGCTCCTTCGCCGGCTCCTCGAGCCTGGCACCCTCCTCCACGGCGCCGGACGGGGCCGCAGCCGCCTTCGCGCGCCCACGACCTCCGCGCGTTCCCCGGCGCGTCCGCCGCTTCCTCGCCGCGCCGTCCTCCGCGGGCGCCTCCGCCCCGGGAGGCTCGGCCTCGACGGTCGGCTGCGGCTCGGCCTCGGGCTCGAGCGCGGCCTCCGCGGAGGCGGGCTCCTCCTCCTGCGGCTCTACGCCTGGCTCGACGGCCACCGCCTCCGCGGCCTGGCGGCGGGCAGGAGCCCGCGTGGGCTTCTCGGCCTCCGCCTCGAACGTGATCGGCTGCGGCGCAGCCGGCCGATCGGCGAGGGTGGCGAACGCGACTCCCTCGAGCACCCGTCCGACGGTGGCCGACACCTTCTTGCCGACGAGCTTCGCCGCGTCGGCGACCACCACCTCCACGCCGTCGAGCTTCCCGACCCCGGCGCGGGGGTCGTGCAGGCCGACCTCGACCAGCTTCAGCTCGACCGTCTCGCCCTCGGAGACGGGAGCCTGGGGACGAAGCGCCTCCACCTTCCCCTGCCCGAGCACCTCGAGGTGGTCGAGATGCACGTGCCCGTTGCCGGAGGCGGGGACGAGGAAGAAGCGCCTCCGCGTGAGCGCCTCGAGCGCGGCCAGGCGCTCTCCCCCGGGGCCGGCGAGCAACGCGAGCACGCGCGGATGCACCTCGACCCGGAACGCCTGCACGCGCGAGCCCCTGGCGAGGGCGCGCAGGCGGCGTTCGACGTCCACGGCGTGGGTCGCGTCCGACACGACGATCCCGTCCCCGGCGCAGACGGGGCACTTGCTGGTCAGGATCTCCCGCGGCCCGTCGGTCACGTTCTGGCGCGTCATCTCCACGAGGCCGAGCGGGGAGATCTCGACCACGTAGGTCTTCGTCCGGTCCCGCTCGAGCTCTGCGCGGAGCGCCTCCTCGACGGTCGCCCGGTTCTTCGGGTTGGCCATGTCGATGAAGTCGATGACGATGATCCCGCCGATGTCCCGGAGCCGGAGCTGCCGGACGACCTCCTTCACCGCCTCCAGGTTGTTCTTGACGATCGTGTCCTCGAGCCGGGCGCCGGAGCCGCGCGCCCGCGAGCCCACGAAGCGCCCGGTGTTGACGTCCACGACCGTGAACGCCTCCGCGTAGTCGAAGATCAGGTAGCCGCCGGAGGGGAGGTCGACCCGCCGGTTGAGCGTCGACCGGATCTCGGCGTCGACGCCGTACGCCTCGAAGAGAGGCGTCTGCTCGCGGTAGCGATGGACGCGCTCGACCATGTGCGGCGAGGTCTTCTTCAGGTAGCCGACGATGCGCCGGTAGGTCCGGTCGTCGTCGATCTTGGCGCCGAGGAAGTCGCCGGCGAAGAGGTCGCGGACGATCCGCAGGGGGAGCTCGGCCTCCTCGTAGACGAGTGCCGGCGCCGTGGAGGCCTTCGCCTTGGCCTGGATCGTCTTCCAGAGACGCTGGAGGAAGACGAGGTCCCGCTCGATGTCCTCGGCCGAGGCGCCCTCGGCGGCCGTGCGGACGATGATGCCGCCGCCCTTGGCGTCCAGGCCCTTGACGATGTCCTTGAGCCGCGTGCGCTCCTGGTCCTCGAGCCGGCGCGAGACGCCGAAGCCCTCGCCGCTGGGCACGTACACGAGGAAGCGGCCGGGAAGCGAGATCTCGGTCGTGAGGCGCGCCCCCTTCGACTTCATCGGGTCCTTGACCGCCTGCACGAGGATGGTCTGGCCTCGCTTGAGCAGGTCCTGGATCTTCCGTGCCCCCTTCCGCCCTTCCAGCTCCGGCCCGACGATCTCGTCCACGTACAGGAAGCCGTTCTTCTCCAGGCCGATCTCGACGAACGCTGCCTCCATCCCGGGCAGGACGTTGTCGACGACGCCGAGGTAGATGTTCCCGGCGATCGAGCGGCGCTCCGGGCGCTCGAGGTAGACCTCGGCGACCTGGCCGTCCTCGATCACCGCCACCCGCTGCTCGCCGACGTCGACCGAGATCAGCAGCTCGCGCTCGGCCGCGGGCAGCGGCGCCCGGCGCGTCGGCGTCCGGCGGCGGCCGGTCTTCGCCCCGGAACGCTCCCCCTTCCGCTCGGCCTGGCGCTCGGTCTTGCGCTCCCGGCGCGCGCCCGCGCGCTCCGCGCTGCGCTCGGGGCCGGCCCGTTC
>DATMAP010000138.1:0-2516 GCA_035559835.1 Gaiellaceae bacterium
GCCGGCCGCGGCCACGGTCTCGCTGGCCCGTGCGAGCGGGAGCGCTGCGAGCGCGCCCGCGCCCGCGACCGCGAGCGCGCCGGCGGCTAGGCGCGTACGAGCCGAGCGTGCCGCCGGTACGTCCTCACCCCCTCCAGCGCGGCCGCCAGCGGGGAGCCCTCGCCGAAGCGCGCACACGCGATCCCGAGCCGGGCGAGGCGGAAGCGGAGCACCTCGCGCTCGAGCAGCCAGAGCCGGTAGGCGAGCCGGTCCAGCTCTCCGGGCCCCGGCTCCACCAGCGGCTCGGGGTCGACCTCGAGCACGGCCACGTCGAAGCGGCGCGCGCGCAGGTCGGCGAGCGCGGCGACGAAGCGCTCGTCCACGAGCGGCGTGATGGCGAGGACGAGCGCCTTCGGGGGGAGGATGCGCGCGGGGAGCACGCTCACGTCGCGCCAGGTGTAGGTGGGCTCGACCCCGGTCTCGAGCACGGTCTCGACCAGCCGGTAGCGCTGGGCGAGCCCGAGCCCCGGCTGCAGCCAGCGCAGCACCCCGCCGAAGGTGACGAGCCCGACGCGGTCGCGGCGCTGCAGGTACGAAGCCGCGAGCGCCGCGGTCGCGCGGACGGCGTCGTCGAGCGTGCTTCGCTCCCCCCGGCGCACGTCGGCGAAGCTGTCCACGAAGAGCACGACGTCCGTGTTCCGCTCGGGGTGGCGTTCGCCGACGACGAGCGCGCCGCGGCGGGCCGACGCGCGCCAGTGGATCGACCGCACCCGGTCGCCGGGCACGTAGGCGCGGAGGTCGGCGAACTCGATCCCGTCGGCCTTCGCCCGCGCGACCTCGCTCCCGGCGAAGGCCTGCGTCTCCCGCGGGGGGAGGAGGCGGCGCAGCGTCTCCGAGCGCGGGTAGGCGCGCAGCCGCTGCCTCCGGCCGACGCTCCCCTGCCAGGCGAGCAGGCGGAAGGGGTCGCGCACGCGGACCTCGACCCGGCCGAGGTCGTACACGCCCCAGCGCCGGCAGGTGAGGGTGATGGGGAGTCTGCGCTCCTCGCCCGCCCGGAGGCGCAGCGCGAGGGCGGCGGCTCCGTCCACGACCTCGATCCCTGCAGGCAGCGCGAGCGCCAGCTCGAGGCGGTCGAGGGCTCGCTCGGAGCGCACGCTGAGGGTGGCCGCGAGCGCGTCCCCCTCGACCACGCGCTCGCCCGCGAGCGTGAGGGAGACCTCGAGCCGCGGCGCCGCCGCCGGTCTCAGCCCGGCCGCGAGGAGGAGGGCGAAGGGGGCGGCGAGCGCGGCCAGCTCGGGCCGGCGCAGCGCGAGCGCCGCCACCAGCCCCGTCGCGACGACGGTCGCGTAGCCCTCCAGCCGGGGTCCGGCGACGCGTCTCATCGCGCCGCGCCGACGTCCTCGGCGCGCGGCGTGGGGACGGTGGCGAGCAGGTCGAGCACGACATCCTCGGCCGAGACCTTCTGCACCCACAGCTCGGGGCGGAGGACGAGGCGGTGCGCGAGCGCGGGCACGGCGACCGCCTTCACGTCATCGGGGACGACGTAGTCCCGCCCGGAGACGGCCGCCCGCGCCCGGGCGAGCTTGAGCAGCGCGAGCGTCCCGCGCGGGCTCGCCCCCACCGCGGCGCTGGGCGAGCTGCGGGTGGCGGCGACGAGGTCGACGCAGTACCCGCGGACGCTCTCGGCGACGTACACCTGCTCGAGCGCGCGCTGCATGGCGAGGAGCGTCTCCCGGTCGACGACCGGTTCGAGCGCGACCTCGTCCTCCTGTCGCTCGAGGCGGCGGCCGAGCACCTCGACCTCGTCCTCGCGACTCGGGTAGCCGAAGGCCGTCCGCAGCAGGAAGCGGTCGAGCTGCGCCTCCGGGAGCGGGTACGTGCCCTCGTACTCGATCGGGTTCTGGGTGGCGATGACGAGGAAGGGCGGGCCCAGGCGGTGGGTCTCGCCGTCGATCGTCACCTGGCGCTCCTGCATCGCCTCGAGCAGCGCCGCTTGGGTCTTCGGGGGCGCGCGGTTGATCTCGTCCGCGAGCAGGAGGTTGGTGAAGATCGGCCCCGGGCGGAACTCGAAGTCGGCGTCGCGCTGGTTCCAGATCGAGGAGCCCGTGACGTCCGCCGGCATCAGGTCGGGCGTGAACTGGATGCGCGAGAAGCGCACGCTCAGGACCTGCGCGAAGGAGCGGGCGGCGAGAGTCTTGGCGAGCCCGGGGACGTCCTCGAGGAGGACGTGGCCGTCGGCGAGGAGGGCGAGCAGGACGAGCTCGAGGGCGTCGCGCTTGCCGACGACGGCGCGCTCGACCTCGTCCAGGACGCGGCCGGCGAGCTCGTGAACCCGGTCGAGGCCGAGACTCACAGCCGCTCCAGCGACTCGACGGCGCGGGCGAGCTCCATGGCGGCGATCCCCTGGGCATGGCGGTCGGCGGGGGGCGGGCGATCGGCGCGCACGAGCTCCCACGTCTCGCGGCCGAGGAGCGCGCGGGCCTGCTCGGGGGCGCCGTCCAGGGACACGCCGCGGCGGGCGGCGAGGAGCTCGGCCG
>DATMAP010000139.1:0-8992 GCA_035559835.1 Gaiellaceae bacterium
TCTGCGAGCGCGGTGACGCGGTGGACGGTGCCCGGCCGGAAGCGGAACGCGTCCCCGGGGCCGATCTCCGTCTCCGAGAGGGCGCCGCCGACCTCGCCCAGCTCGAGCCGCGCGCGGCCCTCCTGCACGAGCCAGGACTCGTCCTTGACCTCGTGGTACTGGAGGCTGAGCGACTCGCCGGCGCGCACGAAGAGGAGCTTGCCGACGTAGGCGTCGGCCTCCGCCCAGACCAGCTCCCAGCCCCAGGGCTTCTCGACCCGCCGCGGGGTCACCCGGTAGGGGCTGTCGCCGGCAGCGCTCACGAGAAGCGCAGCGCTCCCTCGGGGATCTCCTGGCCGGCGCCGATCCGCAGCCCGTGGTCGAGCTCGTTGCCGGCGCCGATCCTCGCCCCGGGGCCGACCACGGCGAGGTTTCGGACCTCGCAGTCGGCGCCCAGCTCCGCCTCCTCGCCGACGATGGAGCCGACGACGAGCGAGCCCTCGCCCACGCTCGCCCCCGCCCCCACGACCGCGTTCTCGACCACCGCGCCGGCGGCGAGCCGCGAGCCACGCCCGAGGACGGCCAGGCTGCCCGCCCGCGCGCCCTCCTCGACGACGGCCCCGGGGCCGACGTAAACGGGCGGAACGAGCCGGGCGTGGGGATGCACCCGCGCGGTCTCCTCGACCAGGGTGAAGTCGGGGCCGAGCGCCTCCCCGACCGCGGTCGGGAAGGAGCGCTCGAGCACGTCCCGGTGCGCCTGGAGGTAGGACTCCGGCGTCCCCACGTCGAGCCAGTAGCCCGGCAGCGCCACGCCGTAGACCGAGCCCTCCGCGGCGAGCCGGGGGAAGACCTCGCGCTCGATCGAGACCGGACGGCCTTCGGGGATCAGCTCGAGCACGGCCGGCTCCAGCACGTAGAGGCCGGCGTTGATCAGGTCGGTGTCGATCTCCTCCGGACGCGGCTTCTCGAGGAAGGTCTCGACCCGGCCGTCCGCGGCCAGGCGCACGAGCCCGTACCGGCTCGGGTCGGCGACGGGCGTCAGCAGGATCGTCGCCTTCGCGCCCGCCGCGCGGTGGAAGCGCACGAGCTCGGTCAGGTCGGCCTCCCGGAGCGAGTCCCCGTTCAGCGCGAAGAAGCTCCCCTCGAGCTCGCGGGCGGCGAAGCCGATCGCTCCGCCCGTCCCCAGCGGCTCCTCCTCGATGGCGTACTCGAGGGCGAGCGGCCCGTAGCGGTCGCCGAAGACGGCGCGGATCTGGTCTGGCAGGTAGCCGCAGGAGACGATCGCCCGCTCGACGCCGTGCTGGGCGAGGTGCTCGAAGGTGTAGGCGAGCAGCGGCCGGTCGACGAGGGGGAGCATGTCCTTCCGCGTTCGGTCGGTCAGCGGACGCAGACGCGTGCCCTGGCCGCCGACGAGGATGACCGCGGGCAGGCTCACGCCGACGGCCGCCCGATGCCCTCGTACTCGAAGCCGAGCGCGCGCAGGGCGGCGGGGTCGAGGAAGTTGCGCCCGTCCACAAGCACCCGTCGGCGCATGCGCCGCCCGGCCTCCTCCCAGTCCAGCTCGCGCAGCTCCGGCCACTCGGTCACGAGCACGGCCGCGTCCGCGTCCTGAAGCGCCTCCAGCGCCGACTCGGCGATGCGGACACCGTCGAGCAGGAGACGCCCGTCGGCGACCGGGTCCCAGGCGCTGACGTGCGCCCCCTCGGCCAGCAGGCGCCCGGCGAGCACGAGGCTCGGAGCCTCGCGCATGTCGTCGGTCCCCGGCTTGAAGGCGAGCCCGAGGAGGGCCACCCGCTTCCCTCGCAGCGACCCGAGGTGGCGCTCGAGCTTGCCGATCACGCGCCGCTTCTGCAGCTCGTTGACCTCGATCACCGCGTTCAGGAGCTGGAAGTTGTAGCCCGAGTTGGCGGCGAGCTGCTTCAGCGCGAGCGAGTCCTTCGGGAAGCAGCTTCCGCCGAAGCCGATCCCGGCCCGTAGGAAGGCAGGGCCGATGCGGCGGTCGAGCCCGATCCCCTCGGCGACGGTGAGGACGTCCGCACCCGTCGCCTCGCAGACGTTGGCGATCTCGTTGATGAAGGAGATGCGCGTGACGAGGGCCGCGTTCGCGGCCAGCTTGATCATCTCCGCCGAGGCGACGTCGCAGCGGACGACCGGCGCCTCGATCCCTGCATGCAGGCGCTCGACGACATCGCCGTCGGCGGGGTCGAAGGCGCCGATGACGATCCGGTCGGGGTGGAGGAAGTCGTGGACCGCCGTCCCCTCGGCGGTGAACTCCGGATTGGAGACGTAGCCGACGTTGCCGAGCCCGCGCTCGTCCAGGCGGTGCCGGACGGCGCGGCCGGTTCCGACCGGGACGGTGCTCTTCATGGCCAGCACGATCCGCTCTCCCGAACGCGGCAGCTCCTCCACGACCGCCCAGACGGCGGACAGGTCGGGATCGCCCGAGTAGGTCGAGGGCGTGCCGACGGCCACGTACACGACCTCGGCGCCTGCGAGCGCCTCTCCCACCTCGGTCGTGAAGGCGAGCCGGTCGCGAGCGCGCTCGAGCAGCTCGGGGAGCCCGGGCTCGTGGATCGGCACCTCGCCTCGGCGCAGCGCCGCGATCCGCTCCGCGACCACGTCGCGGACGGCGACCTCGTGCCCGAGGTCGGCCAGGCAGGCGCCGGTGACGAGGCCGACGTAGCCCGCGCCGAAGACCGCGACCCGCATCGCCTAGCGCGCTTTCCCGAGCGGGCGCAGGCCCTTCGCGATCGCCAGCATGGTCTCGTTCGAGAGCCGGTCGAGCAGGGTGTTGATCACCCAGTAGCTCGCCTGCGGAGTGCGCAGGACGACCATGTGCAGCTTCGGCCCGTTGTAGTAGAGGTCGTAGGTCCGGCCCCCGATCCGGCGCGTCAGGCTGCGGTCGGAGAGCACGGGAGCGCCCTCCCAGTCCGTCATCTGCACACCCCAGTACTCGTTCGAGCCCATCCGGTAGACGAGCCGTACCGCCTTGTGCTTGCGGTCGGGATCGATCCAGTACATGCGCACGGGCATCGTGCGGTCGGTCCAGGAGCTGCGCTCGATCACGGTCGGGACGAGCAGCGGGAACGGGACCCGGGACTGGCGCTCCCGGAGCAGGTCGCGCGCGGCGCTCGCCCCGGAGACGATGTTGGGGGGCTCCCGCCGCGGAGTCTGGTCGATCGGCGCCGGGGCGAGGGTGCCGTGGAAGGTCTGCCCGACGATGACCGTGAGCATCGCTCCGTTCGCGAGCTGCGAGATCGCCGCCGGGAGCGGCTCGACCTCCGCGGAGCCGAACAGCGCGGCCACCTTCTCGCCCGCCTCGCGCGCGCCTCGCACGGACCGCTGGTAGTAGACCTTGGTCCGGAAGTAGTCGAAGCTGGGCGCGTTCGCGGGCAGCCCGTTCGGCGGGGTCAGGATCTGGTAGCCGAGCTGGCCGAGCTGGTAGCCCGCGGTCGAGGCTGACCCGGTAACGCCGTTGCCGTTGAGGACGGTCACGGTCGTGTCCCGCGGGGCGGGGACCGAGCGCTTCACCTTCTCCCCGAGCGCGACGGCGGTCGCCTTGCGCGGAGACTCGACGTCGGGGTGGGTGAAGGTCTGCACCGCCCGGGTCAGGTTCTCGGAGGAGGTGGTCAGCTCGGCGAAACCCTCGAGGCCCTCGATCCTCGTCTGGAACACATGCCCCTTCGGAAGCCCGTAGGCGAAGAGCGCGTAGGAGAGGACGGTGCGGCCGTCCACGTCCTGCCCGCCGCCCTGGGCGACCTCGACGTTCTTCGTGACCGCGTTCACGACCTTCGGAAGCGCAGTCGGCGCGAACGACTGCTGCACCTGGCCGCGGAAGGCCTTCACGAACTGCTGCTGGCGCGCGACGCGGTAGAGGTCGGAGTCGGTGTGGCGGTAGCGGACGTAGTCGAGGGCCTTCCTCCCGTCGAGGAGCTGATAGCCGGGGCGGAGGTCGATCTTCGCGTAGCCGGTAGGGCCGCCTCGGTCGTTGAAGTACCTGCGGTCGATGTCGAGCCAGACCCCGCCGAGCCGGTCGACGATCTGCCGGAAGCCGCGGAAGTTGACAGTGATCAGGTAGTTGACCGAGAGCCCGGTCAGCGCCTTGACCGTGTCCAGCGAGCCCTGCGGGCCGCAGTACGAGTAGGCGTTGGTGATCTTGTCCGTGAACGGCGCACGCCCCGGACAGCGGATCTCCACGGCGAGGTCGCGCGGCAGCGAGAGCAGCGAGATCGAGTCGGTCCCGGGATCCGCACGCACGAGCATGAGGGTGTCGGAGCGGCTGGGTGCCCCTTCCCCGTCGGTCGCGCGGCGGTCGTAGCCGATCACGAGCGCGACCGCCGGCTGTCCCGGCAGGGGAACCTCGAGCTGGCGCGCGGCGCGCTTCACGGCGGGGGTGCGGGCGGCCACCGCGGCGACCGACTCGTGGAAGTAGAGGTAGGCCCCACCGGCCGCGCCCACGGCGAGGACGAGGAGCGCGACGCCGGCCCAGAGCGCGAAGCGGCCGGCGAGCGAGAGGCGCGAGCGGGGAGGCGGAGGGGGCTGCCGGTAGCGGCTGACCGGAGAGAGCGCGCCCGGGGGGAGAACGGGCTTCCCGTTTCCGTCCGGCGCCGCGGCGCGCCCCAGTCCTCTCTTCAGGGTCGTTCGCATACAGCCGACGAGCGCCGCCACGGCGCCCGCGCGAGGAGGATAGCGGGATTCGCGGCGGGGACGAGACCTCCTAGCGAGCCGCGGAGACGGCGGCGTCCAAGGCGCCGGCCAGGAACGCGATCTCCTCGGGCGTCCCGGCGGTGATGCGGAGCGCGTCGGGCGCGCCGAAGGAGGCGAGCGGGCGCACGATCACGCCTGCGCGGAGCAGCTCCTGGCCGAGGGCGGCCGCGTCACCGGCGCGGACGAAGACGAAGTTCGCCACCGCCGGCCCGGCCGGCTCCAGGCCCCGCTCGCGCAGCACGCGCTCGAGCAGCGCCATCGCCTCGCGGTTGAGGGCCCGCCGGCGCTCGAGCTCGGCCGGCTCGTCGAGGCTCGCGAGCGCGGCCACCTGCCCGAGCGAGGTGACGTCGAACGCCCGCCGCACCTTGCCGATCGCGCTCACCACCTCCGCCGGCCCGACCCCGTAGCCGACGCGCAGCCCGGCGAGCCCGTAGATCTTGGAGAAGGTCCGCAGCACGAGCACGCGGTGCCCGGCCTTCGCGTACTCCTCGATCCCGTCCGGGTAGTCGGGATCGTCCACGTACTCCAGGTAGGCCTGGTCGAGCACGGTGAGCACGTGGGCCGGCACGCGCGCGAAGTACGCGTCCAGCTCGGCGCGGGAGTTCGTCGTCCCCGTCGGGTTGTTCGGGGCGGAGACGAAGACGAGCTTCGTCCGCGGGGTGATCGCCGCGAGCAGCGCCTCCAGGTCGAAGCGGTCGTCCCGCAACGGGACGCGCACCGGCACGGCGCCGACCTTGAGCGGGTCGAGCACGTAGCTCGGGAAGGAGGGCCAGCCGGTGACCACCTCGTCGCCGGGGTCGAGCGTCGCCAGGACGACGTAGCCGATGACCGCGTCCGCACCCGCGCACACCGTCACCTCCTCGAAGCGGACGCCGTGGCGCGCGGCCAGCGCCTCCCGCAAGAGGTAGGCGCCGCCGTCCGGGTAGCGGTTCAGCTCGAGCGAGGCTCGCTCGAGCGCCTGCAGCGCCGCCGGGAAGGGCCCGTAGGGCCCCTCGTTGGACGCGAGCTTGACCACCCGCTCGAGCCCCAGCTCGCGCTGAACCTCCTCGACCGGCTTCCCCGGCTCGTAGGGGACGAGCCCCGCGAGCGCGGGGCGGATCAGCCCCGGATGGACGTCCGGCAGCCTGCCGCTCACGCGGCCGGCACGGGCTCGGGCGCGACCGGCTCGGCGGCGACCGGCTCGGCGGCTTCTCCCTCGACCTGCAGCTCCGAGCGGCCCTCCCCGCGCTGCCGCCGGGCGACGACCGCGAGCCCCGCCAGGAGCCCGAGCGAGAGCAGCCCCAGCGAGACGAGGAGGACGATCCGGGCGCCGTTGCGGCGACGGCGGCGCTTCAGCGCGCGCGACGCAGCCTTCATGGTCAGGAAGCCGACGAGCGCATTCCTCTTCGTGAAGACCCTCATGCCCGGAGGGTACCCGAGGACTACGCCCGCCGCCGGGGGCCGAGGTGGATGGGCCGGCCGAGCGCGACCAGCCCCGCCTCCTTGAGCGCCTCGGACAGGGTGGGGTGAGCGGCGATCCCGTCGGCGACCGTCTCCACCGTCGCCTCGGCGTCGAGCGCCACCACCGCGGCCTCGATCAGGTCGGTGGCGTGCGGGCCGACGATGACCACGCCCACGAGCTCGCCGTAGGCGGTCTCGTGGATCGTCTTCACCCAGCCCGTGACTTCGCCGGACATGACCGCGCGCGCGTTCGCGACCCAGGGGAAGCGTCCGACGGCGACGCCGTCGTCGCCGAAGCGCTCGCGGGCCTGGGCCTCGGTCAGGCCCACGCCTGCGATCTCGGGATCGGTGTAGATCGGCCGCGGGACGGCCGGGTCGCCGATCTCCACCTCGTGCCCGGTCGCGTTCTCGGCCGCGACCTCTCCCTCCCGGAAGGCGGTGTGCGCGAGCTGCCAGTACCCGGCCACGTCGCCGGCCGCGTAGATGTGGGGAACCGAGGTGCGCCGGTGGCCGTCCGTCCCGATCCCGGCGCGCCGGTCGTAGGCCACGCCCGCCGCCTCGAGCCCGATCCCCTCGACGAGGGGCGCACGCCCGACGGAGACGAGCATGAGGTCGCAGGCAACCGTCTCCCCTTCGCCGAAGTGGACGACGAGCTCGCTGCCCGTGTCGTCGACCCGAGTGCACTGCTTGCCCAGGTGGACGGCGATCCCGCGGCGGGCGAACGCCTTGCGCAGCTCGCTCGTCGCCTCGACGTCCTCCTGGGGGATGAGGGCGTCGAGCATCTCGATGATCGTCACCTCGGAGCCGAAGCGCTCGAAGATGGAGGCGAACTCGCAGCCGATGATCCCCCCGCCGAGCACGACCAGCCGCCGCGGGACCTCGGTCTGGGCGAGCAGCCCGGTCGAGTCCACGCAGCGGGGCGAGTCGAGGCCGGGAACCGGCGGGCGCAGCGGGTAGGAGCCGGTGGCCACGATCGCGCTCTTGAAGGTCAGGCCCTGCTCGGTCCCTGCGAAGACGATCGAGCGCGCGTCTGCGAACCGTCCGGTCCCGTGCAGGGTCGTCACCCCGTTCGCCTTGAGCAGGGTCGCGACGCCGCCCGTCATCTGCTGGACGACCGCGTCCTTCCACGCGTTCGCCTGCGGGAAGTCGAGCTGGGGCGCCTCCGTGCGGACGCCGAGCTTCCCGTTCAGCTCGCGCGCGGCGTGCAGCGCGTGCGCGGTCTGCACCCACGCCTTGGTCGGGATGCAGCCGACGCGCAGGCACGTGCCCCCGAGCCGCTCCTCCTGCTCGATGCAGGCGACCCGCGCACCGAGCTGGGCGGCCCGGATGGCGGCGGTGTACCCGGCCGGGCCCCCGCCGAGAACGGCGACGTCGAACTCCATGCCCGGCGGATCCTAGCGGTGGGGGGCCCTACAGCTCGCGCAGCATCGTGACGCTGTCGCCGCCGTCGCCGCCGACGCGCCGGAACCCGTGCTTCTCGTAGAAGGCGAGCAGCGCCTCGTTTCCGGCCTCCACGCTCAGGCTGAGCGCGTGGTGGCCCTCGGCTCGCGCCCGCTCGAAGAGCGCCTCCAGGAGGGCGTCGCCGATGCCGCGCCCGCGGCGGCTGGGCACGACCGCGATCGCCAGCTCCGGGGTCTCCTCGTCCACGAACCCGTACCCGGGCTGGTCGGGGCGGAAGAGCCGGTACCAGGCGGCGCCGACCGGGAAGCCGTCCTCGACCGCGATCAGGGCCGTGTCGCCGGGCCGGCCCCAGCCCTTGACGTAGAGCGCCACCGGCCCCGGCCCCTCCCCGGGCTCGCGCTCGCGCCAGTAGTAGGCGTGGTGGAGCATGTCGCGGAGGAAGCGGACGTCCTGGCGGCCGCCGCGGCGGATGACCATGCAGGCAGCTTACGAGACGGCACGCCGCCGGCCGGCCCGCGACGAGCGAGGAGAGCTCAGAGCTCGATCGTGGTGCCGACGGCGCTCTGCACGAACGCCTCGGGGAAGCGGGCCGCGAGCTGGTGGACGGCCTTCCAGCCCGTGCAGTGAGCCCTCGAGCGTGACCACCGCGGCGATGCTCGGCGCCTGCCCGCTCAGCGCCTTCGGCCAGCTGAGGCGTGTGACGTGCTCTCAGAGCGCGAGCGCCGGCTCGGCGACGAACGCCTTCAGCGTCTCCAGGAACTCGGCGCCCTCGGAGCCGTCGAGCGCGCGGTGGTCGCAGGTGAGCGTCATCGTCAGCTGCGGGAGCACGGCGAGCTCCCCGTCGAGCACGGCGGGGCGCTCCTCGATCGCCCCGACGGCGAGGATGGCCACCTGCGGCGGGTTGAGCACGGCGACGAACTGCTCGATCCCGTACATGCCGAGGTTCGAGATGGTGAAGGTGCCGCCCTCGAGGTCGGCGAGCTGGAGCTTCCCCGCTCGGGCGCGCGCGACGAGGTCGGCGCGCACGGCCGCGATCTCCAGCACCGAGCGCCGGTCGGCGTCGCGGACGACGGGGACGACGAGGCCGCTCGGGGTGGCCACGGCGATGCCGACGTGCACGGCCGGGTAGCGGTGGATCCGCCCCTCCACGAAGTGGGCGTTCACCGCCCGGTGGCGCACGAGGGCCGAGGCGACGAGGCGGGTGAGCACGTCCGACACCGTCGGCTTCGTCTCGCCCTCGCGCAGGCGCTCGACCATCCGCTCGCGGGTGGCGAGGAGCTGGGTCGCGTCGGCGCTGACGGTGAGCTGGAAGACGGGCGCCTGCCAGGCCTCGGTCAGCCGCCGTGCGATCGTGCGCCGCACCGAGGTGAGCTCGACGACCTCGACCTCGCCCGGAGCGGGCGCGGGCGCCGCGGGAGCGGGCGCCGCGGGAGCGGGCGGCGGTGCGGCCGCGGCGGCCAGCTCG
>DATMAP010000140.1:0-19925 GCA_035559835.1 Gaiellaceae bacterium
ACGGGCGCGATCCGCGCGATGGCGGCCGTCGTGCCCAACCGGCCGAGGAACGAGTTCAACCTCCTCTCGCAGGCCCGCCGCCAGCGCCTCGTCGATGGCGAGGAGCTCGCGCATCGCCGGCTACGGCCGCCCGCCGGCCGGCGTGGGGCGCGGCGACGCGGTCTCGGTCGTCTCGGTCGTCTCGGTCGTCGCCGCTCGCGGGTCGTAGGTAAGGGCGTACCGTCCCCGCGTGAACGGCCTCCACTCGGGCCAGCGGGACGGCTCCGGGAAGGGCGCCGGCTCCGTCCCCTCGAGCGCGCCCTCCATGAACCGGCGCCAGATCTCGGCCGGGAAGCTCCCGCCGGTGACGGCGATCCCGTGCACGTTCTCCATCGGGATCTCTCCCCGCGTGTACCCGACCCAGACCGTCGTCGCGAGGTCGGGCGTGTAGCCGGCGAACCAGGCATCGGCGTGCTCTTCGTTCGTCCCCGTCTTCCCCGCCGCCGGGCGCCCGAACGCGGCACGAGTGCCGGTGCCCCGCTGGATGTTCTGCTCCAGGATCTGCGTCACCACGGCCGCCGTCCCCTCCGAGATCGCTCGCCGCCGCTTCGGCCGGCCCCAGCCGGCCTCCGTGTCCTCGCGCCCATCGGGGAGCACGACGCGCCGGATCGCCATCGGCTCCGCGTGCATCCCCCCTGCAGCCAGGGTCGCGTAGGCCGAGGCGAGGTCGAGCGGAGAGACCGCGATCGAGCCGAGCCCGATCGAGGGGACGTACGCACCGCCGACGTCGAGCGGGGAGCGCACCCCCATCCGCCGAGCGACGTCGGCGACCCGCTCGGGGGTGACGTCGAGGGTGAGCTGGGCGTAGACGGCGTTGTCCGAGCGCAGCGTGGCGCTGCGGATCGAGCTCCAGCCGTAGTAGTCGCCGGCGTAGGTGTGCACGCACCACCAGGTGCCGTCGTCGCAGCTCCCGGCCGGGTGGAGCTTGTACGTGAAAGGAGCCGACACGTAGTACGTCGTATCCGGGTTGATACCGAGCTCGATCGCGGCCGCGAGGACGAAGGTCTTGAAGGTCGACCCCGGCTGGCGGCGGGCCTGCGAGAGGAGGTTGAACTCGTTCCTCGGCCGGTTGGGCACGACGGCCGCCATCGCGCGGATCGCGCCCGTGCGGGGGCTGATCGAGATCAGCGCCGCAGCCGGATCGGTCGGCAGGTCGAGCGTCTCGCGGATCGCCTGCTCGGCGAGACGCTGGTAGCGAGGGACGATGGTCGTGTACACGCGCAGGCCGCCGGAGCGGACGGTCTCGGCTCCGTAGGTCCGGATGAGGAGGTCGCGGACGTACCCGAAGAAGTAGGGCTCGCGGATCTCGCTGAACAGGCGCCCCGGGCGCAGCCCGAGACCGGAGGCACTCGCCCGCTCGTACTGTCGCCGGGTGATCGCGCCGGTCTCCAGCATCGCCTGCAGCACCTCGGCGCGGCGCGCGAGCGCGAGCGCCGGCGAGGTGAACGGGTCGTAGCGCGAGGGCGCCTTGATCAGCCCCGCCAGGAGCGCCGCCTCCGGGATCGTCAGCTCGCTCGCAGGCTTGGAGAAGTACGTCTGCGCGGCCGCCTCGACCCCGTAGGCCTGGTTGCCGAAGAAGACCTGGTTCAGGTACGTGGTCAGGATCCGGTGCTTCGTCCACTCGCGGTCGAGCTTCGCCGCCAGGCAGGCCTCCTTCAGCTTCCGCTGCACCGTCCGCTCGCGCGAGATGTACAGGTTGCGGACGAGCTGCTGGGTGATGGTCGAGCCGCCTTCGACGATGCGGCCCGCTCGGAGGTCGGCGAGAGCTGCGCGCGCGATCCCCTCCAGGTCGAGCCCGCCGTGCGAGAAGAAGCGCCGGTCCTCGACCGCGATCGTGGCCTTCCTGACCCACAGCGACATCTCGGCGGCAGAGACGACCCGCCGGTTGCGCTCTGCCGGAATCACGCCCAAGAGGCTGCCGTCGGCCGCGTACACGAAGGAGCTCTGCCCGATCGCGACCGGCCGGAGCGAGTCGAGATCGCAGGAGGCGCCGTAGGCGAAGATGGTCGCTCCGCCTCCGAGCGCGCCCAGCCCGCCCAGCGCGAGCGCGCCGAAGGCCGCGGCCAGCGCCGTCCGGCGGCGGCGGTGGCGACGGAGCGCGCGCTGTCGGCGGTGGCGGGCCGAGAGCTGCTCCGTCTCGAGCGCAGGGGGGCGCTTGCGGCCCGGGCTCATGCGCTGATGCTAGCCCCTCCCGCGGCCCGCCTTCGCGGCGGCGTCCCCCTCCCCGACGCGCGGCTGCCCGCGCGTGCTGGAATCCCCCCGTGCCCGTCTCTCCGCCCGTCGCGCGTGCCCCCGGACGGCTCGCCGCGTGGCTCGTCTTCGTCCTCGCCCTCGCCGGGATCGCGTATGCCGGACGGCTCGCGGGAGGTGACCCGCCCGACGACCTCGCCTACCGCTACACGGCCTCCGTCGCCGCGCTGATCCAGTACGGCCTCATGCTGGGCGTGCTGCTCCTGATCGCCCGCGGCTTGCCCCGGCGGGAGGCGTTCGCCCTGCGCCTGCCGCCGTCGCCCACGCGCGCGCTCGGGCTCACGGCCCTCGCTCTCGTGGCCATCTGGGGGGCGAGCGCCGCCTTGGCGCCCTTCCTCGACGCCACCGACGAGCAGGGGCTCGTCCCGGACGAGTGGGATCCGAGCCGAGCGGGCGCCTTCGTCGCCTTCTTCGCCGTCGTGACCCTGGTCGCTCCCGTGGCCGAAGAGCTGACCTACCGGGGCCTCGGCTTCACGCTGCTCGCTCCGTACGGGACCGCCGTCGCCGTGCTCGGGACCGGCGTCCTCTTCGCCCTCGCGCACGGGCTCGTCGCCGGCCTGCCCGTGCTCACCGTCTTCGGGATCGCCGTCGCCTGGCTCCGAGCCCGCACGGGCAGCGTCTACCCGGGGATGCTCCTCCACGCCGTCTTCAACGGCACGGCGCTCGTCGTCTCGGTGGCGATCGGCTAGCCCGGGCCCTCCTCGGACTCGTCCTCCAGGTCCTCGAGCTCCTCCAGGTCCTCCAGGTCCTCCTCCGACGCCTCCGTCTCCTCCTGGAGGCTGGAGGCGAACTGCTCCGGCGTCACGTTCTCGAGGAAGCGCCGGAACTCCTCCGGATCGAGATCGGCGAGCGAGGAGGCCCGCACGAAGCTCGCCTGCTCCTCGGTCTCCTCGTGGAACTCGATCGCCGACTCCTCGATGACGGCGTCTGCGGCGAAGATCCGCGCATCGCAGCGCACGGCCAAGGCGATCGCGTCCGAGGGACGGGAGTCGATCTCGACCTCGCGGCCGTCCTGGAGGATCGTGATCCGGGCGTAGAAGGTGTTCTCGCGCAGCTCGGTCACCGTGACCCGGACGACCTCACCTTGCAGCTCGGCGATCACGTCCGTCATCAGATCGTGCGTCATCGGGCGCGGGGGTGTCGCCCCCTGGAGCTTGATCAGGATCGCCGCCGCCTCCGGGTGCCCGATCCAGATGGGCAGGAACTTGTCCTCGTCGGTCGTCTTCAGGAGCACGATCGGCTGCTTGCCGATCGGCTCGAAGCTCACCCCGTAGACGGTCATCTCACGCATCTCCGGCCCCTGCCCATCTTAGACGGGGAGGGCTGCGCTAGAGTTGTCGGCCGCGGGCGATTAGCTCAGTCGGTTAGAGCGCCGCTCTGATAAGGCGGAGGTCCCTGGTTCGAGTCCAGGATCGCCCATGGCGCCGTGCCCGCGGCCGCCTCGGCTGCGCGCTCGAGCGTCTCGACCAGCTCGGCGAGCTGCGTCTCGCCGGCGAACCGGATCTCCAGGGTCTCGCTCGTGACGCGCGCCTGGAGCCCGGTCAGGCGCTCCGCGGCCGTGCGCGCGCGGTCGGCGAGCGCGGGGTCGAGCTGGGAGCTGCGGCGGGGACGCCGCCGGGCGCCGCCGCTCTGCGCAGCCTTCTCCGCGCCCCGGACGGTCAGACCCTCCTTCGCGATCCGCCGGGCGAGCCGGCGCCGGGACTCGTCGTCGGGGAGCGAGAGGACGGCTCGCGCGTGGCCCTCGGTGAGGTCGCCCCGGGCGAGCATCCACAGCACCTCCTCGGGCAGCTCGAGCAAGCGGAGGCGGTTCGAGACCGCGGACTTCGAGCGGCCTACCCGCTCGGCCAGCTCGGCCAGCGAGAGCTCGAACTCGTCCACGAGCGAGGCGTAGGCCCGGGCCTCCTCGACCGGGGAGAGCTGCTCCCGGGCGACGTTCTCGACCAGGCTGAGCAGCAGCGAGTCGCGGTCGCCGACGGCTCTGACCACGGCCGGCACGGTGGCCATCCCCGCCGCCCGAGCTGCGCGCCAGCGGCGCTCGCCGGCGACGAGCTCGTAGCCGCCCTCCGTCCGGGGACGGACGACGATCGGTTGCAGGACGCCTTGGTGGCGGATCGAGGCGGCGAGCCCCGAGGCCGCCTCCGGCTCGAACCGGCGGCGCGGCTGGCGCGGATTCGGGTGCACGGTCTCGACGGGGAGGTGCACCAGCTCCGGCTGCCCGGCGTCGCCGAGCAGGACCTCGAGCCCGCGCCCGAGCCCACGCCGCTCCCTAGGAACGCTCGACAAGCTCCATCGCCACCTTCCAGTACGCCTGCGCGCCGGCCGAGCGGCGGTCGTAGGCGATCGCAGGAAGCCCGTGGCTCGGCGCCTCGGCCAGCCGCACCGAGCGGGGCACGGTCGTCGTGAAGACGAGCCCGCCAAAGTGCCGGCGCAGCTCGGCCTCCACGTCGGCGGCCAGGCGGGTACGCCCGTCCGCCATCGTCAGCAGCACGCCCGCCACGGCGAGGGAGGGGTTCAGGCGGGCCTTGACGAGGTTGATCGTCCCGAGCAGCTGCGACAGCCCCTCGAGCGCGAAGTACTCGGCCTGGACGGGAACGAGCACCCGGTCGGCGGCGGCGAGCGCGTTCACGGTCAGGGGGCCGAACGAGGGGGGGCAGTCCAGGAAGACGAACGAGTACGCCTCGATTCCCTCCGCCAGCGCGTCGGCCAAGTACCGCTCGCCTCCCTCGCGCCGTCCCAGCTCGACCGCAGCGGCCGCCAGGTCGCTCTTGGCCAGCACGGCGTCGAGGTTGGGGAACCCGGTCGGCTTGACGAGCTGCGCGAGCGGGACGCCGTCCAGGAGATCGTGCGTGGAGGCTCCGTTCGCCCGCAGCCCCAGCCCCGAGGTCGCGTTCGCCTGCGGATCGAGGTCGACGAGCAGCACCCGCTCTCCGGCTTCGGCCAGGCAGGCGCTCACGTTGACGGCCGTCGTCGTCTTCCCGACGCCGCCCTTCTGGTTGGCGACCGCGTACACCCGCCCGGGCATGCCGTCAGTTTCGCGGTCACGCCGGACGGCCCCTGCTACGCACGCAGAGGCGCTCGCCTCAGGCCAGCGGGCGCTTCCCGGGACGGCCGGGACGGCGAGGGAAGCCGGGGGGCGTAGGGGCGATCTTGCGGAGCACGAGCAGGCCGTCCTCGCTGCGCTCGAGCCGTCCTGCCACGACCGCGGCAGCCCGCGCCACCCGCTCAGGCTCGGCTGTCTCGCCCACCCACAGCAGCGCGATCCCGCCCGGGCGCACGAGCGGAAGCGCAAGCTCGGCCGCGACCGGCGGCTTCGCCAGCGCCTTGGCGAGCGCGACCCCGTACCGGTCGACCGGCTGCTCCTCCGCCCGGCCCCACACGACCTCCACGTTGGGCAGCTCCGCCGCCGCCTCGACCAAGAAGTCGCACCTCCGCCGCCTGGCTTCGAGCAGCGTGAAGCGCCGGCTCGGCAGCGCTGCCGCGAGCGGGATCCCGGGCGACCCGGTTCCCGAGCCGACGTCCACGACCGGGCCTTCGGCCTGCGCCACCAGCGGGAGCGCACGCAGCGCATCGTCGAGCAGCACCCGGCGCGCTTCGTCGAGCGAGACGAGCCCGGTCAGGCCGGGCGTGGCGAGCACACGCTCGAGCCAGCGCTCGAGCAGCGCTCGCCCTGGCTCACCCGGAGAGCAGGCGCGGGCGGACGACGACATGGCGGTTGGGCTCGGCGCCCTCGCTCAGGGTCTCGACCTCCGAGTCGTCCTTCAGCGCCTCGTGCACGATCCGGCGCTCGACCGCGGTCATGGGCTCGAGCTCGACACGGCGTCCGGTCGCCGCGGCGCGCTCGGCGGCCTTCCTGGCAAGAGCGCGGAGCACCTTCTCCCGCCGGGCGCGGTAGCCGGCTGCATCCACCACCACGGCCGGTCCCTCGCCTGCGCTGCGCACGATCGCGTTGGCCAGGTACTGGACGGCGTCGATCGTCTGGCCGTGCTTGCCGATGAGCAGGCCGACGTCGGGCCCCGAGCAGGTAACCGTGACCACGCCTTCGCGCTCCGTGGCAGTGGCGGTGACCTCCGCGCCGATCGCCGCGGCGGCGCGGCGGACGAACCCGAGCGCGGCCTCGGCGGCTTCGCTGCGCGGCGGCGGCGGCGCTGCTCCCCGGGCGCGGGCGAGCACGCGTGCCGGCGCATACCCGACTCCCAGCAGGCCGCGCTCGCCTTCGGCGAGCACCTCGAACTCGACCGTCTCGTGGTCGAGCCCGGGGACGAGCTGCTCGAGCTCGCGCAGGGCGGCCCATCTCGCCTCGCCGACCGTCTCGCCGGTCGCCTCGACGACGACGTCCTGCGGCTCGCTCATCGCCGGGGGGGTCTGCCGCCCCGCTTGCGCTTCACCCGGCGGGGAGGACCGGAGCGAGCCGGGGCGCGGCCCGCCGCCGCCTCGGCCGGCGCGTGCTCCGCGGCCTGCTCCTTGGGCGGCGTGCGGCTCGAGCGCTTCGGCGGTGGCGCCGGCCGCGGCAGCAGGCGCCGGGTGACGATCCCCTGGCCGGTTGTCCACAGGTTGGTCGTGAGCCAGTAGATCATCAGACCCGCCGGGAAGCGGAGGATGAAGGGGATGAAGACGATCGGCAGCGCCATGATCAGCACGCGCTGCGCCATCGATTGCATCTGCGTCGACATCAGCCACGTCGAGCTGAGCTGGCTGGCGACGTAGACGAGCAGGAGCAGCGGGCCCCAGCCGGCCCTGGTCGGCTCGGTGATGTCCACCAGCCCGAGCCACTCGAGCGTCGAGTGCTGGAACTGCGGGAAGATCTCCTTCTCGAAGTCGCGGAGGACGTAGAAGAGGGCGATGAAGATGGGGATCTGGAAGAGGATCGGCAGGCAGGAGGCGTACGGGTTGATCTTGTTCTCCTTGTAGAAGCGCATCAGCTCCTCTTGCTGGCGCTGCCGGTCGTGCTTCCAGCGCTGCTGGATCGCCTTCATCTCGGGCGCGTGCAGCTGCAGGCTCTGCATGGAGTGGATCTGCCGGATGACCACGGGCACGAGCAGCACGCGGACGATCACGGTCAGGGCGACGATCGACCACGCCCAGCTCAGCCCGATCGAGTCGTGCAGCCAGACGAGGACGTCGGTGAGGACGTTCTCGATCGGAGAGAGGATCCCGGCGACGATCATGCCCGTGACCTCCGCCCCCGGAGGAGCGGGAAGAGCGTCTGGTCGCGCACGTAGTCGACTCCGCCGTGGCTCCAGGGGTTGCAGCGCAGGAGCCGCCAGCCCGCGAGGATCGTGCCGCGGACGAGCCCCAGCTCACGGAGCGCGTCGATCGCGTACTGCGAGCAGCTCGGGTGGTACTTGCACGTCCCGGGCGGGGTGAGGAGCCCGAACGTCCAGCGCCAGGCGTAGACGAGCGCGATCCCTAGGTACCTCATCTGCGCACCCGCTCCAGCAGCTCGGCGAGCTCGTCTCGGAGCACCTCGCCTCCGCGCGCCTCCGCCAGCTCGCCCGCCCCCGGCCGGGCAGCCAGCACGTAGTCGTGCCCGGCTGGAACCTCGGAAAGGAGCGACCGCCACGCCTCCCGCAGCAGACGCTTCATCCGGTTCCGCGCCACCGCGGATCCCACTGCGCGCGGCACGGCGAGGCCGACTCGCGGAGGCGCCTGCGGCTCGTCCTCGCGGGGGAACCAGTGGAGCACCAGGTGCCGGCTGGAGACGGACGAGCCCAGGCGGTAGACGGTGTCGAAGTCCCGCGAGCGGGAAAGCCGATTGCGCCGCTGCACGTGACCGCCCTCAGGCGGAGAGCCGCTTCCGGCCTCTGGCGCGGCGGCGCTTGAGGATCGCCCGCCCCGCACGCGTCGCCATCCGCGCGCGGAAGCCGTGCTTGCGCTTGCGGCGGCGGACGTTCGGCTGGTAGGTGCGTTTCACGGCTGCGACGGGTTGCTTCGGGCCTGGGGCGGGCCGAGCGCGCAGTATAGACGACGCCTTCGCGGCTCTGTTTATCCACAGCGGGCGGCTCGGCCAGGAAGGCGGAAACCGCTGCTCACGCCGCTCCTCCGTTGACGAAGAAGCGAACGCCACCCGCGTCTTCCACAGGTGTGGACAGAGGTGTGGATGAAGAAACTGCCTGCAAAACAGGCGTTTCTGTCCAGCTTTGGCGTGTTTCGGCGGCATTGAGCCGCGCGCTGGACGCTGCTATGCTCGACCCTCTTCCAGGACATCCAGCCACGTTCGAGGACGGGTGGAGCACGCGATCGATACCAGCGCCGAAAGCCTCTGGGACGCCGTCGCCGCGAGGCTGAGGGAGACGCTCAGCACCGCCGTCTACGACACCTGGTTCGCGCAGGCCGAGCCGAAGGCGCTCGCCGAGGGGCGGCTGGTCGTGGCCGTCCCCAACGAGTTCACGCGTGGCTGGATCGAGGGGCACTACCGAGGCGCCGTCGCCGGCGCCGCCCGTGAGGTCCTCGGCCGCGAGGTGCCGGTCGCGTTCGCGGTCGCCGAGGGTGAGCAGCGCACGTCCGTCGAGCGCCCGTCGTCCGACCCGCCGGCGCGACCGGCAGAGCCTGAAGCGCCCTACCGCGGGGCCGAGCAGGAGCTGAACCCGAAGTACACCTTCGACCTGTTCGTGATCGGCTCCGGGAACCGCTTCGCGCACGCAGCCGCCCTCGCCGTCGCCGAGGCGCCCGCGCAGGCCTGGAACCCGCTCTTCATCTACGCCGACACCGGCCTCGGCAAGACGCACCTCCTGCAGGCGATCGGACACTACGTGCGGCAGCACTCGCGGCGGCTGACCACGCGCTACGTGACCAGCGAGACGTTCATGAACGACTTCATCGACTCGCTGCGGGACAAGCGGATCGACGGCTTCAAGCGACGCTACCGCAACTACGACGTGCTCTTGGTCGACGACATCCAGTTCTTCGAAGGCAAGGAGCGGATCCAGGAGGAGTTCTTCCACACGTTCAACTCGCTCTACGAGGGTGGCGCCCAGATCGTCATCTCCTCCGACCGCCCGCCGCGCGAGATCGCCACCCTGGAAGAGCGGCTCCGCTCGCGGTTCGAGTGGGGGCTCCTGATCGACATCCAGCCCCCTGATCTCGAGACCCGCATCGCCATCCTCCGCAAGAAGGTGGACGCCGAGCGGATCGCGGTCACCGACCCCGAGGTGCTGACGTTCATCGCCGGTCGCGTCTCCTCCAACATCCGCGAGCTCGAGGGTGCGCTGACTCGAGTCGTCGCCTTCTCCTCGCTCACCGATCGTCCGATGACCGTCGAGCTCGCCGAGCAGGTGCTGAAGGACGTCTTCCCTCAGGGCGACGCTATTCCGGAGGTGACCATCCTCCGCATCCAGCAGGCGGTCTCCGAGCACTTCGGGGTGACCATGGACGAGCTCGTCAGCCCGCGGCGCTCGCAGGCTGTCGCGTACCCCCGTCAGGTCGCCATGTACCTCGCCCGCGAGCTGACCGACTCCTCGCTGCCGAAGATCGGCCGTGAGTTCGGGGGGCGCGACCACTCGACGGTGATCCACGCGACGAACAAGATCACGCGCCTCATTCGCGAGGATCGCTCTGTGTACAACCTTGTGCAAGAGCTGACCGCACGCATCAAGCACGCCCGCTGAGATGGGGAAGCCTGCGCTTCTGCCGCTCGAGCCTGTGGGTCCTGGGGGTCCCCGCCAACAGCCTTCCTCCCAGACGTTTTCCCCGCACACCCCGCACATGCGCCCCGTCATCCCCACCTTCCACACTCCTACTAGCCTTACGATCTCGATATCTCTTTCATGACCACAGACGTCGCACCCGCCCTCGAGCTCGCCGTCACCTGCGACCGCGATGCGTTGTCTGCGGGCCTGGGAGTCGTCTCCCGGGCGGCTTCGACGCGGAGCTCCGTCCAGGTGCTGAGCGGCGTGCTCGTCCAGGGCCGAGAAGGCGTCGTGACGCTCGCGGCGACCGATCTCGAGGTCTCCCTGCGGGCGACGGTCGTTGCGGCCGTCGAAGGTGAAGGAGAGGTGGTCGTTCCCGGGAAGCTCCTCGCCGACCTCGTGCGCTTGCTCCCCGAGCCGGCGGTCGTGCTCACCCACGATGCCGGCAGCGGCGTGGTCACGGTCCGCTCTGGGAGTCACACATCCCGTCTCAGCGTCTTCGCCGCGGAGGACTTCCCGCGGCTCCCGGCGACCGAGGTGGCAGCGCAGACCATCTCCACCCGAGCGCTGCTCGAGACCGTGGAGAAGGTGAGCCGCGCAGCGTCGCGCGACGAGTCGCGGCCGGTCCTCACGGGCATCCTCGTGCGCTTCGAGGACAGCCGCCTGGTGATGGCGGCGACGGACTCCTACCGGTTGGCGGTGAAGGAGACACCGCTCGCCGAGGCTGGCCCTGCCCTCGACGCGATCATCCCGGCGCGCGCCCTCCAGGAGGTGGTGAGGCTCGCCGGCGCCGCCGAGGAGGTTCGCCTGGGCGTCCACGAGAACCACGTCGTCTTCGGCGTCGGGGACGTGTGGCTGACGAGCCGGCGCATCGACGGGCAGTTCCCGAACTACCGCCAGCTCCTGCCGGAGAGCTTCGAGGCGGAGGCCATCATCCCCCGCAGCGCGATGCTGGAGGTCGTCCGTCGCGCCGCGGTGCTCGCCCAGCGGAGCACGCCTCTGCGCCTGCGCTTCTCCGAGGGCGAGCTTGCCGTCTCGGCGCAGACGCAGGACGTCGGGGAAGCGCACGAGACGCTGGCGATCGAGTACTCCGGCGAGCCGCTCGAGATCGGCTTCAACCCGGACTTCCTCCGGGAAGGCCTCGAGGCGGTAGGCACGGAGAACGTTCAGCTCAAGCTGATCAACCCGCTCCGGCCCGGGCTCATCGCGTCGCCGGACGAGGGCTTCTGGTACCTGATCATGCCCATCCGGCTCGCGGGCTGATCGTCCGCGAGGTCACGCTCCGCGACTTCCGCTCCTACGCGCAGCTGGAGGTCACGCTGACCCCCGGGCTCGTCCTCGTCTGCGGGCCGAACGGAGCCGGGAAGACGAACCTCCTCGAGGCCCTCCACGTCGCGACCCAGGGCTTCTCGCCGCGGGCGAGGAGCGACGCTCACCTCGTCCGCCTCGGAGCCTCCGGGGCGCGGGTGCGTGTCCAGGGGGCGAACGGAGCCGGCCCGCTCGAGTCGGAGGTGCTGCTCGACGTGCTGGGCTCGCGGCAGGCGCGCCTGAACGGGGAGCGCCTCCGCTCGCCCGAGCAGCTCCGGCACCGGCTGCGCACGCTCGTCTTCACGCCCGACCGGCTCGTGGTGGTGAAGGGAGGGCCTGCGGCTCGCCGGGCCTACCTCGACCGGAGCGTGGGCAGGCTGCTCCCGGCCCGCGCGGCGTTGCCGGTCGAGTACGCAGCCGCGCTCGGACAGCGGAACGCGGCCCTCCGGCGCGTGGCCGCCGGGGCCTCCTCCCGCGATGCGCTGCAGGTATGGACGCAGGCGGTCGCCACGCTGGGACAGGAGCTGGTCGCTGCTCGGCTGGAGGCGATCGCCCTGCTGAACGGGCCGTTTCGGGAGGTTGCGGAACGCCTGGGCCTCCCCGGCGCCGGGCTCTCCTACGAGGGCGCGGCGGCGACGCCCGCGGAGCTGGAGGCGCTGCTCGCGCGTGACCTCGAGCGAGGGACGACCGGGGCGGGGCCGCACCTGCACGAGCTCGCGATCACTGCGCGCGGCCGCGACCTGCGCCGGCTGGGCTCCCAGGGCGAGCAGCGCCTCGCCGTCCTCGCGCTCGTCCTCGCGGAAGCTGCAGCGCTCAGCGAGCGCGGCGGAGGGACACCGCTCCTGCTCCTCGACGACGTCCTCTCGGAGCTGGACGACGAGCGGCGCCGCGCGCTCGCCGAGCTCGTGTCGGAGGTCGGGCAGACGGTCGTGACCGCGACCTCCGCCTCCGCGCTGCCGGCGAGGCCGGCTCAGGAGCTGACCATCGCCGACAGCCGGGTGGTGCGGACGACCTGATGGAGCGGCTGGGAAGGAACGTCGAGCGGGAGCTGGCTCGGGTAGGCGGAGAGGCCGCCGGGCGGCTGCCGGCGCTGACCGCCGCCTGGCCGGCCGCCGTCGGGGAGGCGATCGCTCGCCAGGCCTGGCCGCTGCGGATCGGACGGGACGGGACGCTCCACGTGGCCGCCGCGTCGGCGACCTGGGCCTTCGAGCTCGACCGGCTCGCCGACGAGATCCTGGCTCGCCTGCGCGAGGTGGCGGGAGAGGCCGCGCCGCCGGCGATCCGCTTCCGGGTCGGCCCCGTTCCGGAGCCCGGGAGCGCTCCCGGGGCCCCTGGGCGGAAGCTCCCCGCCGACCTGCCGCCCTCGCCTGCTGCGGCTGCGGAGGCGGCGCAGGCCGCGGCCGCGATCGAGGATCCGGCGCTGCGCGCGCTGGTCGAGCGAGCCGCTCGCGCGAGCCTCGCTCGGACGCGCTCCGGCCGCCGTTTCTGATACACTCGAGGGGCCCCGCAATAGCAGTATTTGCAGGGGTTTTTTGATGGCCGAAGCAGCCTACACCGCAAAAGACATCACCGTGCTCGAGGGCCTCGAGCCCGTGCGCCTGCGGCCCGGGATGTACATCGGCTCGACCGGGCCCCGAGGGCTGCACCACCTCGTGTACGAGGTGGTCGACAACGCCGTCGACGAGGCGCTCGCGGGTCGGAACGACCTGATCGAGGTCACCATCCACCCGGACAACTCGGTCACCGTCCGCGACGAGGGTGCCGGCATCCCGGTGGACGTGATCGAGGACCAGGGCCTGCCCGCGCTGACCGTGGTGCTGACCAAGCTGCACGCCGGGGGCAAGTTCGGCGGCGAGGGGTACAAGGTCTCCGGGGGTCTGCACGGCGTGGGCGTCTCGGTCGTGAACGCGCTCTCGGAGTGGCTGGTCGCGGAGGTCCGGCGAGACGGGAAGGTCTACCGGCAGGAGTTCGCCCGCGGCGAGCCGACGACGGGCGTGCAGGTGGTGGGCAAGGTGCCGAAGGGGGAGACGGGGACGACGATCTCCTTCCTCCCCGACCCCGAGATCTTCGAGGAGACCGAGCTGTCCGCCTCGACGCTCTCGCAGCGCCTGCGGGAGACGGCGTTCCTCACGCGCGGCCTACGGATCGTCCTCCGCGACGAGCGCGCCGGGGGCAAGACGGAGGAGTTCCGCTACGAGGGCGGCATCCGCGACTTCGTCAAGCACGTCAACGAGTCGAAGGAGCCGGTGCACAAGCGCATCGTCTACTTCGAGGGCGAGAGCGACGAGGGGCAGGTCGAGGTGGCGATGCAGTGGAACAGCTCGTACGTCGAGTCCGTGTTCTCCTTCGCCAACAACATCAACACGACCGAGGGCGGGACGCACCTGTCCGGGTTCAAGGCGGCGCTGACCGGCACGCTCAACCGCTACGCACGCGACAAGGGCCTGCTCAAGGAGAAGGAGGAGAACCTCGAAGGGGAGGACGTTCGCGAGGGCCTGGCTGCGGTCATCTCGGTCAAGCTGCGCAACCCCCAGTTCGAGGGGCAGACGAAGACGAAGCTCGGGAACCCGGGCGTCGAGAGCCTCGTCAAGACGATCGTGAACCAGAAGCTGGCCGAGTTCCTCGAGGAGAACCCGGCCGACGCGCGGCAGATCATCACCAAGGCGATCTCGGCCGCCCGGGCCCGGCAGGCGGCGCGGAAGGCGCGCGAGCTGACGCGGCGCAAGAGCGCGCTCGACTCCAACTCGCTGCCCGGCCGGCTGGCCGACTGCCAGGTGGGCGACCCCTCGGTCGCGGAGCTGTTCCTGGTCGAGGGCGCGTCGGCGGGCGGCTCGGCCGTCGACGGCCGCGACCGCACCTTCCAGGCCATCCTCCCGCTGCGCGGGAAGGTGATCAACGCCGAGAAGAACCGCATCAACAAGGTCCTCTCGAACGAGGAGATCCAGGCCATCATCACCGCCATCGGGACCGGGATCGGCGACGAGTTCGACGTCTCCAAGCTCCGCTACCACCGGGTGATCGTGATGACCGACGCCGACGTGGACGGCGCCCACATCCGCACCCTCATCCTCACCTTCCTGTACCGGCAGATGCCCGAGCTGGTGGAGCGGGGGCACGTCTTCATCGCTGTCCCCCCGCTCTACCGGGTGAAGATCGGCAATCAGCTCCGCTACGTCGAGAAGGAGTCCCAGTTCGAGGACCTGCTCGTGCGGGAGCGCGTGAAGGATCTGGACGTCACCGACCGCTCCGGGCGCACGCAGAAGCTGACGGAGGCCCGCTACGCGCGCTTCGTGCGCGTCCTGCACGAGTTCGACGGCTGGCTCTCGCGGCTGCGCGAGGACTTCGGGGCCGGCCCGGCGAGCTTCGTCGTCGAGCACCGGCTGGTCGAGGCGGCGGCCGCGCACGGTGATCTCGAGCGGGCGCTGGCCCAGCTCGAGCCCAACGGGTTCGAGCTCTCCGTGCTCGCGACGACCGCCGAGGGGACCGTGCTGCGGGTCGTCGAGAAGGAGACGGGCGCAACCTCGAGCGTCGTCGTGCCGGCCGAGCTGCTCGCCTCACCTGTGTACGCGAACCTGCGCAAGACGTACGAGCGCCTGAGCGAGGTCGTCGGGCTGCCGCCCTTCGTCCTCGCGCTCGGTAAGCGAGAGCGGCGGGCGGAGACGTTCGCCGAGCTCCGGGAGCAGGCGCTCGACCTGGCGAAGGAGGGGATCCAGGTGAGCCGCTTCAAGGGTCTCGGCGAGATGGACGCCGAGGAGCTGGCCGAGACGACGATGAACCCGGCCAGCCGGATGCTCGTCCGGGTGGAGGTCGAGGACGCCGCCGCCGCCGACCGGGTCTTCTCCATGCTGATGGGTGATCAGGTCGAGCCGCGCCGCGTCTTCATCGAGCAGAACGCCCGCGAGGTGAGGTTCCTCGATGTCTGACCTGGTCGAGCCGCTCGGCTCCGGCCGCATCGAGTCGCGCGAGCTCGAGCAGGAGATGCGCTCGAGCTTCCTCGACTACGCGATGAGCGTGATCGTCTCGCGCGCGCTCCCGGACGTCCGCGACGGGCTCAAGCCGGTGCACCGGCGCGTGCTGTACGCGATGCACGAGGCCGGGCTGCAGCCGAACCGCCCGCGACTCAAGTGCGCGCGCGTCGTCGGCGACGTGATGGGCTACTACCACCCGCACGGCGACCAGGCGATCTACGACACGCTGGTGCGCATGGCGCAGCCCTTCTCGCTGCGCTACCCGCTCGTGGACGGGCAGGGCAACTTCGGGAACATCGACGACTACCCGGCGGCCGCGATGCGCTACACGGAGTGCCGCCTGACGCGCGTAGCCACCGAGATGCTGCGCGACATCGACGCCGACACCGTCGACTTCGTGCCCAACTACGACGAGTCCCGGCGCGAGCCGTCCGTGCTGCCCTCTCGCTTCCCGAACCTGCTCGTCAACGGATCGGCAGGGATCGCGGTCGGGATGGCGACGAACATCCCTCCGCACCGGCTGAGCGAGATCGTGGACGCGATCGTCGAGCTGATCGACCGGCCGGAGGCGAGCGTCGAGGACCTGATGAAGCACGTCAAGGGTCCCGACTTCCCGACGGGCGCCGTCATCGCGGGCCGCTCCGGGATCCGCGACGCCTACCGGACGGGGCGGGGGCGGATCGTCATGCGCGCCCGTGCGCACGTGGAGGAGCTACGCGGCGGCAAGAGCGCGATCATCGTCACCGAGCTGCCCTACGGCGTGAAGAAGGGCGGCGACGGCGGGGTGATCAAGAAGATCGCCGACCTCGTCAACGAGAAGGTCCTGCCGGAGATCTCCGACGTCAAGGACCACTCCGACCGCTCGGGGATGCGCATCCAGATCGACCTCAAGCGGGAGGCGATCCCGCAGGTCGTGCTGAACAAGCTGTACAAGCACACGCCCCTGCAGACGACCTTCGGCTACAACGCGGTCGCGCTCGTCGACGGAGTGCCGCGGACGCTGTCTCTGCTCGAGCTCGTCCGCCACTACCTCGACTACCAGCGCGAGGTCGTCACCCGGCGCTCGAAGTACGAGCTGCGCAAGGCCCTCGCCCGTGCCCACGTGCTCGAGGGCTACCTGATCGCGCTCGACAACCTGGACGAGGTGATCGCCATCATCCGGGCCGCCGCCGACGGGGAGGCGGCTCGCCTCGCGCTGGAGGAGCGGTTCGGCCTGTCCGAGATCCAGGCGCAGGCGATCCTCGACCTCCGCCTGCGCGCGCTGACCGGGCTCGAGCGCAAGCGGGTCGAGGACGAGTACGCCGATCTCAAGGAGCGCATCGCCGAGCTGCGGGCGATCCTCGGCGATCCGGCCCGGATCGACGGGGTCGTGCGGGAGGAGCTGCTGGAGCTGAAGGCGATCTACGGGCGCGGCGACGAGCGGCGCACGGAGATCGTCGCCGACGAGACGGAGCTCGAGCTGGAGGACATGATCGCGGAGGAGGACATGGTGATCGCGATCACCAAGTCCGGCTACATCAAGCGGCTGCCGGTCACGACCTACCGCGAGCAGCGTCGGGGCGGGATCGGCGTCATGGGCATGGACCTGAAGGAGGACGACTACATCGAGCACCTGTTCGTCGCCTCGACCCACGACTACATCCTCTTCTTCACGACCGTGGGCAAGGTCTACCGGCTGAAGGTGCACGAGCTCCCGCTCGGCTCGCGGCAGTCCAAGGGCCGGGCGATCGTCAACCTGCTCCCCTTCCGCCAGGACGAGCACGTCCGCGCGGTGATCGCCACCCGCAACTTCGAGGAGGCGCGCTACCTCGTGTTCGCCACCAAGAAGGGCATGGTCAAGAAGACCGCCTTCAAGGAGTACGACACGCCCCGCAAGGCGGACGGGATCATCGCCATCAAGCTGCGCGACGACGACGAGCTGGTCGGCGTGCGGCTCGCGAACGAGGACGACGACGTGCTCCTCGTCTCGCGCCTGGGTCAGGCGGTGCGCTTCCACGGCAAGCAGGTGCGCCCGATGGGGCGTGACACCTCCGGCGTGGCCGGGATGAAGCTCCGGCCCGGCGACGAGGTGATCGAGGTGGACATCGCGGCCGACGACGCCGACCTGCTCGTGGTCACCGATGCGGGCTACGGGAAGCGCACGCGCGTTCGCGACTACCCGGTCAAGGGGCGCGGGACGATGGGCGTGAAGACGGCGCAGCTCGTGGAGGGGAAGGGACGCCTCGCCGGCGCGCGCATCGTCCGGGACGGCTACCAGGTGATGCTGATCTCGACCGGTGGCACGGTCATCCGCATGCCGGCGGACGACATCCGCCGCGCGGGCCGCGCGACCCAGGGCGTGATCGTGATGCGTCTGCGCGAGGGCGAGCAGGTCGCCACCCTGGCGCCGGTCGTGGGCGCGGGAGAGGACGATGCTCCGGTCGTGGAGCCCGCGTAGCCCGAGCGGGCGCTAGCAGGCTAGGCGCCGCCGTCGGCCGACGCCTTCGAGAGCGCCGTCAGGATGTCGATCGGGATCGGGAAGACGATCGTGGAGTTGTTGGCCGACCCGATCTCGAGCAGCGTCTGCAGGTAGCGGAGCTGCACGGTGATCGGCTCCTGCGCCATGATCGCAGCTGCGTCCTTGAGCCGCTCGGAGGCCTGGTACTCGCCCTCGGCGGAGATGACCTTCGCCCGCCGCTCCCGCTCGGCCTCGGCCTGACGCGCCATCGCCCGCTGCATGCCGGCCGGGATCTCGACGTCCTTGACCTCGACGATGGAGACCTTGATCCCCCAGGGCGAGGTGGCCTCGTCGATGATGCTCTGGAGGATGGCGTTGATCTTGTCGCGCTCGGAGAGGAGCTCGTCGAGGACGTGCTGGCCGAGGACGGAGCGCAGCGTGGTCTGGGCGATCTGGGACGTCGCGACCATGTAGTTCTCCACCTGGACGATGGCCGCGTTGGCGTCCACGATCCGGAAGTAGGCGACCGCGTTCACCCGGACCGGGACGTTGTCCTTCGTGATCACCTCCTGGGGCGGCACGTTCAGCGTCACGGTGCGGAGGTCGACCCGCACCATCCGGTCGATCACGGGGATGAGCAGGAAGAGGCCGGGACCCTTGGGCTGGGGGAGCAGCCGCCCGAGCCGGAAGATGACGCCGCGCTCGTACTCGCGGGCGACCTTGACGGCGGCGAAGAGGATGAGGACGGCGACGACGACGGCCGCCGCGAGGACGATCAGGCCAGCTTCCATCAGCTCGGCTCCTCCCGGTTGGATGGCGGGAGGGATCCTACGACAAGGCCGAGGCCGTCCTCGACCTCGAGCACGCGGACGTGCGCGCCGGGCGTGAGCGGGGAGCCGTCCGCCGAGCGCGCGCGCCACAGCTCGCCGCCCACGGAGACGAGGCCCTCGCGGCGCACCACGGCCTCGACGCCGACGAGGCCGTGCACGCCGACGGCGGCGGGCCGGCGCGCGACCCGGAGGACGCGGGTGAGCGCGACCCCCAGCATGAGCGCCAGCGTGCCGGCGATCCCGATCGCCACGGGGAGCGACACCTGGTAGGCCTCCCCGGCGGGGTCGAAGAGGATGAGCGCGCCGAGGACGAAGGTGACCCCGCCGGCGAGGGTCAGCGCGCCGTGCGTGGGGACGAAGGCCTCGGCGACGAAGAACCCTGCGGCGAGGAGCATGAGCAGGAGCCCCGCGATCGAGACCGGCAGGACCTGGAGCCCGTACAGACCGAGGATGAGGGAGATCGCTCCCACCGTCCCCGGCAGGATCAGCCCCGGGTTCCAGAGCTCGATGACGATACCGAGGAGGCCGATCGAGAGCATGATCGCGATCAGGTTGGGGTCGATCAGGAGGTCGCGAGCGCGCTGCCAGAAGGTCATCTCGACCGTCTCGATCTCGGCCCCGCGAGTGCGGAGCAGGAAGCCCTTGGGGACGGTGCGGCGTCCGTCGAGGTCCGCCAAGAGGGCGGGCAGGGTGGGAGCGACGAGCTCGGCGAGCCCGAGGCGCCGTGCGTCGCGCGCGCCGTAGTTGGCCGCCTCGGTGACCATGCGGCGCGCCGCCTCGACGTTGCGGTCGTGCTCGCGGGCCAGCTCGCCGATGTAGGCGGCGGCGTCGTTCACGACCTTGCGGCGCAGGTCCTTGGAGATGTCCTGGCCGCCGAGCGAGATCGGGGTGGAGGAGCCGATGTTCGTCTGCGGAGCCATGGCGACGACGTCGGCCGCCATCGCGATCACCGCGCCGGCGGAGTCGGCGCTCGAGCCGGGAGGCGCCACGTAGACGACCACCGGCACGCGCGCGGCGAGGAAGCGCTTGACGATCCCCCGCATCGAGGAGGCGAGCCCGCCCGGCGTGTCGAGCACGACGACGACGGCTGCCGCGCCCTCGCTCTCCGCGCGGTCGATCGCGCCCGAGACGAACTCCTGCGTGACGGGGTTGATGTCGTTGTCGAGGTGGACGGCGAGGATGCGCGGCCTGCCGTCTTGCCCGGCGGCCACGGCGGCCGCGACGAGGGCGACGGCGGCGGCCAGCGCGAGCAGACATCCCCGCCGAGAGCGGACGCGCACGGTTGTAAGGATCCTATCAACGGAGGGGTTCAGGCCCTTGCCCGCGAAGGGCACACCGGCAACTCTGCCTGCGATGCTCCGTCTCCTCCTGCTCATCACCCTCGCCGCCGCCGCTCTGGCGCCGGAGGCGCTCGCGGCCGCCCCTGCTTCGGTGACGGCCGTCGACCTGCCCGCGACCGGCGAGCGCG
>DATMAP010000141.1:0-7171 GCA_035559835.1 Gaiellaceae bacterium
GAGGACGAGCGACCAGGCGAGCGCCGCCGCCGCTCCGGGCACGCCGAGCGCCCGCGCGAGGAGCCAGCCGGGCGCGAGGGCGAGCCCGAGGCCGGCCGCCAGCCGCAGGTAGAGCTCGAGCGCGCTCACCGCCCGAGCAGCGAGGCCGCGTCCCCGGACGCGAGCCAGCCGGCCGCCTCACGGTACACGCGCCCGCGCTCGCCGCGGAAGAGGCGGCCCCGCAGGCGCAGGGAGACGAGGAGCAGACGCCGGGCCCGCTCGGCCTCCGCCGGCCCGCGGTGCTTCCACAGGAAGAGCAGGTGACCGCGCAGGTTCTCGCGGTAGAGGCGGCCGCCGTGCGCCGCCCCGCCCACGTGCACGCACTCCGCGGCCGGCGTGAACCAGACCTCCCAGCCCGCCCGCCGGAAGCGGAAGCACCAGTCCGTCTCCTCGCTGAAGAGGAAGAAGTCCTCGTCGGCGGGGCCGACCTCCTCGATCGCCGCGCGGCGCAGGAGCAGGCAGGCGCCCATCACCCACTCGGCCTCGCGCGCCTCGTCGTGGTCGAAGCCGCCGGTGTAGAAGGCGTTCAGGAGCGCGGAGCGGGGTGCGAGCTTGCGCAGGAAGAGGTACTCGGTCGCGAGCCGCCAGACGGTGGGGAACCCGCGCACCGAGCGCTGCAGCGTCCCGTCCGGATGGAGCAGCCGCGGCCCCACGACCGCCGCACGCGGGTGCGCGTCGGCGAAGGCGACGAGGCGGTCGAGCGCCTCGCCCAAGAGCCAGGCGTCCGGGTTCAAGAGGAGCACGTAGCGGCTGTCCGTCGCCGCGACGCCGAGGTTCCACCCGGCCGCGAGCCCGCGGTTCTCCGCCTCGAGCACGCGCACCTCGGGGAAGCGCTCGCGCACGAAGGCGACCGTGCCATCCCGCGAGCCGTTGTCGACGACGACCGTGGGCACGCCGCGCACGCTCTCCAGGCAGCGCTCCACCCAGGGCAGCGCGTCGAAGGTGACGACCACGGCTGCGACGGCGGGAGCCGCGCCCCTAGCCACGCCCGGCCTCCACCCGCGCCCCGCCGCGCAACCCCTCCCGCACCATGATCGCCCCTCCGGGCAGCGCGAGCGCAACGGTGACCAGGAAGAAGAGGAAGCCCGCCGCGAAGGCCTGGCTCGCGTCCACGCCGACGCTCCCCAGGAAGCTGACGAAGAACGCCTCCCGCACGGCGAGGCCGTTGAGCGTGAAGGGGACGAGCATGACGAGGAAGAGGAGCGGGCCCAGGACGTAGTAGATGCGCGCGTCGAGCTCGATCCCGACCGCCCGCGCCGCCGCCCAGATGGCGAGGATGCGGACGGCCTGCACCGCCAGCGTCACGCCGAGCACGGCGGCGAGCAGCCGCGGGCGGCCCCGGTAGTGGTGGACGCCCTCGTAGAAGGCCCGCACCGGCCTCGCCAGCCGGACCCGCTCGAGCAGCGGCTCCGCCCGGCGCAGCAGCGGGCGCGCGGACCGGGCGAAGAAGAGGAACGCGAGCAGGAGCGTCCCGAAGACGAAGGCTCCCTCGAGCCAGAGGTAGGCGCCGACGTCGTAGCGGCCGATCGAGAGCAGGAACCCGAGCGCGCCGAGCAGGACGGTGGCCGCGCCGCCGAGGCCGCGCTCGAGCAGCACGGTGCCCGTCACGACCGCCGTGCGCCCGCGGTGGCGGCGGGCCGTCTCCACGACCCGGACCGCGTCCCCGCCGAGGGAGGTGGGCAGCACCTGCCCGGCGGCGTAGGCGACGAAGTAGGCGCGCGTGAGCCAGGCGAGGCTCTCCTCGATCCCGTGCGCGCGCAGGAGCCAGCCCCAGCGCGCCGCGAGCACGGGCACGGTCAGCGTCATGATCGCGACCGCGGCCGCGAGCCAGCCGGCGTCGGCGCCGCCGAGGACGTCGAGCGTCGCGTCGAGGTCGATCTTCCAGGAGAGGTAGGCGACGGCCGCGCTCGTGAGGACGACCGTCCCGACGAGCCGCGTGCTCCGCTTCACCCCCGCTCTCCGGCCAGGACGTCGAGGGTGAGCAGCTCGAAGGCGACGTTCGCCGCCGCGACCGCGGTCGGGGCGCCGGGGCCGTCGTAGGGCGGGCTCACCTCGACCACGTCGTACCCGCTGAAGCGCAGGCCGCGGAGGGCACGCAGGTAGGCGAGCGCCTCGCGCGTCGCGAGCCCGCCCGCCTCCGGCGTCCCCGTGCCCGGCGCGAAGGCCGGGTCGAGGACGTCGATGTCGAAGGAGAGGAAGAGCGGCCCCTCGCCCGCCCGCGCGCGCACGCGGGCCGCGTACTCCCCGGGGCTGAGCGCGACCAGCTCCTCGCCGGGGATCACCTCGAAGCCGAGCTCGGCCGGCATCGCTGCGTCGTCCGGGCCGTACAGCGGGCCGCGCATACCCGCGAGCAGCGACCGGCCCGGGTCGAGCAGCCCCTCCTCGAGCGCCCGGCGGAAGGGGGAGCCGTGGTAGTAGGGCTCGCCCACGTACCGGTCCCAGACGTCGGCGTGCGCGTCGAGCAGGACGAGGCCGAGGGGGCCGCGCACGGCCGCGTGTGCCCGCAGCTCCCCGAGCACGACCGTGTGGTCGCCGCCCAGGCAGAGCGTGCGCACGCCCGCGCGCACGAGCGGCTCCAGCCGCTCGGCGATCCGCTCCACCGTCCGCTCCGCGCTCCCCGGGACGACCCCGACGTCGCCGAGGTCCGCGACCGAGAGCCGGCCGAAGACGAGCGCGTCCTGGGCGGGGTTGTAGGGGCGGAGCGCGATCGAGGCCGAGCGGATCGCCTCCGGCCCGAAGCGAGCGCCCGGCCGGTTCGTCGTCCCGGCGTCGAAGGGGATCCCGAGGACGGCGACGTCGACCCCCTCCGGGCCGTCCGCGAGCGGGCAGCGGGCGAACGTCCTCGGCCCCGTGTAGCGCGGCGCGGCGAACGCGTCCGGGGGCTCGTAGCGCGGAGCGTCTCCGGTCGGCACGCGGGCGACGCTAGCAGCGCGGCGGGAGGGGCGCGCGGCCCCTCCCGCCCCCTGCCCCTACGCCGCCTCGAGCTGCGGGACGAGCTCGGGCTCCACCGGCTGCTCCACGTGCCAGTGCCGCCTCGGCGGGATCAGGAGCGCGACCAGCGCTCCCGCCCCGACGACCGCCGCGCCGACCCAGGTGGCGACGACGAGCCCGTCGGTGAAGGCCGCCGACGACTCGTACCCTCCGTACCGCGCGAAGACGGAGGCGAGCACGGCCACGCCGAGGACGCCCCCGACCTCGCGGATCGCGTTGTTGGCTCCCGAAGCCTTGCCCTCCTCGGCGGGCCGTACCGCCGAGAGCACGACGTTCGCCGTGGGCGCGAAGAAGAGCGCCATCCCGATTCCCGAGAGCACGAACGGCCCGACGAGCGAGGCGTAGTCCACCGTCGCCGTCGACACGGCTGCGATCCACCCCAGCCCGGCGGCCTGCAGCGCGAGCCCGGACGCCATGATCGGCCGGCCTCCGATCCGGTCCGAGAGCGCGCCCGCGAGCGGGGCCACCACCATCGGCATGGCCGTCCACGGCAGTACCCGCAGGCCGGCCTGAAGGGGCGAAAGCCCCTGCGCGGTCTGGAAGAACTGGGAGAGCAGGAAGATCGAGCCGAACATCCCGAAGTACATGAGCAGGGACGCCCCGTTCGCGGCCGCGAAGGCGCGGTCGCGGAAGAAGCGCAGCGGCAGCATCGGCTGCGCGGCGCGCAGCTCCCAGGCGGCGAAGGCGGCGATCAGCGCCGCGCCGGCCGCGAGGGAGGCGACGATCTGCAGGCTCGTCCAGCCCTCCCCGTTCCCGTTGACGAGACCCCAGACGATCCCGAGCAGGCCGAGGCTGACCAAGGCGAGGCCGGGGAGGTCGAGCGCCCGATCGGGACCGCGGGACTCGGACAGCCTCGTCGCCAGCGGGAGCAAGACGAGACCGACCGGCACGTTCAGCCAGAAGATCCACTGCCACGAGATCCCGTCCACGACCGCTCCCCCCACGAGCGGGCCCATGGCCACGGCGAGCCCGGCGATGCCGGACCAGGCGCCGAGAGCCACTCCTCGCCGCTCGCGCGAGACCGCGGCGCTCAGGAGCGTCAGGGTCAGCGGCGTCACGATCGCTCCGCCCAAGCCCTGCAGGGCCCGAGCCGCGATGAGCCACTCCGTGGACGGGGCGAGCGCCGCCGCCGCCGAGGCGGCGGTGAAGAGCCCCACCCCGGCCAGGAACAGCCGCCTCCGGCCGAAGCGATCGCCGAGCGCGGCGCCCGTGAGCAGGAAGGCGGCGAACGTGAGCGTGTACGCGTTCACCGTCCATTCGAGCTCCTCGAGCGACGCCCCAAGGTCGACCCGGATGACGGGAAGAGCGGTCGAGACGACGAGGTTGTCGAGCACGACCATGAAGAGCGCGATCGAGGTGATCGCGAACGTCCAGAGCGTTCTTCGCTGCTGCGTCATCACTCCTCCTTTGTACGTAGTGACTGCTTACTCACCTATGCAGGAAAAAAAGAGAAGTCGGCTACTCCGGGCCGGGCTCGCGGCACCCTGTCATGAGCCGACGCGCCCACGGCTCGAGCTCCGCCTCGTCGTGCAAGCCCATGGCGGCGATCACGTTCAAGAGCATCCCGGTCGCGAAGAAGCGGGCCAGCCGCTCGGGCGAGGCGCCCGAGACCCGCTCCACGTACACGTACAGGTCGCCGTAGCCGTCGCGCACCGCCTGCCGCACGTCGGGGTCGTCGAGCGCCGCAGCGTAGGTCTGCAGCTGCGCCTGGAGCATGGTCGGGTCGCTGCTCAGGAGCAGGCCGTAGGCCTGTCCCATCGCCTCCAGCGCCTCCTCGCCGCGCAAACCCTCGGCGGCGGCCTGCATCGCCTCCAGCGTGCGCCGGAAGCAGCGGCGCACGGCGGCGAGGTAGAGATCCTTCTTGGAGCCGAAGAGGCGGAAGAGATACGGCTGCGAGATCCCGGCCTTGCGGGCGATCGCATCCGTCGAGGCACCGTGGTAGCCGGCGCGCGCGAACTCCTCGACCGCGGCGGCGAGCACCTCCTCGCGCCGCGCCTCCGCCGTCTGTCGCACGCCCGTGGTCATGGAACGGAAGTTAGCACTCACTCATATCTTCGTCAAGACCGCGCAGACCCGCTCCACCTCGGCCTCGGTCGTCGTCGCCGCGAAGGGGAGGGCGAGCGCGCGCTCGAAGGCGCGGTCCGCACCCGGGAACGGGCCCTGCTCGCGGTAGGGCGCGAGCCGGTGGAGCGCCCAGGTCCCGATCTGGGCCTCGATCCCCGCGGCGCGCAGCGCCTCGAGCGCCTCGTCGCGGCGCTCGAGCTGGACGACGTAGGCCTGCCAGCCGTGGCGATCGCCCTCCGCGGCGGCCGGGGTGAGGACGATCCCCTCGAGCCGCTCCGTGTACCAGCCTGCCACCCGCTCGCGCGCGCGCAGGAGCTCCTCGAGCCGGGCGAGCTGGGGGATCCCGACCGCGCACAGGAGGTCGGGCAGGCGGTAGTTGAACCCGGGCGCGGGCAGCTCGCCGGGTGCCGCCCAGCCGTGGTGGCGAAGGCGACGCACCGCTGCGTCCAGCTCCGCCTCGTCGGTCGTCACGGCTCCCCCCTCCCCCGTGGTCACGATCTTGCGCGGATGGAAGGAGAGGCAGCCCGCGACGCCGAGCGCCCCGCACGGCGTGCCCCGGTAGCGCGCTCCCAGCGCGCCCGCGGCATCCTCGAGCAGCGCGACCTCCTGCGGCACGGCGCTCTGGAGCGCCTCCCAGGCCACCGGGCGGCCGAAGAGGTGGACGGCGACGACGGCACGGGTGCGGTCGGTCACCGCCGCCGCGACCGCCGCGGGCTCGACCAGGAAGGTGTCCGGATCGACGTCGACGAGGACCGCGCGGGCGCCGCAGAGCCGGACCGCGTTCGCGCTCGCCGGGAAGGTGTACGCCGGCACGATCACCTCGTCCCCCTCCCCGATCCCGAGGGCGAGCAGCGCCAGGTGGAGCGCCGCCGTCCCCGAGGAGACCGCCGCCGCGTGCGCGGTGCCGACGGCGCGGGCGACCAGCGCCTCGAACTCCGCCACCTTCGGGCCCATGGTGAGCTGGCCGCTCGCGATCACCTGCGCGACCTCGGCCAGCTCGGCGTCCCCGACGTCGGGCCGCGCGAGCCGGATCGGGTCGCTCACGCCCGCGCTCCCAGCCGCTCCCGATACCAGGCGATCGTCCGCTCGAGCCCCTCGTCCAGCTCGACCCTCGCCTCGAAGCCGAGGAGCGTGCGCGCCTTGTCCACGTTCGGGATCCGCAGCTCCACGTCGGTGTAGTGGAGCGGCTGGAAGACGAGCTCGCCCGGACAGCCCGTCAGCCGCTTGATCCGCTGGGCGAGGTCGTAGATCGTCACCGCCGAGCGGGCGTTCCCGATGTTGAAGCTCTCCCCGACGGCGTTCGGGTGCTCGAGCGCGAGCAGGAGCGCGTCCACCATGTCGTCCACGTAGCACCAGGCGCGGATCTGCGAGCCGTCCCCGTGGATGACGAGGTCCTGCCCGGCGAGCGCGGCCTCGATGAAGGCGCGGATCGCGCCGCCCCCGATCTGGCCCGGGCCGTAGACGTTGAACGGGCGCACCGAGACCGTCGGCAGCCCCAGCTCGTCGTGGTAGGCGTGGGCCATGTGCTCGCCGGCCAGCTTGGAGACGGCGTACGTCCAGCGCGCCTCCCCTACCGAGCCCTGCGTCGTCACGTGCTCCTCGTCCACCTTGTAGGCGTAGGTGCCGAAGACCTCGCTCGTCGAGAACTCGACCACGCGCTCGATCGTGTCCCGGCTCGCGAGGGCGGCCTCGAGCGCGTGGTAGGTGCCGATCAGGTTGACCCGCATCGTCCGCACCGGGCTCTCGAGCACCGTGTCCACGCCCGCGATGGCGGCAGCGTGGACGAGGTGGGTCGCGCCGCGCACGACCTCGGTCAAAAGGGACGCGTCGAGGACGTCGCCCTCGACGAAGCGGAAGTTCGGGTGCTCGGACAGGGACGTGCCCCGAAGCGTGTCCCGGTGCAGGTTGTCGAAGGCGACGATCTCGTTCTCGTCCACGAGCCGTCTGGCGAGCGTCGTGCCGATGAAGCCGGCTCCCCCGGTGATGACGATGCGTTTGCCCTGCAACGGCACGAGCGCGAGTCTACGCACCCGCCGGCTCCGCCCGCACCTCGCCTCCCACTCGCGGGCGGAGCGCC
>DATMAP010000142.1:0-6715 GCA_035559835.1 Gaiellaceae bacterium
CCGGCCATGCGGCGCGACGGCCTCTCGGTCGTCGTGGACGTCGATCCCCAGTCGCTCTAGCGGCCCTGGCCGTTTCCGCCGGGCCCGGTTCGGCCACTTGTGCCGTGCCAGCGGGCGGGGTACCACGCCCGCATCGGAAACGACCGAAAGGAGATGGCATGCAGAGGGTGCTCTTAGTGCTGGCTGCCCTGCTCGGCGCGGCGGTGCTGGCGGGAGCGGCGGGCGCGGGCGCGACGACGTACGCAGGCCCGCAGATGTGGCTGTCGGGGCAGAGCGCCGGGAGCGCGTTCAGCTCGAGCTGGATGTACAACTACTTCTTCAAGCTGGGCTCGGGCCACGACACCACCGTCACGTTCATCGACAACGTGACCTACTCGTGGCACGCCACGGTCAGGAACACGAGCTCGACGACGTACACCTACTGGTTCGTATCCAACGTCAAGAAAGGGCACTGCCGCGCCCACAGCGGGTACTTCTCCGGCAGCTGCGCCGTCATCACCTGAAAGGAGTCGAGGGATGAGACGTTCCGACCCGACGCGACGGCGCTGGCTGCTCGCGGCCTCGACCTCGGCGCTGGCCGTGGCGGCGGTCGCGGGCGCCGTGGTCGCCGGTCCGTTTCGAGGAGCCGATCCGACGGCAGTGCACGGAGACCTGGCGACCGGCGAGGTCGTCCGGGTTGCAGACATTCCCGCGGGCGACGGACACGGGGCCCGAGGGGTCTTCGTCCAGACGACCGGCTCCGGGCAGCTCTGCCTCTGGGATGCGCCGTCGGCGACGTCTCTACAGAGGCAGGGTGGCTGCAACCCAGTCGCCGACCCGCTCGGCGGGAGCGCGCTCTCCGCGAGCCTCGCCTACGACGGTGGCCCTGCCGTGGAAGACGTGAGCGACGCTCGGCTGATCGGGCTGGTGTCGGGCGCCGTTGCCCGAGTGGACGTGCTGATGAGCGACGGCACGCTGCGCACGGTGCGACTGAAGAAGGCGTCGATCGGGAGCGAGCGCTTCGCTGCGTTCGGATACCGGCTTCGAGGCTCCGACCTCCGCAGGGGAGTCGGCCCGACGGCGGTGATCGCCAGAGACGCGAGCGGAGCCGAGCTCGCCCGCCAGCCCACCGGCATCGGAGACTGAGCCCCGAGGTCGGCGCGCGGCGGGCTACACTCGCCGCGCGATGGCTGCTGCGCAGGCCCACGACCACGAGCAGGACAGGCAGGAGGCGAGCGCCGCCGAGGAGGCGGCGCTCGAGCGCGAGGCCCGCCGCCTGCTCGCGCTCTCCCGGATCCGCCAGTACGGCGACCCGGTGCTGCGCATGCGCGCCCGAGAGGTCGAGCGGGTCGACGACGACCTGAGGCGGCTGGCCGAGCGGATGACGGCGCTCATGCACGAGGCCCAGGGCGTCGGGCTCGCAGCGACCCAGGTGGGCGTGCTGCGCCGGCTGTTCGTGTTCGTGGACGAGGGGGTCGACCGTGTCCTCGTCAACCCCGTGCTGACGCGCGTCTCCGAGGAGACCGCGGTCGAGGAGGAGGGCTGCCTCTCGCTCCGCGACGTGCTCGTCCCCGTCGCCCGCCCGGTCGCGGTCACGGTCGCGGGGCTGGACGGAGACGGCGAGCCCCTCACCCTCGACCTCACGCTCCCGAGCGCGCGGATCGTCCAGCACGAGCTCGACCACCTCGACGGCGTGCTCATCATCGATCGCACCGACGAGGAGTCGCGCCGAGCAGCGCTCGCCAGGCTGCGGCCGGAGCCCGTGCTCGGCGCTCGGTGAGCGCGCGCCTCGCGGTCGCCGCCACCGCGCCCTTCGGGGCCGACGTCCTGGAGCGCCTGGCCGAGCGCTTCGAGATCGTCTCGCTCCTCACCCGGCCCGACGCGCCCGCCGGCCGGGGACGCAAGCCGACTCCCCCTCCGGCCAAGGTCGCCGCCGAGCGGCTCGGGATCCCGGTTCTGCAGCCCGAGCGCCTCGAGCCGGGGCTCGAGCTGGGCGCGCCCGTCGTCGTCGCCGTCGCCTACGGACGCATCGTCCCGCGGCCGCTCCTCGAGGAGCGCCTGTGGCTGAACGTGCACCCGTCCCTGCTCCCGCGCTGGCGGGGCGCGGCGCCCGTGGAGCGCGCGCTCATGGCCGGGGACGCGGAGACCGGCGTGACGGTGATCAAGCTCGTGGAGGAGCTCGACGCCGGGCCGATCGCCGCCCAGCAGGCCTTCCCGATCGAGCCCGGCGATGACGCCGGGGCCGTCTACGCGAAGGCGGCGCCGCTCGCCGTCGAGCTGCTCGAGGCCGTGCTGGCGGCGCCGGAGCCTGCCTTCCGGCCGCAGCCGAGCGAGGGCGTGACCTACGCGGAGAAGATCACGGCGGCCGACCGTGTGCTCGATCTCTCCCGCCCGGCGGCGGAGCTCGCGAACCGGGTCCGTGCCCTCTCCCCGCACATCGGCGCCCGCGCCGTGCTGCACGGCCGGCCGGTGACGGTCTGGCGGGCGCGGGTCGGCGAGGACGGCTCCTTCGTGCCGGTCGCGGTGCAGCCCGACGGAGGCCGGAGGATGAGCTACGAGGCATGGCTGCGCGGCCTGCGCCCGTGAGCACCGTCGGCCCGGCCCGCGAGGCCGCCTTCCGGGTGCTCGAGCGCGTGTTCGAGGACGGGGCATACGCCGACCGGGCTCTCGCGGCCGAGGCCGCGAGGCTCGACCGGCGCGACCGGGCGCTCGCCCAGCGGCTCGCCTTCGGCGCCGTGCAGCGCGTCCGCACGCTCGACTACGCGCTCGAGCAGGCCGGGCGTCGCCCCGTGAGCCGGCTCGACCCACCCGTCCGGGCTGCCCTGCGTCTCGGCGCCTACCAGCTCGCCTTCCTCGACGGCGTCCCCCGCTACGCGGCCGTGAACGAGTCGGTCGAGCTCGTCCGCAGGGCAGGCCACGCGCGCGCGGTCGGGTTCGCGAACGCGGTCCTGCGCCGGCTGGCCGGCACCATCCGCGTCCTGCTCGAGGAGCTCCCGGAGGGCACCCCGCAGGAGGCCGCGCTCAAGCACTCGTACCCGGACTGGGTCGCGGAGACGTGGTGGCGCGACCTCGGGCGCGAGGGCGCGCTCGCCCTCATGCGCGCCCAGAACGAGCCGGCGCCGACCGTCGTCCGCCTCGTCTCCGGCTCGATCGAGGGCGAGCCGGACCCGGACGTGCCCGGGGCCTGGCACGTGGAGCGCGTCGACGAGGGGGCGCTCGCCGAGGGCCGGATCTGGCCCCAGAGCGCCGCCTCGCAGCTCGCCGGGCTCGCGGTCGGCGCGCAGGAGGGCGAGCGGGTCCTCGATCTGTGCGCCGCGCCGGGCGGCAAGGCGACCATGCTCGCAGGCGAGGTCGTCGCCGTCGAGGTGAACGAGGCGCGGGCGCGCGCGCTGGCCGAGACGGCGCGCCGGCTGGGGGCGGCGAACGTGCGTGTCCTCGTCGCCGACGCCCGCGCGCTCCCGGGGGAGCTGACCGGGTTCGACCGCGCGCTGGTGGATGCGCCCTGCTCGGGGCTCGGCGTCCTCAACCAGCGCCCCGACCTGCGCTGGCGGGCGCAGCCGCTGCCGGAGCTGCAGCGCCAGCTCCTGCGTGCGGCGGCGGAGCGGGTACGGCCGGGCGGGACGATCGTCTACTCGGTCTGCACGATCAACGCCGACGAGTCGGAGGCCGTGGTCGACGCCTGCGGGCTCGCGGTCGATCCCACCCTCGCCGAGGAGTGGCCGCGGTTCCGCCACCCGCGGCGGCCGGAGTTCCTGCAGACGCTGCCGCACGTGCACGGGACGGCCGGCTTCTTCGTCGCCCGGCTCATCGCGCGCTGAGGATCCGCCGAGCCCTCTCGACGTGCTCGCGCACGAGACCCGGGGAGCACGGCGAGCCACTCCGGCTCCCGGGCCCAGGTTCGCGTGAGCGCCGGCGGAAGCTGCACGAGGGCGCCGTACGGGAACCGTAGGATCCCTCGCGTGGAGGCGCGGTTCCTGGAGCGCGCGCTCGAGCTGGCCGAACGGGGGCGCGGGACGACGCACCCGAACCCCGTCGTCGGTGCGGTCGTGGTGCGGGAGGGCGAGGTCGTCGGCGAGGGCTGGCACGAGCGCCGGGGCGAGGCCCACGCCGAGGTCAGGGCGCTGGCCGCCGCGGGCGAGCGCGCGCGCGGCGCGACCGTCTACGTCACGCTCGAGCCCTGCAACCACGAGGGTGCGACGCCCCCCTGCAGCGAGGCCCTGCTCGCCGCCGGCGTCGCGCGCGTCGTCGCCGGCCAGGCCGATCCGAACCCGGCCGTGGCCGGAGGCGGCCTGGAGCGGCTGCGGGCGGCCGGGGTCGAGGTCGAGCTGGCCGGCGGCGAGCTCGGCTTCCGCTGCCGCCAGCAGATCGAGGAGTGGCGCACCTGGGTGGCGAGCGGCCGGCCGTTCGTCACCTACAAGGTGGCGGTCACCCTGGACGGGCGCGTCCGCGTCCCCGGGGCTCGCTGGGTGACGGGCGAGGCGGCGAGGCGGCTCGTGCACGTCCTGCGCGCGGCCTCGGACGCGGTCGCCGTGGGCATGGGCACGGTTCGCTGGGACAACCCCCGCCTGGATGCCCGCGACGTGCCCGTCGCGCGGCAGCCGCGCCGGCTCGCCTTCGGCCGGGGACCGCTGCCGGAGGGCTCGCAGCTCGAGCTGCGCTCAGGCCCCCTGCGAGACGAGCTGGAGGCGCTGGCCGCCGAGGGCGTGCAGTCGCTCCTGCTCGAGGGCGGGCCCACCCTCGCGGCCGCCTTCCTCGAGCAGGACCTCGTCGACAAGCTGCTCGTCTTCGTCGCCCCGCGCCTCTCCGGAGAGGGGCCGGGGATGCTCGCCGGCCTGCCCGCGCCCGTCTCGCTCTCGCGGCTGGAGGCGAAGGCGGTCGGCGAGGACGTCCTGCTGCAGGCGTACGTCCACGAGCCGTAGGGGTACGGTTCGCGCGTGTTCACCGGGATCGTCCGCGAGCTGGGGCGCGTCGCCGAGACCGGCGGCGGCCCCGACGGCCGCACGCTCGTGGTGGAGGCCGCGCAGGCGGCGGCGCGCGCGCAGGAGGGCGACTCGATCGCCGTGGACGGGTGCTGCCTGACCGTGGTCGCGGCCGACCCGCCGCGTCTCGGCTTCGACCTCGTCCCGGAGACGCTCGCGCGCACGACCCTCGGCCGGCTCCGGCCCGGCGACGCCGTCAACGTCGAGCCCGCGCTGCGGGCGGGCGAGCCGCTCGGCGGCCACTTCGTCCAAGGCCACGTGGACGCGGTCGGGCAGGTGCGGTCGGTCGAGCCGGAGGGCGCAGGGCTGCGCGTGGTCGTCGAGGCGCCGGCGGGCGTCCTGCGCTACTGCGTCGAGAAGGGGTCGATCGCGGTGGACGGGGTGTCGCTGACGATCGCCGCGGTCGCCGAGGACGCCTTCGCGGTCGCGCTCGTCCCGCACACGCTCCGGGCGACCACCCTCGCCTCGCTCGTCCCGGGGCGGGAGGTCAACCTCGAGGCGGACGTTCTCGCCAAGTACGCCGAGCGCCTCCTCCCCGTTACGATCCGCCCGTGAGCCTCGACCTGCGCACGCCCGGCACGACCTCTCCCTTCTGCACCGTGGAGGAGGCGATCGAGGACATCCGCTCCGGCCGGTTCGTCATCGTCGTCGACGACGCCGACCGGGAGAACGAGGGCGACCTCACCATCGCCGCCCAGTTCGTCACTCCGGAGGCGGTCAACTTCATGGCCACGCACGCGCGCGGGCTGATCTGCCTCTGCCTCTCGCCCGAGCGCTGCGACGAGCTGGGGCTGCGGCCGATGACGGAGCGGAACGAGACGCCGCTCGGCACCGCCTTCACGGTCTCGATCGAGGCGCGCGAGGGCGTCTCCACGGGCATCTCCGCGCACGATCGCGCCCGGACGATCCAGGTCGCGATCGACCCGCGCTCGACCGCCGCCGACCTCGTCCAGCCGGGCCACGTCTTCCCGCTGCGCGCGCGTCCCGGGGGAGTCCTCGAGCGCGCCGGGCAGACCGAGGCCGCGGTCGATCTCGCCCGCCTGGCGGGGCTGATCCCGGCCGGGGTCGTCTGCGAGATCATGAACGACGACGGGACGATGGCCCGCGTCCCCGATCTCGCCGCCTTCTGTGCCCGGCACGGCCTGCGGATGATCACCGTGGCCGACCTGATCGAGTACCGGCGCCGCACGGAGAAGCTCGTCGAGCGCGTCGTCTCGGTGCGCCTTCCGACCGAGCACGGGGAGTTCCAGGCGATCGCGTACCGCGAGCTGCTGACCGGCAAGCAGCACGTGGCCCTGGTCAAGGGCGAGGTCGCCGGCGCGGAGAACGTCCTCGTGCGCGTCCACTCCGAGTGCCTGACCGGTGACGTCTTCCACTCCCTGCGCTGCGACTGCGGCGAGCAGCTCGAGGAGGCGCTGGCGATGATCGAGGCCGAAGGGCGCGGCGTCCTCCTGTACATGGCCCAGGAGGGGCGCGGGATCGGGCTCTTGAACAAGCTCAAGGCCTACGAGCTGCAGGAGAACGGCTTGGACACGGTGGAGGCGAACCTGGAGCTGGGCTTCCCCGCCGACGCGCGCGAGTGGGGGATCGGCAACCAGATCCTGGCCGATCTGGGCCTGACCACGATCCGCATCCTGACCAACAACCCGCGCAAGCTGACCGGTCTCGACGGCTTCGGGCTGCGGGTGGTCGAGCAGGTCCCGATCGAGGTCGAGCCGAAGCCGGAGAACGAGCGCTACCTGCGCGCGAAGCGGGAG